>JALEUS010000078.1 GCA_022780765.1 Bacilli bacterium | reverse complement strand
ACTCTGTTTTTATTTAAGCTGTAGAGATTTATCCTGAGGGCATTTAATACGACAGAGATAGATGAAAGAGACATGCATATTGCTCCATAATAAGGCTTTAGATCAGTCAGAAATTCATTTCTGGTAAAGAAGAACACTCCTGCTGCTATTGGTATCATAACCAGATTATAGAAGAAAGCAAAAAGAAGATTTTCTTTTATATTTCTCAGCGCTATTATAGAGAGATTAAAAGCAGATACCACACTTTTGACATCGTCTTTTAAAACGACGATGTTAGACGAATCGATAGCTAGATCACTTCCAGAAGAGTAGCTGATTGAAACATCAGCACTCATCAAAGATGGAGCATCATTTATTCCATCCCCTACCATGCAGACTTTACCATGCTTCTGATAAAACTGTATTATCTTGAGTTTCTCATCAGGATACATCTCTCCATAATAGATATCTATTCCTAAAGACTCAGCTATCTTTCTTGTGATTATCTGATTATCTCCAGAAAGAAGAACAGGTACCTTGTTCATCTTCTTTATCTCTTCAATAGCTTTTTTAGCATCTTCTTTTATCTCATCTTCTAAAGATATGATTCCAATCGGTTTATCATCGATGAAAAAGATGAGTGGTTTTTCTTTTGATAGAGAAACTTTGTTTACTATCTCTTTTAGTTTTTCAGGAAGAAGAATGTTCTTCTTTTCAATCTCTCTTAGAGGATAAGATGATATCTTTTTCTCATCTGTAAAACATGATATCTCACCATCTTTAGAAACAAAATCAGTTGAGTTGAGCAAAGAGATATTGTTTTCCTTCATGTACTTAACAACGGATGCAGCTAACGGATGATTTGAATTGTTCTCAAGGGAGTAAACATACTCCAAAAACTGTTTCTTTTCTATATTGTAAGGGTAGATATCTTTAACCTTCATCTTTCCTTTGGTCAATGTTCCTGTCTTATCGAAGATGACATAGGACACTCTGTTTAGCTGTTCATATTGAAGTGCATCTTTAAATAGAATACCGTTCCTGCTTCCCTTGTAAGTTGAGATCATGATAGATACTGGAGTAGCAAGACCTAGTGAACATGGACAAGCGATAACAAGAACAGAGATAGCTCTTGAAAAAGCATACGACAATTGATTCTCTTTGATAATTGAGTTATCAAATACACTTTTAGGAAGAAAGAACCACACCAAAAAAGTGATAACCGATAGAATAATGATAGTCGGAACAAAGAAATAAGAGACCTTATCTACAATCCTGGTAATGTTTCCTTTCGATAAAGAAGAATCTTTGACAAGATCTATTATTCGATTTAAAGTGGTGTTTTTACCAACTTTGGTAGCTTTGATCTTCATGTTATTAAGTGCGATTGTTGAAGATAAAACATCCATCCCTTCCTCTTTGTATACAGGCACTGATTCACCTGTCAAAGATGATTCATCTATCTCACCTTTTCCTTCACAGATTATTCCATCCACAGGAAATGACTCACCTTTTTTAATAAGTAAAATATCGCCTTCTTGAATCTTGTCAACGTCGATAATTATCTCTTTTCCATCTTTTATGCAAATAACTTGACTGCTCACCAGATTTTTAAGTCCTTCGATGCTCTTCTTGCTTTGATTCATCGTCAAGCTCTCTAAGAATTTTCCAATCGAGATGAAAGCAGGTATCATTCCTGCTGTTTCAAAATTGAGATTCATCGAGTAGTGATGAATCATCTGAAGATTGTTTTCTTTTGAAAACGAGACAGAAAACAACATGATGCAGTATATGACAAGAGAATAGATAAAAGCTATTGATGAACCCAGAGCAATAAGAGAATCCATATTCGGTTTCAAATTTATTAAAGCTCTAAAACCAGATATGAAGAAACGACGATTTAAAAACATGATTGATATAGATAAGATGAACTCTATCAAACCTAAAAGGAGTATTCTATCCCTGAGTACACCTATATTAAAATTCATCATGTACCCCATGGAAAGATAAAATAGAGGAATCATCAAAAGGATAGTGACAACAAGAATCATCATCTGTTTTGTGATCGATTTATCACTGTTATCCTTCTCTCCTTTTAAAGAGTATCCCGCTTTTTTTATCGCTCTCTCAATCTTTTTATCATCTACGCTGTCATCTTTCTCAACAGATAGTGAATTATCTACAAGAGATGTCTTAGCTTCCTTGACTCCCTTTATAGAAGAGACAGCTTTTTCTACATGAACCTGACAGGATGAACAGGTCATTCCTTCAACATAATATTTCTTTTTCATATATTGTTCTCCAATTAATTTTATATAATTTATATAAGTTTTTTAACAAATTTACTTTTTTTTGATTGATAAAATAATCTTTATATATCAATTTAATATGACATCAATCTATTAATAAAAGTAATAAATAAACACCTGAATTTTTAATTTTTAAATTAGCAACTTAATATTAGTTATTAAATTGATCTTAATAATTAATACTAATTTATATAATTATTTCTTTTTATTATCATTCATTATAAGCACAAATATTCAATCATAAACAAAGGTAATAAAATTTTTTTGTGAATTGCTTTGCTTTATCAAAAGTAAAATAATTGTTATAATATTTATTAGCTTAGGAGGAATAAAAAAATGCAGAGATTAAATGAAAAAGATGTGTTTGAATCAAGCATTGTTGCAACATTTAAAAAACTTCAAGAGAAAGGTGTTGTCAAAACTTCAATCGACCCTGAAAAACAGTTCGCTTATGGAAAGAGTTTTATAGCTGATGCTACAAAAAATGATGACTATGGTATCTGGTTTATAGCTCATTCAAATTTGACAAGCGATAAGTGGAACGATGCTTGGAAATATGAGATCACT
>JALEUS010000030.1 GCA_022780765.1 Bacilli bacterium | reverse complement strand
CCAAAACAAAGCTGTCGATGAAGAGATAAAAAAAGGAGATTTCGATAAAAAAGATAACATCATCTCCTCTTTTGAGCATTCTGATGAACTTTCCGAGGACAAACAGCTCCAACTGGACTTTCAGAATCAAGAGGAGGAGAGCATCAACTCTAGAATCAACACCATAATCAGAACTCTAAGTGACGCTGGTTGGTTTTTGCTTGTAAAAAATAATGCTACCAGAGCTGAAAAGATTCTCATCCCAGCTTACTCGCTGAAGATACTGAAGATCCTCACCGAGTTAACAACCGATAATAACAGCTATCTGCCTATTGTCCATCAGACTTATGCCGAGCTCAAAATGGAAGATGAGAAAGAGGACGACTACATGTATCAAGCTCTTTTAAATGCTAGAAGCAATGCTGATACTATCGATCTATCTGTCATGCTTCTTCGTCAGCAGATACAGGTCTTTGGAACACAGCTCGATTCCACTTTCGACCCTAATACTGTTTTAAAACAGCACTTTGATGAATACAGAGTCGATATCTCTGAAAAGTATTATCATCCGATGAAGACATTCGATTCACTTGGTCTTTACGCTCAACCGACAATAAACATCTTAAACGGATGGTTGAACTCTGAAAGAAAACTGACAAGGCTCATCCTCTGCTGTAAAAGCGAACCTGCAAACAAGAAGAGAGGAGAGGATGATATTGCCAAAGAAATAATAAAGACCATCCAAGATATCATTGAGATCTTCTCAAGACTTCAGAAAAATTTCGATGAGATAGATAAAGCAAACGCTAATTATACCGAGGCTGTCCAAAGAAAGATCAACTACTTATCCTCAAGCGATAAGACAATCAAAGGAAAGATCGACAAGATCATCCTCACCATGGCTAACGAGATAAAAAATAATTACGCTCTCTCATACGAAGAACTACCTATAGTCAATCAAGCAAGAGAGTGCTTAAACATTCAAAGAGCAGGTTTTTTAGATGGACAATCTGCAACCTTGCCTATGAAAAGAGAAAATATCATCGATGGAGAACCACTGGCGATTGAAGATGATTTAAACAGCGATGACTTCTTTGAGATGAACAACAGATTGACAGAGGAACTCAATCGTTTTTCAGATTCTGCTATCTTAGAGTTCATCGACAGACAGGTGAAGGATACTTCTTTGACCACCGAAGATATATCCATCGATAACAGCGATAACTTGGTCCTTATTATCCTGTCGATTTTGAAAGCTGATTTAGAAACCATTCCTTACAAAGTGAAAAAGATAAAGGACAGGATAGAACATCAAGGATACTACATGCCTCTTTACGAATTTACACGAATGAAGAAGGAGAGAAAGAAAAATGTTTGAAAATGAAATAGAAAAGATGACCAGAGGTGAAAAAGATATGTTTAAGAAGGTTGCAAATCACCTTCTTTACACTTCCTTTATCACCAGAAGGACATACGATAAAACCACAAAGATGTTCAAGACAAATCAGATGTACATTTTCATTGAGCAGTACTACTCCCTCTTTGAAGATTACTTCTCCTTTGTTGATATCGATATAAACAAGGACGATCAAGACGGAGTCATCTACACTTCATCCATCTCCGAGTACAACCATCTGAGAATAGATGTTCCCACCACTCTTTTGGTGTTTGCTCTACGCTCCTACTACGAAGGAGAGGTTTCAAAAAATCCTAGCGAATCATTCATCCTCATGAACAATATTCAAGTCATGAATCTGATAAATGAACTGGGATTATCTAATCTTTCAAAGAGAATCTCCTCAAGCACTGTTTCAAGCTCCCTCTCTTACTTGAATTCATATAATATTTTAAACAGGTTCATAGGTTCTTATTCAGATCCATCCTACTCTTTTTATATAACTCCTGCAATCAGATATGTTATCTCAAGTGAGAAGATGAATGCTCTTTACAGTTCCATCACAAAAAGAGATGAAGACGACATCACTATCCTTGATGAGAAGAGAGATTCAACATCGATTTTTGATTCTAAAAGCGAGGAAGAAAAATGAAAAGAATTATTAGATTGAGACTGATAAACTGGCATTACTTTGCAAACATCAACACAGAGATCAGAAACATCACTTTTTTAACAGGCCCAAACGGAACTGGAAAATCGACAGTCATAGATGCTATTCAGATACTGATTGAGGGAACGACAAATCCTTCAAACTTCAACAAAGCTGCCAATGAGAAAGGCAAAAGTGGTAGATCCCTTCTCGGTTATTTAAAAGGACAGGCAGGTATCAGAGACGATGGCTCTGTCATCGCTATAAGAAACGGAAACTTCACCTCCTACATAGCTTTAGAGATAGAGGATGACGTTGAAAAGAAGATATTCACTGTCGGCGTGCTTTTTGATGTAGACAGCAAGGATGTGGTCTCCAAACATTACTTTTATCTCGATTCCAGGTTCCCTGAAAACGATTTTCAGATCAAGGTCGATAATATCTATAGACCTATGCAGTATAGGGAGTTCTCCTCTTACATCAAAAGCAATTACAAGAACAGCTCCTATCAGTTCTTCGACACTGATATCGAATATCACAACTTCACCAAGGTAGCCTTTGGAAACCTTCCTGACAAGTACTTCACTCTCTTTAAGCAAGCGGTCTCTTTCGCTCCTATCTCAGATCTTTCAAAATTCATAACCGAGTACGTCTGCGATGCTGCTTTGGAAGTAGATATCTCCCCTATGCAGAAGACGATAAATCAATACAAGATTCTTCAAAAAGAAGCGGATGAACTTAGAAAGAAACAGGAGAAGCTTCAAAAGATACACGATCTCTTTGAAAGCTATAAAAGCAATGTCGAGAAGATCAATCTCTTAAACTACATGGACAACCGTGTCAATTATGAAGACTGCAAAAGAAAAAGAGACAATGTAAAAAAGAAGATCAACGACTACAATGATAAAATCCTTTCCTTCGCAGGTCAGATAAGCAATTTTGATGAACAGTTAGAGGAGCTCAGTCAGTCTTTGTCCTCCTATGAAGCTAAGAAGTTTCAAAGCGATAACTATCAGCTTACAGAGTCTTTAGCAAACAAGAAGAAGGACTTCACAAGCAAGATCACAACTATTCAGATGCAGGTTAACAGCGTCGTTACAAAACTTACCAGATACGCTAACAATTACTCTGAGAACATCGATGATTTCTTGAGATATTATGAAGATTTTTCTTCTGACAAACTCGATGATTTAAAAGAGAGATTCGATGAGCTGATAGAGACATTAAAAGATGTCAAAAACTCTGCTGACGTCATAAAGGATCAGATCGATACCGACTCTCTTGAGTTCTCTTGCATATCCTTATTCAGAAACAATATGGACGAGTTAAAAAGCAGTCTTTTCACCATCAAAACTCTCGTTCAAAGCAAGATACAGCAGCTCTCATCAAACATCATGAACGTTCAATCTCAGCTGAACAATCTCTCATCTGGAACGAAGCCTTTTGATTCGATTCAAGGACCTATTTACTCGAAAGTGAAAGAGAAGCTAGAGAGCTATTTGAAAGCTAGGCACTCAGATTCCTACGTCCATGTATTCTGCGATTTAATCGACATAACAGATCCTACTTGGGTCACTGCTATCGAGGCTTGTATTTTCTCTCAAAAATTCAATTTCTTTGTCAATCCTACCTACTTTGAAGAGGCTTTTAGAATCTTCAAAGAGATAAGAATGGAATATGTCAAATACGGTTATGAGTTTCCAAGAAATCTAGCTATTGTAGACACTCAGAAACTTATTGAAAGAGACTTTAAAGCAGATGAGGATTCTGTCGCCTCTTTGATTGTGACTGATGATCCAGGTGCACGAGCTTACAGCAATTATCTTTTGGGAAGAATAAAGATGTGCTACTCCTTCTCGGAAGCCAGAAACTCTTCTACCGGCATGGGTCTTCTTGCTGATTGTACAGGTTACAGAGCTTTTGCGACTTGGAATCTCGATGAGAGGTTAGGAAGAAACAGATTCATAGGAACCAAGATCTCATCTGAGAGCAAAGAGTTTCTTCAAAACTCTTTCCACGCTCTCCAAAGACAGTACTCCCTGTACACTGAGCTGCTCGGGAAGTTAGATCCCTTGCTATCTTTGGAAGTGATGTCTAATGAAGAGATAAACTCCTACAGATTAGATTTTGAAAGAGTTAAAGATATCTCATCTCTGAAGACCAAGATAGAAGATGTTGACAATCAGATTCACGATGCTGCTTACGGAGACATCAATGATATCGATGACAAGATCAATGCTTTCAAACAGGATATCTCATCGATAAAAGCAGACAGAGATGACATCTTCACTCAAAAAGGTGAGATCATCAGCGAGCTCAACAGATTAAATACAGTTGAACTCCCTCAGCTAGAAGAGATCCTATCCTCATATAAAAAAGCTTTAGAGACTTTCCCTGCTGACAAGGTTGAACAGGAATACGAACCTTTCTACAATAAGCTGATCGATTCAAAGCAGATGACTTTAAATCAGATAAAAGAAGAGCTCAAGAGAGAGTACAATCCTCTTTTCAATGAGCAGACAAAGCAAAAGGTTCAGCTCAGACAGCTGAAAGCTGAGTACTGTGGTACCTATCATCTCAACTATCAGATAGAGAACTACCAGAACAATGATGAGTTTGATAAAGCATTGGATGAAATTTCAAAAGTCATGCTGCCTTCTTATATAGAGAAGATTGCTATAGCCCACGATGCTTCAATCAAAGAGTTTAAAGATGACTTCATCTACAAGCTCAGAGCAACTATTGAATCTGTCTACTCACAGATAGATGAGCTCAATTTCGCTCTTGAAGAAAACAAGTTCGGAAGAGATCGTTATCAGTTTAAAGTCGCCCCTAACAGAGATTTCATCTCTTATTACAACATGATAATGGACGATGATCTTTTAAAACACGGTGATGCTGAAGACCTCTTCATGGAGAAGCACAAGACGACGATGAACGATCTCTTTGCTCTCATCTCAGATAGCGATAACAAAGTCGGTGAAGAAAGAGAACAGATATTAAAAAACATCGCTCTTTATACAAACTATACAACCTATCTCACCTTCGATCTTCTCGTCACCCGTGGATTCTCTGAAGATAGCAAACCCATCTCCCTAGGAAAATCGTTTAAATCACAGTCTGGAGGAGAGACTCAAAACCCATTCTACATAGCAATCATCGCCTCATTTGCTTCCGTCACAAGAGTCAACAATAAAAAGGATTCAAACACTTTGAGACTTGTCATATTCGATGAAGCATTCTCTAAGATGGACTCAACTAGAATCATGAAGTCAACCGAGCTTCTTACTCAGTTTGGACTGCAGTGTATTCTTTCAACTCCAAGTGAAAAGCTCCGTGATCTTGTCAACTTTGTCGATCTGATTTTGGTCACCATGCACAATGATAAGAAAAAGAGAAGCTCTCTTGATGTGTATATCGATAAAAGGAAAGAGGACTCTTTCATTCAGAGTGAAAAAGTGATGCTAGAAGATAAAGAAAATAAAAAAGAGAAAGAGGACAACTCATAAAAGAGATCCTCTTCTCTTTTTTTATTGAACACCTTTTTCAATTTGAAATGAACTCTTTTACTTTAAAAACAGAAATAGAGTAAGAGAAACCATAATTGATATGTATACGTCAATTCAGGACACTCGACTAAGGGTTGCCAACATAAAAAAATGCCTTCCTATCAAAGAAAGGCGTGTAAGTAACTAAACGGAACTTATTTTAACGGGAACTTCTCTTTCAGTTCTCGATGATAGGGCAACAGGTTCTCAATGGGAGTATCCGCATAATGGCATAAGCAATATTCAAGATAAGCCTGAGGATCCAACCCGTTAATCATCGCGCTTCTAATCAGAGTGAAGAGATCTCCTGTGAAGCTTGCACCATCATAAGAGCCACAGGTTTGGAAAACTTT
>JALEUS010000023.1 GCA_022780765.1 Bacilli bacterium | reverse complement strand
AAAAGAAAGAAAAAATCAAGATGAGTTTTTAAAAACAATAAGTATATAAAATCTGTATAAAAACGAACAGATATCTCTTAAAAATCAAATATAAACAATATGTATATTATCATTTCAACTTTATATATTAATATAAGTTGTTTTATTTAATGGCAATTATTTTTCTCTTGAAAATTCTCTTGAAATCAAGCGGATTTTTTCAAAAATTTTTTCAAATAAAAAATTAATAAAAAAATAGATTGTTTTTTTAAAAAAACATGATATATTTTTTTTGTTTTTTTGGAGGTGGAAAAATGGGTTTTTCAGAAGAAAATAAACACATCATCGAACTGAAACACGTCACCAAAATATATGATGGGGAGACAGTTATCGATGATATCTCTCTATATATCGACAAAGGAGAATTTGTCACCTTGCTAGGACCTTCAGGATGTGGAAAATCAACCACTTTAAGAATGATAGCAGGATTTGAAACACCAGACTCTGGAGATATCTTATTAAATGGTCACGACTTGACTTCTTTTCCTCCTTACAAAAGACCGATCAACACAGTTTTCCAACACTACGCTCTCTTCCCTAATCTCGATGTCTACGACAACGTTGCCTTCGGTTTAAAAAACAAAAAGATTCCTATACCTATTCTCGATAAGGATGGAAATCAAATAAAAGAAATAGATAAAAGCAGAATCAAACAGTTGATTAAACAGAAGAAGAGAATAAAGAAAGATAAGATCATCTCTACTGAAGAAAAAGAAGAGAGAATCAAGACGATTGATGACAAAATAGAGCATGCGATAAACAATCCTGTTCCTTCCTTCAAATACAGGCATCTGACCGAAGAAGAGATCGATAACAAGGTTGTCAAAGCTTTGTCGATTGTGGATTTAGATGAACTGGAAGACAGGGATATATCAACCTTATCCGGAGGACAGCAGCAGAGAGTTGCAATAGCAAGAGCAATCATCTGCGAACCGCAGATCCTTCTTTTAGATGAGCCTTTAGGTGCTCTTGATTTAAAGATGAGAAAAGATATGCAGCTCGAATTAAAAGAGATGCATAAGAAGCTTGGAATAACTTTTATCTATGTTACCCACGATCAGGAAGAAGCTTTAACAATGTCAGATACCATCATCGTTATGAACGATGGAACGATACAGCAGATAGGAAGTCCAGAGAAAATATACAACGAACCAAAGAATGCTTTTGTAGCCGACTTCATCGGTTCTTCTAATATCTATAACGGAACAATGGTGGGCTATAAAAAAGTTAAATTCTTAGGTAAAGTCATGGACTGTGTCGATGATTTTGAAATAAATACTCAGGTAGATGCTGTCGTTCGTCCAGAAGATATCCACTTCCAGACTGAGGAAAAAGAAGGGTACATCAAAGGAAGAATCGTCTCTAAAGTCTTCAAAGGTGTCAATTATCTATATGTGATCATGATAGGGCATAACGAAGTAATGGCTCAGACGATCAAGTCATACGACCCTGATAAACCTATCTACATTCAGATAAGACCTGATGATATTCATCTGATGAAGAGAAAAGACAACATGAATATCTACACCGATGCTTACATCGACAAGAACAATGATCTGTTCATCGGTGAGAATAGATTCAAAGTCAATATCACCCAACTGCTTCCAGGATCAAAGGTTGATGAAGAAGGATTCTTATCATTCAGCGGAAAATCTTATGATCTTACAGATGCTGATGTTTTAGCTACTATTCCTGTCGATGCATTCCAGATATCAGATGACACTGAAGATGCTGATGTGATCGGTGAAGTCATCACATCCGTCTACAAAGGTGATCACTATCTCATCCTCATAAGAAGTCAGGATGAAGAGGATTACTTTATCTCAACTCCCTACACCTTCAATACCGGTGATATTGTCGGTATAAAAGCAGATTCTAAGAAGATTAAAATCAGGCTCAGAGGAGATATAGCAAACTATGAAAGATAAAGTGTTCAGAAAATCTTTAGCTATTCCTTTCTCTCTGTTTCTTGTCTTGTTTATAATCATCCCCATCCTCTTTATCATCTACTATGCTTTTACCGATGCTAACGGATATTTCACGTTGAATGCTTTTAAAGAATTCTTTACTTCAACTACAAAGTTAAATATTCTCCTTGTCTCTGTTCTGATAGGATTATTCAATACTGTATTATGTATTTTAATAGCGTATCCATTAGCTTTTTTATTATCTAATCCTAAGATAAATAGAAGCTATGTTCTAGTTCTTCTTTTTGTCCTTCCTAGCTGGATAAACTTCGTCCTGAGGACAGGTGCTTTAAGAGATCTTCTCTCAATTGTCTTAAAGTGGTTTGGAACAACGACAGGACAACATCCACTTTTTTGCACAATGGTAGGTATGGTATTAAATTATCTCCCGTTCACTATACTTCCTTTATATTCAACTATGTTAAAAATTGATTACTCCAGAGTAGAAGCTGCTAAAGATTTAGGATGCAATCCATTTAAAACATTTATCAGAGCCTTTTTCCCCCAGACTCTCCCTGGTTTGATCTCTGCTTCGATGATGGTTTTCATGCCGACGATCTCTTCTTACGTCATCTCTGACACGATGTCTGAAGGAAAGATAATGCTCTTTGGAAACTCCATCTATCTATCTTTTTCAAACAGTGATTGGAACTCAGGATCTTTCATGTCCCTTATCATGCTTCTAATCATCTTCATAGCGATGCTTGCTACTGGCAAATTCCAAAGCGAAAGTGAAAGGAGCAACAAAACATGGTAAAAAAAGTACTTTCCTATATATACATTTATCTGATTCTACTTGTATGTTATCTTCCTATACTCTATCTGATAGTCTACTCTTTCACAGGTGCGACCATTTTAGGGCAGTGGTCAGGTTTCACTTTTAAACTATACGGAGATCTGTTTAATAACAAAGAGATACTGACGGCTTTAGGTAATACACTGATTTTAGCTTCCATATCTTCTCTGGTTTCGACAGTCATAGGTTCTCTAGGTGCAATAGGTGTCTACTACATGAAGAAGAAACCTAGAAGGATAATAGAATCGATCAATCAGATTCCTGTTGTGAATGCTGAGATAGTCATGGCTATGTCTTTGACAGTCATGTTTGTTTTCTTAACACAGTACTTTTTCCAAGGGAAGTCTATTTTTTCTTTTTACACTCTTCTTATCGGACACTGCGTGCTTGCGATACCTTTTGTCTATCTGAACGTCAAACCCAAACTTACTCAGATGGATCCTGCCCTATATGAAGCTGCTTTAGATTTAGGAACAACTCCAACTAAAGCGATACACAAAGTTATCATCCCTCAGATAATTCCTGGAATTCTCTCCGGTTTTGTTTTATCTTTTACTCTTTCATTAGATGACTTCATCGTCACAGCATTCACAAGAGGACCTGGTCTTCTATCAGGGCAAAGTCAGATTGAAACACTTTCAACTCTCGTCCAAGCAAAAATAAAAAAAGGAGCAGTTCCTCCCGAGTTAAGACCTCTTACTACAATCATCTTCCTGGTTGTTTTAACTGTCGTGTTAACAAGAAGCATATATGTCATGTGCAAAGCAAAAAACAGCAAGAAACTGCCTAACTCTCACAAGAAAAGGAGGATATCTTTAAATGAAACAAAGAATTAAAAATATCATTTTTTCTTTAGCGATCTTTCTTCCTTTCTTATCTTCTGTTGAAAAAGAAGCTTCTAGTCATGCAAAGATCTTAAGAGCGCAGAGTGAAGAGAATGTTACTCTCTCTATCTACAATTGGGAAGATTACATGGCTATGGATGATAATCCAGAGATAGATATACCTTCTTTATTTCATGATTACATGCTTGAGAAAGGAAAGAATGTCACAATTCAGTATTCTACTTTCGACACCAATGAGACCATGTTATCTCAGCTGAAGATAGGATCTGTAAACTACGATCTTATCTGTCCCTCAGATTACGTCATTCAGAAGATGATAAAAGAAGATCTCATAGTTCCATTTGATGATAAAAGCACTCCTTTTTACGATGAGAACGTCTCTCCTTTCATCAAAGATAAGATCTCTTCAATTGAGATAGATGGAAAAAAAGGACTTTTATCATCCTACTGCCGTCCTTACATGTGGGGCACTTTAGGAATACTTTATAACGACAGATACTCCTCTTTATCTTCAAGAGGAATAACTCCTAAAGAGATGAGAAAAGACATGCACTCTTGGCTATCGCTTTGGAATGACAAATACGACAATCTTCTCGCTATAAAGGATTCGATGAGAGACACTTACGCTGTAGGAGTTTTAAAGACATATCAGGAAGATTTCATATTGGACGGAAAAAAATATGAAGGTTTTTCTTCCTTGAAGATAAAGCACGATAAAAAAGAGATAGATGATGAAACTTACAATCAGAAATTGACTGAGATATTCAATCTCTGCGATGATACAACCCTCTCTCTTGTTGAAAAAGAACTCGTCTCTTTAAAGAAGAGAGCTTTCGGTTTTGAAGTCGACTCTGGAAAGATAGACATGGCTAAAGGAGATAAATTTGCTATCAATATCGCCTGGTCAGGAGATGCTGCTTTCGCTATGAGCCAAGCAGATGAGTTCTCCTCAGAAAAAAGTGAAGAAGAGAAGATTGTTTTAAAATATGCTTTACCTGACACAGGGGCAAACATCTGGTTTGACGGATGGGTTATTCCTAAGACTTCTCAAAACAAAGAAATAGCTCAAGAGTTTATCAACTTCTTATCTCAGAGTGAGATCGCTTCATTAAATATGGATTACATAGGATACACTCCTGTCATCGCAGGAGAAGATATTCTCTCTCTTTTAAAATCTTATTATGATGTCAGATATGACGAGGAAGGAAATTACCACCCTGAATACTTAGATGATTATCAAGAGATAAAAACATCGGATATCGATTCTTTAAATGAAGAAGAAAAAAACATCTATTACTACGTCAAAGATCTCTCCTACTTCTTCAGTAGCACAATTGAAAACAGTGAAGATGCCATCTTCTATATAGATGCTTCACAAAGAGATAGACAGTTTGATACACAGTACCCTGACAAAGAGATTTTACCTTCTCTTTGCATCATGAACGATTTTGGTAAACAGAATGATTCTATGCTGAAAATGTGGGAGAGAGTAAAGAAGACCTCTCTTCCTCTTTGGGCTTATATTCTTCTGCTTGTTCTAGTTATCCTCCTCACTCTATTTTTGATAATGCAATCCATTTATAACCATCAGAAAAAGAGAAGAAGAAAACTCAGAAAGATGGAGAGATTACAAAAGTCCAAAAAGTCAGATGAACTGATTAAAACGCTGACAGAAAATCTGTAAATCAACTCAGCTACTAAAATAAAATGCTCTCGCTTATTGGGAGCATTTTTTTACATTTGTCATGCATGAAATACAATTATTAGATTTTTATTCATCATCTACAAGAAATTTGTCAATAAATTCATGTTTTTTTCATTAAATTCTTTGATTTTCTTCACTACAAGAATTACAATATAACCGCTTACATGTTAAAAAGACTTCCCGTCGTTTGACTTTAAGCGCTTTTATCTGAAGAATGATAAAAGCAAATGTTCTGATTAAGGAGGAAATTTATTTATGAAGAACAAAAAAATGCTGTTAGTAGCTCTTTCAGCAATAACATGTCTCAGTCTAGCAGGCTGTAAGAAAGAAGATACTTCTTCTGTCAAGCTTCTTAACTTCAAACCTGAATTAGCTGAAAAATGGGAAACAATCAAAACAGAATTCCAGAAAGATACTGGTATATCTCTCGTTGTTGAAACCGCAGCTTCAGGTCAATATGAGTCAACATTGAGAGCTCAGATCGACACTGATGACTCACCAACAATCTTCCAGATCAGCGGTCTTGCTGGTTACAACAGCTGGAAAGCTTACTGCTCCGATATGACAAACCTCACAATCACATCAAAATTGACAGACAGAGGTTTGGCAGTCACATCCGATAGCAAGATCTATGGTATTCCATACTCTGTTGAAGGATTCGGTATCATCTACAACAAAGCTCTTACTGACAAGTATTTCAAAGCAACAAACTTCACAAGAAGTCAAAATGTCACAGCAAAAAGCATGGAAGAAGTCAAGAGTTATGCAATGCTTAAGAATGTTGTTGAAGATATGCAGGCTCATAAGTCAGATTTAGGAATCGATGGTGTCTTCGCTGCTTCAGGACTGGATGCTTCCACCTCTTGGAGAATCACTGGTCATGCATTCAATATGCCTTTGGTCGCTGAGTTTGGCAATCCTACAAAAGTTCCTTCCAAATTCAACTTCACCGGAAGTACACATTACAAGAATCTGCTTGACTTATACGTTAATAATTCCACCATGTTACCCACCGCTATGGTCTCCAGTAAGTGGGATAATGAAAAGGCCCTCTTCTCACAGGGTAAAGTTGTCATGGTTCAGAATGGTCAGTGGGCAACAAATGATTTATCTAGCGCTACAGTTCCTGCAAGCAATTTGAAGTTCTTACCTCTCTACACTGGTGCAAATAAGAACATCAATGACAACGATGAATCCAAACAAGGTCTCTGCGTCGGTACAGAAGCTTTCTGGACAATCAACTCTAAGCATTCAGATGCAAAGAAAAAGAATGCAGAAACATTCTTGAATTGGTTGCTCGATGGAAAGGGAAGACAATATGCTATAAAAGAACTCGGATTCTCTGCTCCTTACTCTGGATTTGCAGATACTGACTTACCTAAACAGACAGATGCTCTCGTCAATGAATTGGGCGCATGGGTCTCCAAAGAAGGTATTAAGTCAGTTCCTTGGGCATTCAACTATACTCCTGATACTGAACCTCTCAGACAAAAGATAGTTGCTGGACTCACAGAGTACTACAACAATGATTTATCTGATGCTAAGTGGAATGCTTTAGTTGAATCAACAAAGTCCGAATGGACCAAGTTATATCAACAGAAATTCGGCGCTTAATAGTATCATTTTAATCTAACAAACAAACTACCACCAAAAATGGTAGTTTGTTTTTATTTAAAAAATGAGAGGAGATGTATATGCAAAAGTACTATAAAAAATATGCTCCAGTATTTCTTGGTCCGCTCCTTATTTGCTTTGTAGGTATCTTTGTCGTCTCTTTCTGTATAGGTATCATGTACTCCTTTACAGACTGGGTGACATTGTCTGAATTCCAGTTCAATGGATTAAAAAACTTTGAAAGGATCTTCAATCCTGCATTCGGAGTAAATGGAGTTCCAACATTCTGGACAGCTTTTGGAAGAACAGCACTGTTTGCTGTAGTTTCTATTATCACAATCAACCTGAATGCTTTCTTATTAGCATTGCTTCTTACCAAAGGATTGAGAGGTTCCAATGTCTACAGATCAGTGTTCTTCATGCCTAACCTAATCGGTGGTATCGTCTTAGGTTACATTTGGAAGCTTATCTTAAATGGTATCTTAGGTCTTATGAATACAAACTTGACTGCTAATCCAATATACGGATTTATCGGTCTTGTCATCCTTATGAACTGGCAACAAGTCGGTTACATGATGATCATCTACATTGCTGCCTTAATGAACGTCCCTGAAGAATTGAACGAATCTGCAGAGATCGATGGCGCTGGAAAGATGAAGACCACATTACATGTGACCATTCCTATGGTTTTACCTTCAATCACAATCTGCACATTCTTAACCTTATCAAACAGCTTCAAGCTTTACGATCAGAACCTTGCCTTATCAGGATTAAATGATTCTACAAACCTTCTAGCCGCAGATATTATGAACACAGTTGCTCCTAACTTTGAACTTGGCGCTTCCCTTGGACCGCAACAGGCAAAATCATTGTTGTTCTTCTTGATTGTCGCTGCAATCTCCGGACTTCAAGTCTTCGCTACCAGAAGAAAGGAACAGGAGGCATAGTATGGAAAATAGTTTAACAAAATTAGATGTCAAAACTCTGATAGATAAAAACATGGAGTTAGGTTACGATGAGACAGATGCAATCATAGTCACATACGATGACATCAAAGAGATGCAGAAAGGAAAAGAAACTCCTCTGTACAAGTATTCTTTGATAGAGTATGGAACACCTGCAACTGTCGGCAAATACTTCATGTCTCAGCTTAAAGCGATCGAGAAAGAGAAACCAGGCTTCCTTCCTTTAACGATCAAAAAGGGTGCTTCAAAGAAAAGAGCAAAACTGATATCCAACATCTCTATCTACACTATCTTAACCATTGTTGCTGGTATAGTTTTTATTCCTCTTCTTATCCTCTTCATGAACTCATTTAAAGAGGGTTCTGCTATTTCACTTGAACCATTTGTGTTCCCTACAGGTGATAAATTTGTTGGAGTTGATAACTACCTCGATGGATTTAAGAAGATGAATTTCTTCATGTCCTTAGGATATTCATTATTCATCACAGTAGCTTCAACTCTCCTCATTCTTCTGTTTACATCGATGACAGCATGGTTCTTAGTCAGAGTCAAAACAATCTGGACACAGATCATTTACTACATGATTCTCTTCTCTCAGGTTGTTCCTTTCCAGTTAGTCATGCTTCCTATGAACAAACTAGCTTCGATAATGAACATCAACAACCTCTTTGGTATCGTACTAATCTACATAGCTTTCGGAGCAGGCTTGTCAGTCTTTATGTACTCTGGCTTCGTCAAATCTGTTCCTCTTGAAATAGAGGAAGCAGCTATGATAGATGGATGCAATCCTATTCAGACATTCTTCAAAATCGTCTTCCCAGTACTAAAACCAACAACAGTTACAATCGCAATATTAAACGCTATGTGGATATGGAACGATTACCTCTTACCTTCAATGATCTTAGGTACTGCAGCAGGTACGGGCAAAACAACATTGCCAGTTGCAATCCAGATGGCAAACACAGGTAGTTATGGAAGTGTCTCTTACGGTACATTCATGGCTATGATTACCTTGACCCTCATTCCTATCGTCATCTTCTATCTCTTCGGTCAAAAATATATCATCAAAGGTGTAACAGCTGGTGCTGTTAAAGGTTAATTAAGGAGTAATAATTATGGCAAGTATTGAATTTAGTAACGTTGTCAAAATATATGAAGGAAAGTCCAAACCAGTCATTCCTAATCTGAATCTCAAGATCGAAGATAAAGAATTCATCATCTTAGTCGGTCCATCCGGCTGTGGAAAATCAACCACTCTCAGAATGATCGCAGGTCTTGAAGATATTTCCAGAGGTACGCTCAGAATCGATGGAAAGAAAGTAAATGATGTTCCTGCTAGAGACAGAGATATAGCTATGGTCTTCCAGAGCTACGCTCTTTATCCTAACATGACAGTCTACAAGAATATCGCTTTCCCTTTAAAGGTAAGAAAGATACCTAAAGCAGAGATCGAAAAGAGAGTAGAGTCTGTCAAAGCCCTCTGCAAAGAGAAGAATCTTTCTCCTGAAGAGACAGAGAAGAAAGTGAAGGCTGCAATGTCTCAGAAGAAATATACAAAAGAAGAGATAGATGCAAAAGTCAAAGCAGTTTCTAAAATTCTTGATTTAGACACATACTTAGATAGAAAACCAGGCACATTATCAGGTGGACAGAGACAGAGAGTCGCTTTAGGAAGAGCAATGGTCAGATCTCCTAAGATCTTCTTATTAGATGAACCTCTTTCCAATCTCGATGCAAAGTTGAGAACAGAGATGAGATCGCAGATCTCACTTCTTCACAAACAGCTCAATACAACCTTCGTCTACGTCACTCATGATCAGACAGAAGCTATGACAGTTGCAGATAGAATCGTCGTCTTCAACAAAGGTATTGTCCAGCAGTTTGATACACCTAGAAATCTTTATGAGAGACCTGTCAACAAATTTGTTGCTGGCTTCATAGGTTCTCCTGAGATGAACTTCCTCCCTGCAAAGATCGTCTCTGAGGATGGAAAAGTCAGTGTAGATATCGCTGATAGGAAGTTCGATGTCTCAGAAACACTGAATAAAAAACACGAACTTGATTCATATATTGGAAGCGAATTGACCTACGGTGTCAGACCTGAAGATATCATCTTGGTGACAAATGATAATGTGGACTCTCTTCCAAAAGAGACAATCTACAAAGTCCATGTCAAGATAGCTGAGTTTTTAGGAGCAGAGATCTATCTCTACTTCGATTTAGCTGGTGTCCAGTGCATCTGCAGAACATCTGCTAAATACAGAGTTAATTACGGGGATGACATCTATGTCTCACTCAATCCAAAGAAAGCATACATCTTCAATGAAGAGAGCAACACTATCGCTTTCCCAGAGCCCAGCAGTGAGATTAAGATCAACTTGGATATCTGATAATGCAAGATCTCTTTGATAGACGCAGAGAAGAAATCAAAGAAGAAAAAAAAGCAAAACCTGTCAAAGAAAAGACAGAGAAAAAAGAGAAGAAGGAGAGGAAAGGTTTCTTTTTAAGGAACCTTTCCAAATCCGATTCTCCCTTCCGTAACTTCATCTCTATCCTCATCGGTTACATAGATACTGTAGTTCTCTACAATATCTTTTTTATTGTCACCTCCATCGGTATAGTGACAATCGGTCCTGCTATCTACGCTATATACAAAGGATACAACAGGATAATCGCTAATCAGACCGATCACAGGTACAGAAGATTTTTTAAAGACGTAAAAGAAAACTTCAATTTAGAGATATGTTTGATGGGGTTTATCCTCGCCCTCCTTGTAGGTGGAATCATCTACATGTTCATTTTTTTCTTCTTAAACACTGGTAAAAATCAATGGATGATAGTTCCTTGGGTTGCTGCTAATTTCCTTCTTCTCTATGTGGTAACATTTTTCTCATTCTATTTTCAGATGAAAGTCAAGATGGATCTGCCTGGAAAAGTAATAATAAATAATGCTTTCCGTTTAGCAGCAGGTTCAATAAGAAGCATCATCTTTGTTCTTTTCTCATTTGCTATCTTCTTCCTCGTTCCTCTGATATTCCTGATCTTCTATACGATTCCTCTTTTTATTCTTTTCTGCTTCTCAGCTACTTTTCTATCATGTATGATGTCAACTTACTCCACTGTGGAAAAATATCTCATCTACACTCCTGAGATAGAAGAGAAAGAAGAAGAGATTCCTGATCTGAAAATCAAAGACATAGATGAGAACTTTTTAAAAGATGATTGCTCTGATCCAAAAGAAAACAGAGACAATAATTAGTCTTTTACATCTTGTATAGCGGTTGTGTAACCGCTTTTATTTTGTTTAAAAAGAAGTATTTTCCCTCCCTATTTTTATGTTAATTATTTATTGTTGATACTTATTGCTGCTTTGATCTAGTTTTACATTTCAAAAAATTCTTTACTCTCTTTATTTATTTTTTAAAAATTGTTTGTTTTTACCCCACTTATTGCTTTTCAACATATATTTAGATACTAAACTATCAAGTAATAAGGAAAACTTAAACGATTTACTATTTTTTTCTTTAGAAACTTATCAATCTACTTGTATATTATTTTAATAAATATTGTTAATTTAAATGCTAGACAACAGACTGTTATCAAGTGTAAAATATCATCCATTAGGTGAATATTCATTATCACCTAAGCAATGGAGGATATTATGAAAAGAAATTCAAAGAAATTGAACCTCGGTTTACTTTCTCTTTTGACCTGCTTAGGTTTGACCGCTTGTAATCCCAAACAAGGGCCAGAATCTACTATTTCTTCGCCATCAAGTTCTGCTCCAACCAGCTCTTCTGAACCAGAACCAGAAAAAGATATCTGGGCTGAGGAAGATTTAGCACACGTTAATCAAGCTTACACTGGCAGTTTGACAACCGGAAGTGAAGGAATTGATCTATCTCGCTTATCATCAGCTGAAAGAGCATCTATTTTAGGTGATGTTGAAGCTTGGGCATTAAAAAATCATCTTTTAGGAATTCCGCTTTACGGAGATGGAGGTTGGACACTTCTTTCAACCAGAATAAAAACTCCTGTAGGAAACAACTATGTCGTTGGTTACGGCTTTGGTGTCGCTAGAGAAGGAAAAATCACTTCTGGATTACCTGCAGATGCAGAGACTAATCCTGACTACTCTTACTTCCTTCACGAAGGTTTAGCAGAACCTGTAGCAGAAGGTTTAAATCCATTTGATTCAAACAACACTACTTCTTCATCTCTCATCAGTGATTTGACAGCTACACTGTACGCACAGAGACTTGTCAAAGATGGAAATGGTGGTTTTGAAAAAAAGTATGAATGGTATCCATCTTTAGCAGAGAGTGAACCTGTTCCTGGTGATGACTATGATGAAAATACAAAAGCCGCAAAGACTTGGACTATAAAAGTTAGAAGTGACTCTCAAATGCAGTTCCACATCAAATCAACAAAATCAGTCGGTGGTACTGCTCTATCTTCTTTTGATGGAAAGAAGATCACTGCAAAAAGCTTTGTCGACGCATACAGAATTCTTTTAAATAAAAACATTCTCAACTCTTACGCATCTCAATACATAGCTGACTACGAAGGTGCTGAAGCATACAATACTGCCTCTGAAAGCGTCAAGGTATTCACCACACAAGATGATGCTCTCTTCGCAAATGTTGGAATCAAAGCACTGAATGAGACAACTCTTCAATTCAAATTTAAAGTCCCACAGACAAAGACAGGTGTATACTTGAAGACTTCTTTAAGCCCTTGTGATGCAGACTTCTTTAAGCTCATCTCTAACTGGGGAGATTCTAATCCAGACAACTATGATCCTAAAGCATATGGAAGAAATGCTTCAAAGCTTGGAGCAGACTTCACTCCAAAAGATACTTTCTTATGTTCAGGTCCTTACTACATCGATAAATATGAGAGTGGAACAGGAAGTGATTCACAGCTTGTTTTCAAGAGAAACGACAACTTCATAGACAGAATCAAAGAAAACAATGATAAGTATGAAGTTTACGCTATCCCTGGTATTGTTTACAACATAAAAACAAGTTACAGTGGAGAGTCTGGTGTTTTAAATCGTTACAATGATTGGTTAGCTAAAAAAGTTGACTCTTCTAGTATTCCACAGGAGAAAAAATCAGAGTGGGAAGGTGAAAAGCCAGGTAAATATAACACAGGTAACGGCTCTGTTGCTGCCTTACAAGTCAACTCAACAACTCCTGAGAGATGGGACGCAGTCTTTGGTAAAAATGGTGCAAACTGGTCAAATCCAAACAATCCCTACTCATATGATGAAGCAAAAGCTAACGCATATGTCAAGAAACCTGTATTATCAAACAGTGACTTCTTAGATGGTCTATATTTCTCTGTGGACAGAGTTTCTATCGCAGATGCATTGATGGCCAACCCCTCATCTAATTGGTTAGCAGAAGCATACGTCATGGATTTGGATTCAAATGTCTCCTATGCTGAAACAGCTGCACATAAGAGAGCTATCAAAGATTATTTACCAGAGACCTATGGTTACAACAGAGCTGTCGCTCAATCCAAATTCAAATCTGCAATGGATGCATTAGTTGCTGCTGGTAAATACCAGGCAGGTACTGCTACTTCACCAACTGAAATTCGCTTAGGAATACAGTTATATCGTGAGACACAAAAGACAAACTGGGGAACAAAAGTAGCTAAGATGATGGAAGATGCATTCAACTCTGTGTGTCTTGAAAAAGGATTTAAGCTTGTCATTGAATTCCCAACAATTCCTGCAAATCCAATGGATTCATACGCAATTATCGCTTCAGGATGCTATGACCTAGCTATGGGAGGAATATCAGGTGGTACTGCAGATGCCTTCGGTATGGTAGGTTGTTACTTAGATTCATTCGATTACGGATTCCAGCTTTCAGTAGGACCTGATACCAATGCAGACACAGGAGAAAACGGTATCAAATACAATGGAAAGAGTATGTCTATGCAAGCTGCTTTCTACGCTATTGAAATGGGTTCACCTGTTTTGATCACTGATGGTAAATTTGTGGGACCAGTTCCAGAATCTAATTAATATAATTAACTAGATATATTTCTTTATCTGAAGGAAAGCTACTAAAAAGTAGCTTTCCTTTTATTAATTTTATTTTATTAAAAATACAAATGAGGAGGAAAGATGACTAAGTATGTTATAAAAAGAATTCTATTAGCATTTATCTCACTTTTTATCATCTTGTCTTTGACATTCATTTTGATGAAAACTTTGCCGATGGATATTCCTCAAGGTGTGACTCCTGATGTGAAGTTGGCATTCTTAATCAAACAATCATCAAACGGATATCTAGTGTACTCAGTGACTCCTCTCCAAGGTTACGGAGATCCTGTCGCTACTGTAAAACTGATAACTTCCGATGTCACTCACTACTTCTATAACAAACCTATTATGGAGCAGTATTTCTCTTGGTTAAAAGGAATATTCACAAGATGGGATTGGGGTACATCTTACGCTGTTGATGTCAATAAAGACTGTATGGACATCATCTTAAGTGGTCTTCCATTCACACTTAAAGTTAACGTGGTTTCAATAATTTTAGCTGTTCCACTAGGAATAATTCTAGGTATAGTTGCTGCTTTAAATAAGAACAAAGCGACAGACAACATCATCTCAACAATGGTTATGATTCTCATTTCTGTTCCTTCTTTCGTTCTTATCACTTTCTTAATAATGATATTCGGTTACAATCTCAAATGGTTCCCAACTGAATGGCCAAAAAGCTATGCGACACTTTCAACCAAAGTTTTAGGTTACATCATTCCAGTTGTCGCTTTATCCTTAGGATCAATCTGTGGTTACTGCCGTTTTACAAGAGCAGAACTGTGCGATGTTTTAGCCTCAGATTACCTCCTTTTAGCAAGAACAAAAGGGCTGACTAAAAAACAGGCTGTCATCAGACACGCTTTAAGAAACGCAATGGTTCCTATTCTTCCTAGCATTCTAGCAGAAGTTGTCGGTGTCTTAAGTGGTTCGATGATATTAGAGAATCTTTATAACATCCCTGGCATAGGAACAGTGTTCATCTCTGCTTTGAACATGAAAGATTACAATCTTCTGATGGTAGATATGGCATTCTTCACCATGATCGGTTTATTTGCAAGCATCATATTAGATCTGTCTTACGGATTTCTTGATCCTAGAATCAGGATGGGAGAGAGGTGATTTATGGACAAAACATATTCTTACATCGATAGCTCCAATATCAAACACGATATAGTTTTAGAAAAAGATTCATTCACTCTTCAACAGAGAGACAAGAAGATTATGGATAAATCTTTCTCTTCAAAACCTACTACCTTTTTAAAGGATGCTTTTAAGAGATTTGCAAAAAGTAAAGCAGCTATCATCTCGACTGTGATATTAGGAATCATCATTTTACTATCGATAATCATCCCTATTGCTCTACCTTACGACACAACTGGTAAAACCACTCTGGGTGCTCAGTATTTACCTCCAAAGATCACAGAAGCCGGCACTGGTTTTTGGGATGGAACGAAGAAGTACAAAGATATGGTATATAATCCAGAGACAAAGATGCCTGATGGAAACTTCGATAGCACTGCTATTTTAGAAGGTTCTCTATCTGCTTACGATGGATTTGTTGATAACTCTCCAAACAAATTTGCTACTGGAGGATACATAAGAATCAGTTCAATAGGAAATGATGAGTACATATACTCTTCAAAAAATGTCTCCATATCTGCTGATAAGAAGCTGATACTACAGTATCAGATGGAAGAGAATATCACTCCAGATAATATACCTTTACCATACTACATATCTCTTTATAAGGAAGATACAGAGATACTTCTCCATGAGTCATCTTCATTTGGTTCATTCTCTTTAGATGTCAGTGATAAAATACAAGGAAAGACTGAAGAAGAATTGTCATCCCTATTTTTAAAGGTTGGTTACAAAGGAAGTAACAAAGATGAGAAAAACGGAATCTTTCTAAAAGAGATTAAAATTTCATCAGATGATCAACTTTTAGACAATATTTCTTTTACTGACGCTAATAAGGCACTTTTAGATGAACACATGAGAACAAACAGTGCAAACCTTTCTGGTCTTTCTCAAGCAGTCATAAAATTGTGCTCATTCACATACGATCCATACAAAGTTGCTTACGGAGAAATAAAGTATATTTACTCTAAAGATGACATTCAGAAGTTTATTGACAAAGGTGATATCAAATATGATTTTGACGTCGGTCCTTCTTCGCTGGTAATCTTAAATGATCTTTGTCCTATTATAAAAATTGAGTCACAGAACATCACCTCCGCTGCTGGAATAACTGTCTCTGAAATAGTGACGATTGTGTCAAAGTACAAGCAATTAGGATTCAAAGAGATGCCAAAACATCTATTTGGAACAAACAGAGACGGAATTGATATGCTCAAATATGTCTTTGAAGGAACAAGAAATTCCCTCTTCTTAGCCATCATAATAGCTGCTATATGTTTTCTCTTTGGTCTTCTTTTTGGCTCAATAGAAGGATACTTCGGAGGAGCAATCGATCTGTTTTTAGAAAGATTTGTAGAGATTCTATCAAACATCCCATCAATCATTTTAATCACAATCTGTGTTTTAAACCTCGGACAGAATTTTTCTGTTTTCATCTTAGCTATGTGTCTTACAGGGTGGATAGGAACAGCAGGAATAACACGAACCCAGTTCTACAGGTTCAAGAAAAGAGAGTACGTCTTAGCTTCTAAGTCTCTAGGTGCAAGCGATGCCAGATTGATTTTCCATCACATTCTTCCAAATTCTTTAGGAACAATAATCACATCATCAGTACTTATGATTCCATCTGTCATATACACAGAAGCAACTTTGTCTTACTTAGGAATAGGACTTGCAGGTCAGTCCTCTTTAGGAAACATCCTGTCGACTAACCAAGTCAACATCGCTTCAAATCAATATCTACTTATCTTCCCAGCTGCGCTTTTAGCAATCATGCTAATATGTTTCAATCTGTTTGGAAACGGTCTAAGAGATGCGATGAATCCGACTTTGAAAGGGAGTTCTTGATATGACAAATGAATTTAAAAGTATTGATTTTAAAAAATATGATCGCATAGATTACAAGACATCAGAGAAAATTCTTCAAGTCAAAGATCTGAGAATATCTTTCAGATCTGATGCAGGAATTGTCAAAGCAGTCAGAGGAGTATCTTTTGACTTGTACAAAGGAGAGACTCTCTGTCTTGTCGGGGAGTCAGGATGTGGAAAATCAACAGTCTGCAAAGCTCTGATGGGTATTTTAGCTTCAGAAGCTATCATCGATAAAGGAAGTGCTTTATTTCAAGGAGAAGATCTCACCAAGATCTCTGAAGAAGAATTTCACAGAATAAGAGGAAATAAGATTGGAATGATATTCCAAGATCCTCTCTCGTCACTCAATCCTATCATGAAGATAGGAAAGCAGATAATTGAGACGACGATGATAAATAACAACATCATCAAAAGAAAGTATGATGAACTCATCGCTTCTGAACTCATCGCATTTAAAAATGCTCAGACGAAGTACTATCAAGGAAAGAAGAAAATAAAAGATGAGATTGAGTTTTATTACATCGAGAAGAAAAAAGAGATCGAAAATCTAAGATATCAGCTCAAAAAGGAAGGAAAAGACTCCTCTGAGATAACAGATACTATCAAGAAGCTCTCCAGTGAATTAAAGGTCAATTATCAAGAACAAAAAAACAATTACAAAAAAGAGAAAAGAACATTAAAAGAAGAGTACAAGAAAAATAAACCTCAGCTTCTTAAAGATTTAAAAAGAAAGAAGAAGACTGCTAAAGCAGAGATTCAATCTTACAAAACTCTTGTCCATGATGAGTATCTAAATAAAAAAGAAGCTCTTCTTTCAAGGCTTAAAAGTTCAGATTCACCTGAAGAGAAAAAGAGTGTCAAAGAAAAACTTATTAACTGCAAAGAAGAGTATCACTCTCAGATAAAAATCAGCAAGAAAGAAGCAAAAAAGAGAGCTTTAAATGTCATGAAAGAAGTTGGCATCAACAATCCTGAGATGCGCTTTAAACAGTATCCTTTCGAGTTTTCTGGAGGTATGAGACAGAGAATTGTCATAGCTATAGCTTTGACTGCAAATCCAGAGGTTTTAATCTGTGATGAACCGACAACAGCACTCGATGTGACAATTCAAGCTCAGATTCTTGAACTGATTAATAAGCTGAAGAAAGAGCGAAATATGTCAATCATCTTCATAACTCACGATTTAGGTGTGGTTGCAAATATGGCAGATAGAATAGCTGTCATGTACGCAGGTAAAATAGTTGAGATAGGTTCTGCTATGGAAGTGTTCTACAATCCTAAACATCCATACACGTGGGCTTTGCTCTCATCAATTCCAGATATCAATTCCAAAGAAAAATTAGAAGCGATATCAGGAACTCCTCCAAATCTGGTAAATCCTCCTAAAGGAGATGCTTTTGCTGACAGAAACAAATATGCACTGAAGATAGATTTTCAACACGAGCCACCATTTTTCAAAGTTTCAGATACGCACTACGCTGCCACATGGTTGCTTCATGAAGACGCTCCAAAAGTTGAGCTTCCTAAGATAGTGTCTGAAAGAATTATCACATCTTTGAAGGAGGAAGAGAGACATGAAAAAAAGTGAAAGAAACAATCTTCTTGAAAAGACGACTGATAATATAAACAAAGATCCTCTTGTCAGCGCATTGCAAGATAAGAGAATTATAGAAGATGAAAAAGATCTTCAAGATGAGATTTTAAAAACACAAGAAGAAAAACATCCTCAGAAGTTTAAACAAGAGTACGTCGATAACAAGATCATCCTTTCTGTCAATCATCTCAAAGTGTTTTTCCCGATGGGAAAATATCCAAACAGAATCTACTTGAAAGCAGTACACGACATCTCCTTTCAGATAAAAGAAGGTGAGTGCTTCGGTTTAGTGGGTGAATCAGGGTGTGGAAAATCAACAACAGGAAGATCGATTATCGGCTTAAATAAAATCACTTCTGGTTCTATCTACTACAGAGGAAACAGAATTGCTGCAGGAAAAAGATGGAATGAAAAAGAGATTAAATGGAAGAGAATACGAGGAAACAAAAAGATAAAAGAGATAAGAGAAAATACTTCTTTATCTGATGAGCAAAAAAACATTGAAATAGCAAAAATAAAAGAGAGTATAAGAGAAACAATTTCAACACAAAGAAAGAAGATAAAAGAGATCAACAAAGATAACAGACACAGAAATAAGAAGTTGTTAAGAGAAATTCAAATGATTTTCCAAGATCCTGTCGATTCTCTTGATCCTAGAAAGACAGTTGAAGATATAATTCAGGAAGGTCTTCAAATATCTGGAAGTTACTTTAGAAGAAGAAATCATGAGAAAGTTGTCGCAGCTTTAAACGAAGTCGGTCTGATAGAAGATTACTGTTCAAGATATCCTCACGAATTCTCTGGAGGTCAAAGACAGAGAATAGGTATTGCAAGAGCACTGATCATGAATCCGAAACTTCTTTTGTGTGATGAACCTATATCTGCATTAGATGTCTCAATAAGAGCACAGATAATCAATCTTTTAAATGATCTGAAAAAAGAAAGAGATCTTTCAATTCTCTTCATTGCTCACGATCTTTCTGTCGTCAAATATTTCTGTGACACTATAGCTGTCATGTACTATGGTGACATGGTTGAGATGGCTTCTTCTGATGAGCTGTTTTCTCATCCATTACATCCGTACACCAAATCTCTTCTCTCGGCTATTCCAAAACCAGATCCTTTGCTTGAAAGAAGGAGAGAGAGAATAAAATACGATCCATCAAAAGAACATGACTACAGCAAGGAAAAACCAAAATTTCAAGAGATAATCAAGGGTCATTTCATCTTAGCTAACAGCGAAGAACTTGATAAATACAAGAGAGAGATAGAGGAAATCGATTCAAATAAATGAAGTTTTTAAAAGAATTGTTGCCAGCTCTAATCGTCAGAATTTCATTTTCCATCATCGTATTTTTAACTGCATTTCTATCTATTTATTTTGTCTATCAAAGATCTATTCTAGCTATAATCAATGGTTTTTTTGTCCCTGGAGCTATTCTTTTAGCAGTGTGTGTCTTCTCCATCTTAAACAACTTTGGATTCTTTGATTTTGCTTCTTACGGTTTTATCTCAGTGATTCAATCTCTGAAAAAGGGGTCGGTTAGACAGTATGAAGATCTTATCGATTACAAATCAAGAAAAATAGATAAGAGAAAAGAGAACAGGTTTTCTTTTATTCCATATCTGATATCAGGAATCATACTTATTACTATATCGATTGTAATCAAACTCATCTACAAGATGTGACATTGTATTCTAAATCAAATAGCAGTGCTTATAGTGCTGCTATTTTTGATATAATTATTTTTGTATGTTAGTTTTCGATACTATTGTCGCCTGTGCTACTCCCTTAGCAAGAAGTGCTCTAGCTGTAATAAGAATGTCAGGAGATGAATCTTTTGAAATAATAAAGAAAGTTATCCACAAAAAGAATCTGACGATAAAAGGAAATGAATCGATCTTTCTAAAGATTTATGATGAAGATGATCTTGTCGATGAGAC
>JALEUS010000012.1 GCA_022780765.1 Bacilli bacterium | reverse complement strand
ATGAAGAACAATACCCTGGTTGTCCTAGATGACGGTATTAAAATCCAGGAGAAAGACCAGCCATCGTCAAACATATCGTCATGAAATACCATGCCAGGATCCAATTGGAATCCACACCCGGCTATGGTTCTGCCTTCATTGTCACATTCCCGGATAATGTGTATCAATGGAACTGAAGATCTTTTAAGCGAAGTATTCCTTTCCCTGTCTATTTGGATAAAATTCTTCATTGGTCTATTGCAAAACCAGGAAAAATCCGTGCAATAAATCCTAATGTTACAAAACATTTTTTAAAGAAGAGCATAGTATGAGTTTCAAAAAAGTTGTCGTTGCCGGCGGTGGTGTCTTAGGTACACAGATTGCCTTCCAGGCTGCCTATTGCGGTTTCTATGTGACAATCTAGCTGAGAATCGAGTCTTCCATCGGAAGGACCAAACCTAAGATCAAACTTATCAAGAAGGATTTTCTTGCTGCAATCAAAGGAATGAAGAACAAGACAGGTGCCTGGTGCATGGGTATTGCCTCTCCCGAGGATTTCAATCCTGATGAATGTGTTGTCAAGATCGAAACTGCCTACCAGAACCTGAAGATCGAACTGGACATGAAGAAGGTTTTTTTCGGTGCCGATAATGTAAGCTGATTTTTTTATGTTCCTCTCATTTTCTTATATCACGGCTGAAAAAACAGCAGTTGCATTTTTCAAACACCTATAGTATATTGTAAAAACTAGAAGAAAGGTGAGGTTGTTGGAAAACTTCAAGGCACCGAAATAATAATAAAGGAAGAAACCCGTATGTCTCAGGTTACGAAACGGGCGCTCGAACAGTCGCTCAAGAATCTGCTTCTCAAAAAACCGCTGACAAAAATCACTGTCGCAGACATCACCGAGGACTGCGGCATCAACCGCATGACATTTTATTATCATTTCAAGGATATTTACGACCTTGTGGAATGGTCGTGCATGGAGGACGCGCGGTGCGCACTTGAAGGAAAAAAGACATATGACACGTGGCAGGAGGGTCTTTTGCAGATTTTTGAGGCCGTTCTCGAAAACAAGCCGTTCATTATGAACGTGTACCGCTGCGTGCACCGCGAACAGGTGGAGCGGTATCTGAAACCGCTGGTCGACAAACTGGTATTCGACGTTATCAACGAAGAACCCGATGCCGAGCGCGTGCGCGACGAGGATAAGGCTTTTATCGCGCGGGCATATTCTTATCTTTTCATCGGCGTGATGCTCGACTGGGTCAAAGACGACATGAAGGCTGACCCGAAGGACATCGTGGAGCGATTGATGACGCTGATCCGCGGCTCCGTTTCCGAAGCGCTTAAAAGATTCCGTTACTGATTTTATCAAAATCCTGTCCATGATAAAATTTTATACAGAAAAATCCCTGTGATGAAAATTTTATCATGGGGGTTTTTCTGTTTATTGTATTTTTTCCGAGCTTCAGATACACTGAACGCAGAAAAGAAAAAACAGGAGGATTTCTATCATGTATTATTCCGCAGGAACTTATGAATCGTTCGCACATCCCGAAAAGCCGAAGGATGTGGACAAAAAATCGGCTTACATTATCGGCACCGGTCTGGCCGGTCTCACGGCGGCCTTCTACCTTGTTCGCGACGGACAGATGAAGGGCGAGCACATTCATCTTTTTGAAAAACTGGAACTCGCGGGTGGCAGTTGCGACGGCCGCAAGGACGTCACCAAGGGCTTCTTCATGCGCGGAGGCCGCGAAATGGACAACCACTTTGAGGTTATGTGGGACACCTTTCGCGACGTCCCTTCCATCGAAACGCCAGGCGTCTCCGTTCTTGACGAGTACTACTGGCTCAACAAACACGACCCGAACTATTCCCTATGCCGAGCCACTGTATCCTGTGGCAAAGACGCGCACACTGACAAAAAATTCACTCTTGACAAAAAATCGGCCATAGCACTTTCTAAACTGTTCATGACCCCCGAGAAAAAACTGGAGGGCAAAAAGATATCAGATGTTATGCCAGACAGTTTCTGGGACACGAACTTCTGGCTCTACTGGCAGACAATGTTTGCCTTCCAACGCTGGTCGAGTGCACTCGAAATGAAACGTTATCTTTGCCGTTTTGTCCATCACATCGATGGTCTGCCAGATTTCAGTGCGTTGCGCTTCACAAAATACAATCAGTACGAGAGCATGATTCTGCCCCTCGTCAAGTATCTTGAATCGCACAGCGTGCGGATTGAATACGGCATGGATGTGAAGAACGTAGTCATCGAAAACGTTGGCGACAAAAAGGTGGCCAAACAGATTGTCTACGTCAAAGACGGCAAAAAACAAACCATTGACCTTGTGGAGGATGACCTCGTCTTCATCACCAACGGATGCTGCACCGACACGTCCTGCTACGGCGACCAGACGCACAAGCCAGACCTGTCCGGCATTGAAAACGGCAAGGGTGAGTCGTGGGATATGTGGAAGGCCATTGCCGCACAGGCAAAGCACGGCGAATACGGTAACCCCGACGCCTTCTGCTCCGACATCGAAGCAACCAACTGGATGAGCGC
>JALEUS010000057.1 GCA_022780765.1 Bacilli bacterium | reverse complement strand
TAAAAAAGTCAGATGACACAACTGAATAGCATCTGACTTAATATCGATTAATAGTATTTTAGTTCTCTTCTTTTTCTTCTTTAGAGAAATGCTTTTTAACCTCTTCTTCAATCATCTTTTTGACGGATTCATCATTCTGCAATAAAGAGTAGACAGTCGATATTCCCTGACCTAATTTCTCACCATTATAGGAGAACCAGCTTCCGCTCTTTTCAATTATTCCATAATCGATAGCAAGCATTGCAAGCTCGTGTTCTCTCTGGATTCCTTTGCCATATGTCAGTTCTATCTTGCATGATCTGTATGGAGGAGCAACCTTGTTTTTGACAACTTTGACATTGATGTAGTTACCGGTGAATCTGTCACCCTCCTTGAGCTGTTCTCCTCTTCTTATCTCTATTCTGATAGTTGAGTAGAACTTTAAGGCTCTTCCTCCTGTTGTCGTCTCTGGATTTCCATACATCACTCCTACTTTCTCCCTGAGCTGATTTATGAAGATGACAGTGCAGTTTCCTTTCGATAGGACACCTGCCAGTTTTCTCAATGATTTTGACATCATCCTAGCTTGAAGACCTACCGAATTATCTTCCATCGTTCCTTCAATTTCGGCTTTAGGAACAAGAGCTGCAACTGAGTCAACCACGATAAGATCGATAGCTTTTGAAGAAGCTAACATGTTCACTATCTCTAAAGCCTGCTCTCCGTAATCTGGTTGAGAGAGGATCAAATCATCGATATTGACTCCTAAGGTCTTTGAGTACTCAGGATCGATAGCGTGTTCAGCATCGATGAAAGCAGCTTTTCCTCCCTGTTTTTGAACCTGGGCTATCGCTTCTAAAGCAAGTGTAGTCTTGCCGCTTGATTCAGGGCCGTATATTTCAATTATTCTTCCCTTAGGATAACCACCTACTCCTAAGCAGTCATCTAAAATAAGTGAACCTGTCGGGATAACTTGAATGTCTATCGATGGCTGATCAGACATCATCATGATTATTCCTTTGTCGTTGAAGTAGTTTCTGATATCTTTCATTGTCGAATTGATGAGTTCGCTCTTCTCATCTTTGACAGTCTCTTTTTTTGTTTTCTCCATTTTTCATCCTCCACTAGATATTTGGTTTTATAAATGAAATTTTTTTATTATTTTAGAAATTCAATCAATTTATTTGAAGCGAAGAGGACAGATCTCTCTCTTATCAACTCTCTGTCGCCAGATAAAGACAATTTAAACGTCTCGATTTTTTCATCTACAATAATGGTGATATAAACTAAACCAACATCTTTGTTTTCACTAGCTGTCGGACCTGCATTACCTGTAAAAGACACAGCAATATCGCTTAAGAAATACTCCTTGCAACATTTTGCCATCTCTAAAGAGCACTGAGAAGAGATAGCACCGTAAGTATCTATCGTCTCTTTTTTTACTCCTGCTTTTATCTTTGATTCATTTGAATAGGTGACAAGAGAGCCAGAGAAAACCTTTGATGCTCCAGATACAGCTGTCAACTTTGAAGAAAAAAGACCTCCTGTCAAACTCTCTATTGATGATATGGTCTTCTTCTTTTTCTCAAGCAGAGAGATGAGGAGAGAGAAACTCATTTTTTCTCCTCTCTTAAGACATCGATGTTTTCTTTAAAATAGATAGAACCTGATATCCATGACATCAAGAGCGTCAAACCTGCTATCACATTTGTTAGTATGAAAGAATAGTCAAATCCGTTGATCTTTAAAAGGTAGTTGAACGGGAAACCGCTCAAGAAGATCACAGGGATGATTATCATCTCCATGACAGTCTTTATCTTTCCGTATATATTAGCTGCTAAGACTCTGTTTTTAGAGTTAGCTATCATTCTGAGACCATCGACAGCAATATCTCTTCCTACGAAAAGAACGACCAAGAAAGGATAGATGTAGAAGGTATCGCCCATACCTTTTCTGGTGGCAAGAAGAATAAACGCGGCATCGACAAGAAACTTGTCAGCAAGAGGATCGATAAATTTTCCTAAATCGGTTATCAAATTTCTCTTTCTAGCGATCTTTCCATCGATTGCATCAGTGATGCTTCCTATGATGAAGATGCAGGCTGATGTTATGTCTATCCAATTGAAATCAGTCGTCGGTATCTTTGGAGCAAAGGAGGATGATTCAGGGATAAAATTCAAGGAGTATACTGTGACCATCAGGATAGCAAAGAATAATCTTGTTAAAGATATTTTGTTCGGTGTGTTCATATCTACCTCCATAAAGTGAGTATCCGGTCCTGTAAGCCATGTTCTGTCGAGGATGACAATTTATCTAAGCTTTCGCTTGCTTTCAAAGTTTATCTTTCACTTTGAAAACCTCCCTTACCATAATTTAGGTTTCTTGCTTGTGGGGCTTTCCAACGTTTCACTTCTAAAGTTTCCCTTAGATTTCGTCACTGTGGAGCTTTAAAAGAGAAGCACCATACTCTCGCTTAGGTCTTCTCTTGCCGTCTAGGACTCCTCCCAGCCTAGAGTTATCTTTTCCTCTAGCACAAACACTACTTTCATCACAGAAAGTGCAAGCATGGACTTTCCTCAGGATTTCTCCTGCAGTCATCCAGACCGGATTTATTGAATCATCTCTGGATTCACTCCTAATTTAGCTAAGGCTTTTTCTAGTTTAGCTATCTTCTGTAAAAGATCTATGTTCTCAACATTGATTGAGCTCTTCTCATAGTTTTCAATTCTTTTTTCATAGAGAGCAACTTTTACTTCGCATTCGGATAGTTGTTTAGATAGCATGTCAAGCTGTGCTTTAAGTCTCCTTATCTCTTCCTCGCTATCCTTGATGTACCTGTTCATCTCATCATAGTCTTTTGCAACGATATCTAAAAAAGAGTCTACTTGTAGGCTGTCGTATCCAGGTTTAGTTCCCTCAAACTCCTTTTGAATGATCTTTGCAGATGAAAGAAATAGATTTATGCTCATAACTTGACTGAAATATTATAGAACATATTGTAAAAATAAAAAATATTAAACAAATAATAAAAGGAATAATTCATGAAATAAAACTGTTTTTGCACAGATTTTAGTGAGATAGTTTTTATCTTTTTTTTACTCTTTAAGAACTCTTTTATACTTGTAAATTAAGTGCTTACATTCTATAATTTAAACGGTTGTACTTAAGGAGGTACAAAAATGAGATTTACTTTACCAAGAGATGTTTATTTTGGTGCAGATTGCCTCGATGAATTAAAGTCTATCAGAGGTCACAAAGCAATTGTTGTCACCGGCGGACACGCAATGCAGAAGTATGGATTCCTTGACAAGGTTGTCAGCAACTTAAAGGAAGCTGGACTTGAAGTCAAGACATTTGAAGGTGTTGAAAACGATCCTACAGTCGGTACAGTTTACAGAGGTGCCGAAGCTATGAGAGAGTTTGAACCAGATTGGATCGTCGCATTAGGTGGTGGCTCACCTATCGATGCTGCTAAAGCAATGTGGGTATTTTATGAGTATCCCGATTCAAAGTTTGAAGATCTGGTTGCTGGAAAGTTCCCAGTTTTGAGACAGAAAGCAAAATTTGCTGCAATCGGTTCCACTTCTGGAACAGGAACAGAGGTCACAGCTTTCGCTGTCATCACCGATCCTGAGAAAGGAATCAAATATCCTTTAGCAAACTATGAGATCACTCCAGATTTAGCAATAGTCGATCCTGCTTTACCTGCTTCTATGCCTAAGAATCAGGTCGCATGGACAGGTATGGATGCTTTGACTCACGCTGTTGAAGCATATGTCTCCACCTTTGCTTCTGATTTTGCTGATCCTCTTTCACTCAAAGCTGCAAAGATGGTTAACGACAATATCGTCGCTTCTTATTATGGTGATCCTGAAGCAAGAGCTAATATGCACTATGCTCAGTGCATCGCAGGTATGGCATTCACAAATGCTTTACTTGGTATCACTCACTCTTTAGCACACAAGACTGGTGCAGCCTTCTCAACAGGACATGTTCCTCACGGATGCGCTAACGCTATGTACTTACCACATGTCATCGAGTGCAATGCTCACGATCCTAGAGCACATCAGAGATATGCACAGATTGCAGAGTACTTAGGACTCGGCGGATATGGTGAAGATGGAAGAGTAAGAAAACTTATTGAGAGAGTCAGAGAGTTAGATAGAGCTTTGAATATTCCTCACGGACTTCAGGAGTTCGGTGTCAAGGAAGATGAGTTCTTAGCCAAGGTCGACACCATCGCTCACAACGCTGTTTTAGATGCATGCACACCTGAGAATCCTCGTAAGATGAACGATGAGCTCATGGCGAATGTTTTGAAATGCTGCTACTACGACAAAGTAGTCAATTTCTAATCGACTGAAATAAAATCTAGCGGACTATATTTATGCTGTGTAGTCCGCTTTTTTTCTTAATTTATTTATTTAAAAATTTGGAGGAAAGTATGTTCAAAATTGTTAAGAGAGAAGAACTAAATCCGACAGTAACACGTATCGAAGTAGTTGCTCCACACGTTGCTAACAAAGCAAAACCTGGTCAGTTCATCATTCTGAGAGTAGATCAGGATGGAGAGAGACTTCCTTTCACTGTAGCTGGCGTAAATAAAAGTGAAGGAACAGTTGAGATTATTTTCCAAGTTGTCGGATCATCGACATACTTGTTGAATCAGTTGAAGGTCGGAGACTGTTTAGCTGACTTTGTCGGTCCTCTTGGAAAACCTAGTGAGCTTGAAGGTTTGAAGAAGGTCGCTGTTATCGGAGGAGGCGCAGGTTGTGCAATCGCTCTTCCTATAGCACAAGCTCTTCACAATATGAAGGCAGATGTCACATCTATCTGTGGGTTTAGAAGCAATGATTTAGTTATACTTGAAAAAGAGTTCACTGAGTGTTCAAACAAATTTATCAAGATGTCAGACGATGGTTCTTGGGGTGAGAAAGGTCTTGTCACCTACGCTTTAAAAAGAGAGATTATTGCAGGTGAAAAGTACGATGAAGTCATAGCTATCGGACCGCTGATTATGATGAAGTTTGTCTGCGAAGTCACTAAAGAGTTCAACGTTAAGACCGTCGTTTCTATGAACCCTGTCATGATAGATGGAACCGGTATGTGCGGATGCTGCCGTATCTCTGTTGGTGGCAAGATGCGTTTTGCCTGCGTCGATGGTCCTGATTTTGATGGACATGAAGTCGACTTTGATTCTGCCATGGAAAGAAACACCATGTACAGAGAATTTGAACATAAAAAATATGAAGAGACATGCAATCTCTTCAAGAAGGAGGTTGAGTAATTATGAATTACAATATGAGACCAACTAAAAATCCAATGCCATGTCAAGATCCTAAAGTTCGTGCAAGAAACTTTGAAGAAGTCACTTTAGGTTATACAGAAGAGATGGCTATCGATGAAGCAAAAAGATGTATGGATTGCAAGGTTCCTAACTGTATAAAAGGATGCCCTGTAAACATTCACATTCCTGAGTTCATCAAAAAGGTGGCTGAAGGAGAGTTTGAAGAAGCTTATCAGATAATCTCTTTGACCTCTGCTTTACCTGCTGTCTGCGGCAGAGTCTGCCCACAGGAGAGCCAGTGTGAAGGAAACTGTTTAAGAGGAAAGATGCCTGTTAGAGAGAACAACAAACCAGTTTTAGATGAGAACGGAAAACCTGTCTTAGGAGAGAGCGTTGCTATCGGAAGACTTGAGAGGTTTGTTGCTGACTATCATAGAAACAACATCGTTTCTGTTCCTCCAAAGATCAAGAGCAATGGACACAGAGTAGCTGTTGTCGGCTCAGGTCCTTCTGGATTGACCTGTGCTGGAGATTTAGCAAAGCTCGGATACGATGTCACAGTCTTTGAAGCTCTCCACGTCGAAGGCGGAGTCTTGGTATACGGTATCCCTGAGTTCCGTCTACCTAAGAAGATCGTTAAAGAAGAAGTGGAAGGACTCAAGAGATTAGGTGTCAAATTCATGACAGATATGGTTATTGGAAGAGTCATCTCAATTGATGAACTGCTTTTAGCCTACAAGTTTGAAGCCATATTTATCGGAACAGGAGCTGGTTTACCAAGATTTATGAATATCCCTGGTGAGAACGCTAAAGGAGTATACTCTGCAAATGAATTCCTCACCAGAATCAATCTTATGAAAGCCTATAAAGATGATTCACATACACCTATTGATCATCCTAAGGCAGTTGCTGTTGTAGGCGGTGGAAATGTCGCTATGGACGCTTGCCGCTGTGCCCTTAGAATAGGAGCAGAGCACGTCTACTGTGTTTACAGAAGAAGCAGAAAAGAGCTTCCTGCTAGAGCAGAGGAAGTCGAACATGCGGAAGAGGAAGGAGTCGAGTTCCATCTTCTTGAGAATCCTGTTGAGATCATCGAAGATAGAGAAGGCAATCCTAAAGAGAATCCTAATTACGGTAAAGTCAAAGGCATAAAGTGCATTAAGATGCAGTTAGGTGAACCCGATAGTTCTGGAAGAAGAAGGCCAGAGCCAGTACCTGACAGCGAGTTTGTCTTAGATGTTGATTGTGTCATCATGGCTTTAGGAACATCACCAAACCCTCTTATTAAAGACACTACACCAGGAATCGAAGTCAACTCTCACGGATGTTTGATAGTCAACGAGAGCACTAATGCGACAACCAAAGAAGGTGTCTATGCAGGTGGAGATGCTGTCACCGGTGCTGCAACTGTCATCTTAGCAATGGGAGCAGGTAAGAAAGCTGCCAAAGCTATCGATGAGTTCATCTTGAAGAAAGAAGAAAAGTAGGAAGAAAAACAGATTCCGCACAATCAAAAAATAGCAGAAGAATAAATTTTAAAGACTACCTGTTTCATCTTAATAAATGAATTATCAGGTAGTCTTTTTTGATTTCAACGTATTTTTTAAGATATAATTATTTTGTTATGAGTGATACAGGTGATAATGAGAAGAACAGAAAACATATAATCAGGCTTTTTGCTCTCTTTGATAAACTTAATGAAAATGGTATTTTTCAGATGATCTCTCATGTCAATCAGACCGATTACAAGATTTTAAGTTATCTTCTTGAGAACAACAACGCTAATCCATCTGTTATAGCAAAGAAACTGAATTTGACAAGATCGAACAGCTCAGCTTCACTCAAGGTCTTAGAGAAGAAAGATTACATCAAAAGGGTCATCGACAAAAAGAACAGAAGACAGGTCTTCGTCATTTTGACAAATGAAGGAAGGGAGTATATTCAGATCTGCAGAAGACAATTAGAGCTTCTTTTATCTGGATGGTTTTCTCTTTTGAAAGAAGAAGAGATAGAACAGTTTTTCTCTATCATTGAAAAAACGTTGGATCCTATGTCTATCTCAGAGAAGTTCAAGGAGTTAGCTTTTGGTAGTTGAGAAGATAAATGCTCTTCTTGAAAGATACAAGACCTTTGTGTTTTTTGATTACGAGTTTAACATCGACAGAAAACCTATTCAAGCAAGTTTTGTAATAACTGAGTATGATAGTTCATCTTTTCAACTGAAGGATGAGTGCTCAGCTTACATCAAAACAGACAGGAAGATACATCCTTATGTAAAAAAGATAACAAAGATAGATGATAACCTTTTAAAAGAAAAAGCCACTGAGTACCAGTATTTTCTTGATGATTTATTATCTAAACTCAACAGGTTCTCTAAAAAGGTATTCATCTCTTTTGGAAGTGAAGATATCAAGGTGATGTATAAAAACAGGAATATTCAAAACAGAAAGTACATTCTCTTTTTAAATGAGATAAGAAAGAATTATCTCGATTTTAAAGAAGAGTTCTGTTCTCATCTTAAAGATGATAAAGGGAATGTTTTATCTCTTATGAACATCGGTTTAAAAGAGAAGCTAGATATGTCAAATCTTCATGATGCTAAAGCAGATTCGTGTACAATGATAAAGATATTAAACAAGATGATCGAAGAAGAGACAGGAGAGAAAGATGATCAAATATCCTGATGGTAAAACTTTTGTAGAAGAACAGAAGAAAGAGAGAAAAAGAGATGACAGCAAAAACTATCTTCTTGCAAACATGGGAATGAACTTTGAAAACGATGTGAGCAAGTCGTGTGAGTTTTACAAGATTCACGAGATCGCTCTCATCTATAAAAGACCTACCCCTATCAAAGTTGTGAAGATGGACAAAGATAAGAAAGGAATGATATCCCAAGCTTATTTCCAGGAGAAGAGCGTCACAGATTATGTTGGTCTGTACAGAGGAAAGTACATCGATTTTGAATGCAAGGAGACAATACATGATTCTGTTCCTTACTCCATGATAAGAGAGCAGCAGTACAGGCATCTTTTTTATGTCAACAAACTAGGAGGAATAGGTTTTTTTCTCATCTCTTTTAAAAGATATCAGGAGGTATATCTGATAGATAGCAAAGTGATTTTAAACGAGATAGAGAGAAAAAAACATCCCGGGTTTAAAAGAGAGTTTATAAGAGACAATGGAGTATTAGTCGAAAGAAGCTACACTCCTCCATACAAGATAATCGATGCTGTTGACAAAGTGTATTTTTGATCTTTATCACCGGTTTCTTTCACAACTATTTTAAAAATATATTAAACTATTTTGTTATGAATAAAAAATTGATCGCATTAGATTTAGATGGGACCTTGCTAAGAGAGGATAAGACCATCTCAAAGAGGACTAAAACATATCTCAAGGAATTAGAGGACAGAGGAAATATCATCGTGCTTGCTAGCGGACGATCTCCTCGTGCAATAATCCATCATTATGAGAGCATGTCTCTTCACTCACCTTACATAGCATATAATGGAAACTATTTGAATGATACAATCAACAGAGAAGAGACGATCTTTAAAAAGATCGGACAAATTTTCTTAAAATCTTTTTTTGACAGATTCTCTTTTGATCATTTTTCTTATGTCAGTGTTGAATCACTAGATAATCTTTACATGCTTAAAGAGGATGACAGATTTGAAGATTTCATCTTTCCTAAGAAAACAAATTTAATCTTAGGTGATATCAAAAAGAACGTGAATGAAGATCTTATGTCTTTTATCTTTCAGGTAAAAGACAAAGATATCAAAGATGACATAGAAAAGTTTGCTTCTGAAGATGAAGATATCCAGCTGAGATTCTGGTACGATTTAGATGATTACGGAGAGTTTTATCCGTCATCCATATCAAAAGCTACCAGTCTTGAAAAGCTGATTAAAGATCATCAGATTAAAAGAGATGATGTTATCGCTATAGGAGATGGTAACAACGATTTTGAGATGCTCTCTTTAGCTTCTTTGTCTTTTGCAATGAAAAATGGTTCTGCTGAATTAAAAAGCAAGAGCAGATATGTCACAGAGTATACAAATGATGAAGATGGAGTGTATCACGTATTAAAAGATCTATTTGACTGATCACTTGATAAGGTTATCAAAGAAAGAGATTATCTTTTTAGTTCTCTCTTCCATTCTCTTATATTTACCTTTGACTACATTGATCTTCAGTTCTATATTTCCGGTTTTAGTTAAAGTCAAGAAAACAAAACCATTTTTTAATTCAAATTTTAAGGCGTTTTCTCCTATCAAGGTGGTGTCAACAAATGGCATCGAAACCTGATTTTTGAAATCCTTTATCTCTCCTTCTTTAAAATCATAGAAGCAGAGAGTGTTATCATCACCTATGTTGATGAGAAGATTATTTCTTAACTTATCAAGTATTTTTTCTCCATCCTTGATAGAAGTGTACTCTTTTACTGTGTAAAGAGAAGAGAAGGTCTCTTTGTCTAACTGTTTGATTGCTGCATCGATTGTTCTTCCACTTCTTAAGAAGTATTCT
>JALEUS010000055.1 GCA_022780765.1 Bacilli bacterium | reverse complement strand
GACATCTTCTTAAAAGATTTCAATCTCTTAGAGAGCTCTATATAAAGAAGAGTAAGACATGATTCAGTAGATTCTTTCTTCTAGAATAAAAATATTCTCTCTTACTATAAATCACTGAACATAGATAGCAGGAACAAGATTCTTCTTTTCAGCGATGGTCTTGACTTTGATAGAGCACAGAAGATCTTTGATTACTTTAAAGACAGGTGAATAGTACGCTTTTAAATAGGAACTTATCTTACAAATGACATCTGTGTTTAACCTCTTAACATCGTTATCAAACTTCAGTATAACAATGATAGACCTGTAGCTAAGCTTAGAGATGTCAAAGAAAAAATATGTGTCAAGATGAGAACTATTTATAGTTTCTAGGTAGCCTGTCAGATGGAGAATTGAAAACGAGTAGTCTTCACATATAAAAAAAGACAGAGCATCACCTGAACTGTCCAAAAACTTATAAGATAAACTCATTTAAATAAAAAAAGGCTGATAACCTGTATCACACCTAAAGAAATTTGGTGCCCGGAGCCGGAATCGAACCGGCACAGATTATTAGTCTACAGGATTTTAAGTCCTGCGCGTCTACCGATTTCGCCACCCGGGCTACTCAAGTGGTGACTCGCAGGGGATTTGAACCCCTGACCCCTTGATTAAAAGTCAAGTGCTCTACCGACTGAGCTAGCGAGTCAGTTGTTTTTTGGCTGGGGTAAGTGGACTCGAACCACTGCATGACAGAGTCAAAGTCTGTTGCCTTACCAGCTTGGCTATACCCCAAAGAAGTGGTGGGCAAGGGTGGATTCGAACCACCGAAGGTTTCCCAGCAGATTTACAGTCTGTCGCATTTGGCCTCTTTGCTACTTACCCATTTCTTGAAAGTGGTGGATGCTGAGAGGTTCGAACTCCCGACCTCCGCCGTGTAAAGGCGATGCTCTTCCAGCTGAGCTAAGCATCCCTATTATTCCAAGCCAAATAATTATATCAAGAGTAAACGTTATATGCAATAATTTTTTCAATATTTCTGCTTATATAGCTAGGAATAAACAACATGACTGCAACGATCAATCAAATGATGTTGCAGTCAGATATTTTATTTATTTGTTCTCAGGTTTACCTAAGAGCTTGAACATGTTTTTCTTATAGATTTCAACACCTGGTTGGTTGAATGGATTGACTCCAATATAATAAGCTCCAAAGGCAGTTGATCTGAAGAAGAAGTAGATGAGATTACCGATGGTGAATGGATTGACTTCATCAATAGATATAACATTGCAAGGTGTATGACCATTTGAATGAGCATCCAAAGTAGCATGATAAGCTTTGGTGTTCACAAAAGACATCTTTTTCCCTTCCAGATAATTTAGGTTATCCAGATTATCATCGCTGTGAGGAATAGTGATATCATCCAGAGGTTTCTTTGAATCGACGATGGTCTCAAACAGTGTAGGAGAACCCTGCTGAACAAACTGTCCTAATGAATGAAGATCAGTGGTGAATACTGCTGATGAACAGAGAATTCCTCTGTTCTCTTTTCCTTCTGATTCATCGATAAGCTGTTTTAACCACTCCTGGAAATATCTGAAGTGAGGTCCGTAAGTGACAAACAGTTCCGTGTTGTAATGCGCTTGTGAAGAGAGAAGAGCTCTAGATACTGCATACTTGTAAGCTGGATTCTCAAGAGAGGGAACAGAGTAATCTTTCTCTCCCTGTTTTACACCTTCCAAAAGTTCTCTTATATCGATGTTGCTGACAGCGATAGGGAGAAGACCGACAGGAGTGATGACTGAAAATCTACCACCGATATCATCTGGAATTGTAAAGGTCTTGTATCCCATTACCTCAGCCTCGTGTCTCAGTGCGCCTTTCTTGCTATCTGTTGTAGCGATGATCGCATCCTTTAGATACTCGACACCATACTTTCTGATGAGGAGATCTTTGACAAGTCTGAAAGCAATAGCAGGTTCTGTAGTCATTCCTGATTTTGAAATCACATTGCAAGCAAACTTTTTGTTTTCAAGATACTTTAATACCTGGGCTGTGTATGTGGAAGAGAGAGTATTACCTAAGTAGATGATCTCGAAATTATCTACTGGATAAAGTCCCTTTATCGCTTCGATAACTGCTCTTGCACCTAAGTATGAGCCTCCGATACCGATGACGACCAAACATTCATAATTCTCTCTTATTCTCTGAGCTGTCTTGATGATATCATCGATTTCGCTCTTTTTCATTCTGGAAGCAAAATCAATCCAACCGAGAAAATCATTTCCTTCTCCGGTCTTGTTGTCAATCATATCCGATATCGCTTGGCATCTCTCCTGAGCAGCACTAAAATCCAGACCTTTGAAAATACTTCCATAAGTCTTATATGTAACCATGTTTATTCCTCCAAAGCCATTATAATTATAATAACAGATACTGATTTTTTTAACAAAAAAATAACCTTATTTTTAACTTTTTACTTGCATTTACCAGATGAAAATATTCAACATATCTCTCAGTCAGTTTTCTGTTTAACAAAAGATAAAAAAAGGAGAAGAGAAGAGTAATCGGTGACTTTAAAATTGATGTCATCTGTAAGCAGGATATCCTTTTTATATCTGTCGTCCATTTTTGAATAATCATCTGTCAAACTATCATCATAGTTTTTATAGCACATTAGAATCTTAGAGAAAGAAAACACTTGTGGGGTTAAAACCAGATAGTAGTCATCTCTATTTATATATGTCTTCTTATCTTTGCTGATAACAGAGTCATGTATTCTCTTTACAGGTGTAAGTCCATCTAAAGATAAAGATCTCTCATATAAAGAGAAGATCAGCTTCTCAGAGATAATTGGTCTTGCAGCATCATGAATAAAGATCTTATCATCAGAAGAAGCGATGCTTTGCAATCTTATTAAAGCACTGCAAACCGACTGATTACGGCTTGCACCGCCTTCAACTAAAATAACATCTTCAGAAAGATTGTTTTTTATCAGTAAATCTTGAGTCTTTTTTATATCTTCCTTTGCGACTACTAAGATATATTTTTTGAAGAGTTCTGTCTTTTTAAATACTTCAAGAGAATAAGAAAAAAGAGGTTTACCCTCTACGAGATAAAACTGTTTTTTCTCTTTGATCGCTGAAGATAATCTCTCTCCTTTACCAGCTAAAAGAAGGACGAGATAAGAATCTACTTTCTTCACAAATCTATTCTATCACAGGTTTTTAAATATTATTTTTTGTTTTCATTTATTGTGTGCAATGAAGGTGTAATGATGATAAAATATTCATATAAAATTTCATTATACAGGAGGCTATTTATGTTACCAGTTTGGGAACTTCTTTTAATCATCATCTTCTCACTAATAGGTCTGTATCTTTTAGCTATCACAGTAGTATACTTCTTCATGAAGAGAGCGCAGAAGAGAGCATTCTCTTCCTTAGATTCAATGATAGTCTACGAAAAAGATAGAATGAATTTTATAAATGATCTTGTAAATACATTAAAAGATAACAGATACAACTTGAAAGCAAACATAAAAATAGTCGTCGATGAACAGAATGAACTTCTCGAGAACAAGATGGTGGACATGTCAAAAGTAAAACAGCAGACAGACTTTCTATTGATATACTTTCAGAAGTATTTAAAAGAGAACGGCATAAGAAAGAAATCACCTTTTGACTCTTTTTATAAGAAGATAAATGACTATCTCGTAATGGATATAGATTCAGATAACTATCCTTACAAGAAATATAATCTGTATGCAAATCGCTACAACTCGATACTGTCTTTAGGATTTCTCTGTCCATTTGCTCGCAGCATAAAAAATCCCCAAGCACCTATCTTATAAATAAATAAAAAGTTGCTCGTATATCAATTGAAGTGATAAAAGAGCAACTTTTTTTATTTATTTTAAAAGAGAGAAGTTCTCCTCTCTATTGAACATGCAGTATCCTTTATGATTTCTCACATCCCTTCTGTTATAAGTGAATGTTTTCAATCTGGTGTCGACAAAGATTCCTCCGCTCTCTTTAACCAAAAGATCGCAGGCGCATGTGTCCCACTCCTTTGTCTTATCAGTGTAACGGATAGAAACATCCGCTTTACCGCTCGCTATCAGATAAGCTTTGACAGAAGCTCCTGCCTTAATAATATTTGTGATCTTATCTTTATGCTTCAAGATTATGTCCTCTTCCTCTTTTAAAGTGTGAGTCATAGACATGACAATGGTCAAATTTTCTTTTTTATCACTGACATGAAGTCTCTCTTCTTTTCCATCTTTAACAAAGAAAGCACCTCTGTTCTTTATAGCGTAGCAGTATGCATCCATAGTCGGCAAGCCTATAAAAGCGATCAGAGGAACTCCGTTTTTAACCAGTGCTATGTTGACTGAAAAAGAATCATCGCAAGCTAAGAAATCCTCAGTTCCATCAAGAGGATCGACAATGTAAACATAGTCGTTTTTAAGACGGGAGATATCATCTTTCTCTTCTTCTGAGAGATAAGAGATAGCTTCATCTTGAACCAAAGTCTTCCTGATAACATTATTTGAGCTCAAGTCAGCATTGGTCACTGGAGAACCGTCTTTCTTTTTGACCACATCGTACATTTGAGTACTGTAATATTTCATTATCTCCTGATCAGCTTTTAAAACCGCATCTCTCATGCTGTAAAACACTTTTTCCAAATCTACCATCTATATAACCTCGCTTTCTAATAAGGCATCTAAGACATCCTGTACTTTCATAAAGGATTCTATCTTGCATCCGCTAGCTTTCTTATGTCCGCCACCATGAAACTTGATAGCGACCTTCTGAACATCTCTTCTTGAGGACCTGAGCTCTACTTTGATATGATCTTCCTCTTCAACGAAGAAAACCCAGATATCTCTGTCATCTATGTCAGAGAGAAGATTGACGGATGAAGAGACCATCTCAAAATCAAAATTGTTCTTCTCCATCTCTTCTTTAGACATCTTCAGATAAGTGATGTTTTTATACACATCATAATGAGAGTAAACATACCCTTCAAACTTCAGCTGAGAAGCACTCTTCTTGTAAAGCTGACGATAGATAGGAAGATAATCGACTCCATAAGATATGAGTTTCTTAGCTAAAGAGAATGTTTTCTTGCTGCTATCGAAGAGAAATCTACCGCTATCTGTAATGAGTCCTATATAAAAATAGGTCGCTATCTTCTTGTTCATATGGGAGTACTTTCTTATTAAGAAATCAAAAATGAGAAGAGAACAGGAGATAAAACTGGTGTCTCTTAACACCAAGAATGGAGGTTTTTTGTTCTCGATATGATGATCAAAACAGATGATGTTTTTATGCTCCATAGCTCTTTTATCTTCAACCCTATCCAGATCTGAGACATCGACGATGATCAGGAGAGACTTAAAAAAAGTATCGTCGTCAACTTCATCTGGAGAAGGAAACATATCTTTGATGTACTTAGGGGATGAAGAGATACAGTATATATTCTTCTGAGGATACTTCTCTTTTAAAAATGTTGCTAAACCTAAGGATGAAGAGATAGAGTCACCATCAGGATTCCTGTGACCAACGATCACTATGGATTTCTCTTTTTCGATTCTTTTCTTTATCTGCTTTTCTGTTAAGTTCATCGATTACCTCCTTAAAAAAAGCCTAGAATAAATCTAGGCAACAGATGTTAGTTAATTCTCATCCTCATCGGTCTCAGGAATATCGATATTGTAATCGTTTTCGTCTTTCTCATCGTATGAGCTGTCTTCTTCATCTTCGTAGTCTAGCTTATTCGTTGTATTTGCTTCGATAATGTTACCCTCATCTATCTCATCATCATCGATATCTTGATCGCTTGTAACATTTACTTTATGAATATCTTCAAACTTCTCATACTCTTTTAAAGACCAGGTGTTATCTTCTTTCTGGAAGAATCTTCCATCGATTGTAAGAGCGGTGTAGAAGGTTGAAGCAAGATCAATAAGCTGCTGCTGAGAGTCTATTCCTTTCTCTTCACCAACTTTCTCTAAAATCTCTTTGAAAGGAACTTTCACCATGTTCTTTTTCTTCTTTGACTTATAGTATGTTTTCAGTACGTCGTATGCAATATCTACCAAAGCTTTTTCGTTTTCCATATACCACCTCTTTTATAAACAATCCATTAATTATACTCGTTTTTCTCTGTTATTTCTATAGTTTTTATCATCAGTTTAATGAATTTACATATCATCAAAGTCTAAGAGACATCACCTTTTATCTTCATTATCAGATGATATCATTCTTTCAGGAGCATCGACTCCTATTAAAGACAAAGCATCTTTTAAAACGATGCTGGAAGCTTTGACCAAAGCAAGTCTCTGCTTTGACAGTTCAACATCTTTATCATCCAACACCTTGCACACAGTGTAAAACTCATTTAAGGCTACTGCTAGCTGATGAACATAATTTGTAATCTTGAATGGTTCGTTCTCTTCTACTGCTGTCAAAATCACATCCTTGTAGTCTCTTAGAATAATAAGAACATTCTTCTCCTTCTCATTTAAAAGAAGATCTCTTCTATCAGAGAGAGGGAAGAATCTCTTTCCGTTAGACATGATACCGCACAACCTGGCATGAGTGTACTGAGCGTAGAAGACAGGATTTTCACTTTTTAAAGTCATAGCTAAATCCAGATTGAAATCGAGATGAGAAGAGCAAGCACGGCTGACAAAGAAATATCTTATAGCATCTACTGAGCACTCAGATACGAGCTCTTTCATCGACACAGCATTACCTGTTCTCTTCGACATTTTAAACTCTTCACCATTTTTGAAAAGCCTCACCATCTGAACCAATTTGACTGTCAGTATATCAGGATCATTACCAAGAGATGATAATGATGATTTGAGCCTTGTTATATATCCATGGTGATCTGCTCCGAAGAGATCGATTATCTTATTAAATCCTCTGTTTATTTTATCCTGATGATAAGCGATGTCTGGAAGAAGATATGTGTAAGTGCCGTCACTCTTTACTAAAACACGGTCCTTATCATCTCCATCTTTAGTTGTATTCAAAAAGATAGCATCATCTTTTTTATAACAGTTTGGCATCAGAGAAGAAAGAACTTTTTCAACATCTCCTCTATTTCTTATCTCCTTTTCAGATGTGTAGACATCCTGATCTACTCTGAAGTTGTGAAGATCTTCTTTGATCTTTTCAAGAAGCTGATCTTGAGCAAACTGTTTTATCTCTTCATAATGCTCATCTATTTCATCTTTGTAGCTGTCTTCAACTTTTTTATAGAGTTCTTTTGCTACTGAAATTATCTCTTCACCGTGGTATCCATCCTCAGGAACCTCACATTCTTTTCCGCACAGCTGAAGATATCTCGCTATCAAAGAATCAGCTAGATGATCTATCTGCTTACCAGCATCGTTGATGTAGTATTCTCTTGTCACATCATATCCTGCTTTCTTGTAGATCCTCGCTAAGCTATCTCCGATAGCTGCTCCTCTTGCATGTCCAAGATGCAGAGTTCCAGTAGGATTAGCAGAGACGTATTCGATGTTTACCTTGATTCCCTTTCCTTCGGTTATAGAAGGATAGTTTTCATTCTGAGATAGGATCTGATTTATGACTTCTCCAAGCTGCTCTTCTTTTAAAAAGAAATTTAAAAATCCTGGAAAGACTGCTTGAACTTCTTTTATTCCCTCCAAGGAGAAAGAGGAAGCTATCTGATTTGCAAGATCTATAGGTTTCATCTTCAGGGCTTTCGCATTCTTCAGACAGACATTTGTGTAGTAATCTCCGTGCTCACGTGAATCGGATGGTTGAAGCAAAATATCTTCTTCAAGATGAACAGACAACTTATCAAAAATTTTAATCAGCTCTTTTTTAATTCTCTTTGTAATATCCATAACTTCTCCTATTTAACAAGCGATACGACGCTATAGACTTCTATCGCCTTCTCTTTTCCAACAGAATCGACTCTTTCATGAGTGTTTGCATTTATCGCTACCCTTTTCTTATCCACTGAAAGAACAGAAGATATCTTCTCTTTTATCTTCTCTTTGTAATCTTTCAATTTAGGACTCTGCAAGACGATATCGATGACGACATTGTTGACCCTGTATCCTTCCTCACTCATCATCTTGACAGCTAAAGAGACTATCATAGATGAGTCCATGTTCAATGTCTTCTTTTCATAATCAGGAAAATAGGTTCCAATATCTTCCTTCCCTAAAGCAGATAGGATAGCTTGAGATAGAGAGTGAAAGACAATGTCTCCATCTGAGTGAGCTATAATCCTCTTTTCAGCTTTCACTTTTATTCCAGCTAGAAGGATGTATTCTCCCCTGCACAAACGATGGATATCGTATCCAAAACCCACAAGAAAATCATTCACTTTTTAATAGCTCCTGAACGGATGAAAAGAATGTCTCCATCCTTGACAAGATAGTCTTTCCCTACTATCTGAAGTTTGCCGTTCTCTTTGACTTTCAGCTCGCTTCCATAAGTCATCAGATCATCGTAACTGTAGACTTCAGCCCTGATGAAATTCTTTTCAAAATCGCTGTGAATGATTCCAGCACAGTTTGGAGCACTCATCCCGTCTTTATAAGTCCAAGCTCTGACCTCATCGCTTCCACATGTGAAAAAAGTTCTGAGTCCTAAAAGATGATAGCTTGCTAAGGTTATCCTATCGAGACCTGTCAAACTCATTCCTAAACTCTCAAGATACTCTTTTCTCTCATCTTTTGACACCTTGGTCAGCTCCTCTTCAGTCAAAGCGGAGACAGGTATGCAGATAGTGCCGTGCTCTTCTGCAAACTTCTTAAGAGAAGAATAGTATCTGTTCTTTTCAGGATCGCTATAGGAATCTTCATCGACATTAGCTACGTATATCATCGGTTTGCTGGTTATCAGATTGAAGCTTTTTATCGCATCTTTCTCATCAGAAGATAACTCTGCTTCCTTTGCCATCTGTCCTTTATCAAAAGTTGCAAGCAGCTTCTTGATAGCTGAAACTTCAATGAGCTTCTCCTTATCTTTGGTCATGACAGCTGTTCTCTCGATCTTTTCAAGCCTCTTCTTCATGACATCCATATCGGACAAGACGAGCTCTAAATTGACCTCTTCAACATCTGAAAGAGGATCTATCCCTCTGCCGTTATAAGTGTTGATGACAGATGAATCAAAACATCTGACCACATGGATGATCATATCTGTTGAACGGATGTTGGAAAGAAACTGATTTCCTAATCCTTCACCTTTGGAAGCACCTTTTACCAAACCTGCGATATCCGTGAACTCAAAAGTCGCTTTCACCTGCTTTCTAGGAGAGAACATCTTTACAAGTTTATCAAATCTAGGATCGTTGACTTCAACAACTCCAGTGTTTGGTTGAATGGTTGCAAAAGGATAGTTAGCAGCTAAGACATTAGCGTTTGTTATCGCATTAAATAAGGTAGATTTTCCAACGTTAGGAAGACCTACTATACCAGCAGTTAAACTCATAAAATCACCTCAGATCATCTTCTTTTCAATACGATGGTACAGTCGTTTTAAGGATAGTAATTCAGGTATGTTACACCTGTATCTTTATCAGTAAGAGAGTAGCTTTCAAGAACATCTTCAACATCGCTTGATGGAAGAACGTGATGGATCATGCTATCGTCAGAGAACGGATTCAACCTGTTACCAGATTCATCTTCAAATGTCACTTTGATAGCTTTCTGTATTCTCTTGTAAATCTTTATTTTTTCATCGACAGCTTTCAATGAAGTATGGATAGGAAGAAGAATTCTATCATCTTCACTGTAGACAGGATTAGGAGAAAAGGTTACCGATGAATAATAACCTGAAGGGAGGTAGACATCATCACCTATCTTCTCTTTTCCTAAAGAGTCTTTAAAAAGAGCATCATCTGAAGAGATAGTCTGATCCTTATCAAAAGAGAAAGTGTATTTTGAAGAAGAGATGGAAGACTCAATATCGGTGTCAAGAACAGGATATATCTCAACAGTTGTCTTATATAATATCTTCAGATAGATGGTGAGAGAGGAAGAGATAGAGGAGCTTGTAAACTTCATCTCGTTTCCATAAGAATCAAGGTTGTAAAACACCGGATAGAAAGCAAACTGTTTATTGAAATCCTCGCTTAAAAACCTGTCCTGCGCTTCTTTAAAGTAAGCGGATAGATCCTCTTCTTTTTTGACTATCTTCACATAGGAAGATGACTTGTCTAAACCAGCGTATGAGGAAGGATAGTGATAGTCGATAGTGAGAGTTGGATGCTCTTCATAATAAGCTTTTAAATTGAGATCATCTTTTATCCTTGAACCTATCTGATATTTTAAATAATCAGCAGCTTCAGGGTCATCCTGAGGTTTGACATAGCTTGAATCGATGTAGAAGAGGAAGGAATGATTCTCTTTCTCAGGTTTGTAAGTTGAAAAGATATCTTCAGGTATGATGTCATCGGTGTAATAATCAGTGAAGATATCCTTATCTTTGTTGTTGTATAGACCACCATTATAATCCAAAGTCACAGTGACCTTCTTGTTCCATTTGAGGTAGATGTCTTCACTGTTGATAAATACCTCTTCATTCAAAAAGAACTGATTCTTAAAATCTTTATCAAAAAAGAAACCAGCGAAACGTTTCTCTTTGCTATCTGAAGGATAGTAGAGAGCTTCTTGACCATTGTAAGTGACATTTAATCTCTCTTTTAAAGTTGAGACAAGTTTGTCTTTGATATTTTCATTCTTAGCTTTAAACTTGTAATCTTCAACTGAATCTATGTTGAAATGAACTGTGAAAACCGGATAATTAGTCCACTTAGCAAAGAGGGTTATATCTTTGTTCTGAATGTAAGGAAATACCATAGATTCGTTTTGAAACTGGGCATCGAATCGATAATGACCTTCAGGTTGGCTCTCGTCAATCACGTATCTTTTTACACCATCGACTGTTTCTATCTTAAGAGGTTTTTTCAGATACCAGTAATCAAAAGACATCTCTAAAGCATCCGCCTTTGGAAGGTAATCCACACTTGGAATAGCTTTGTTGGTGTATCCGTTTAACTTGTTATCTTTCTCAGAGAAGAGCGTGCTTTTGACAGGAGAAATTATCTTTCCACCATTGCTCTTTCCTTCTGTTAAATCAAAAGAGATGGACATCAGCGGTTCATAGTAAGCGTAAATAGTGGTGCTTCCATACGGGAAATAATAATAGGCATTACCATCTGAAGCAACAATCTTTTTTAAGTCGGTATAGCTTCCATTAGCCAGTTTCTCTCTCCATGTGACAAAAGTGTATCCTTCCTTGATCGGATCTGGGATATCTATCTTCAAGGGAGTGTTTGCTATTCCTTCAATTCTGTCCATGGAGAAAGTTTCATCAGAAAACTTTCCTCCGTTAAGCTCAAAAATGATCATTCCGCGATTATTGTTCTGACATGAGGACAGAGGAGTTAAAAGAAGAGCGGATAAAAGTACAAAACCATTAAATTTATTTCTTTTCATACGCTTTAATTATATCTTCTTTTATACTATCTGTGTATCTAAATAGTATAAAAGATATACAAAACTATCAATCATGTACATATTCTTATCATTACTGACTTGTTTAAAGAATTATGTCGTTTGAGAATATTTAAATAATAAATGAAGAATTTATTTTAATGCTAATATAGTTATGTATACGGAGTTCTTATGAAAAAAAGTTATTTATTACCGATCCTTTTGATGTTTTCTTCAATCTCTTTGTCTTCCTGTAACAATGCTGCATCCTCAGTTGTGGAAGAAAACATCACGTTGACATACGAATTAAACGGTGGAGTGATGCCCTCTTACTTTCAAGGAAAAGATAACAAGCTGACCATAAAAAAAGGAGAACAGTTATCTACAAATCACCTCCCTTCTCCCACTAAGGATAACTTCATCTTCATCGGATGGTTTCTCTCTGACGATGTCTCTGCAGGTCAGATAACCACATCTTCAACGCTTTTTAAAAACACGACGCTCTATGCGAGATACAAAACAGATGACAGTTCGATAATTCCTACTTACGAAAAAAATGTCTATTTGAACAAACCTGCAAGAGTTGACATCTCTCTTTCTTCTTCTCTGCAAGATAAAGGAGTAAATTTCATCTTTGAAGATCCTCTTTCTGCTGTCATCATCTCAAAGACAAAATCATCTTTGATCTACAAACCTGTCAAAGATGGTCAGCTGACAATAAGAGTAGAGAGTATAGCTAACTCAAACAGATTTATCACCATCGAAGTAAATGTTTTAAAAGAAACAAACTTGACTGAGACTATCGATTATCTTTTATCAAAAACAAACTACACTTACACCGGTTTTTCAATCAATGACAAGGGTGAAGAAGAAGTCTTATCTGTTTTAAAAGCGACCGATAACTGCATCTCTCAAACAGATAAACAAGGAAAATCAATATTTAAAAGCAGTGATAATTTCCCTAGATATGGAATAGGAGTAACATCAAACAACGTCGCATATTACATCGATTGCAAGACTCAGGAAGACATTAAAGATGGTTTTAATACTTCACCTTTAAGAGTCAAATCAGACACCGGAATTCTCGATGCATCCACCTTCCAAGGAAATGCCATAAACACCCTTAACGATTCAGGAGATATATACGGATTTAAAGCTCTTAAAAAAAGCTGGTTCTCCTCTGTTACAGGAGAAGATTCAATCTACAAGATAGAAGGAAATTATTCTAAAAACTTCAATGAAGCGATGATCGAATCCGCTTTATTAAAACTGACAAATCCAATTCTCTATCAAGATCTTTACTACAGATACTCTGAAAGCAGCGATTTCCCATACGGACATATGGCAGTTCTTTTTGATACGATTATCTACTGCGTAGATGATACTTCTTTATTTGTCGAGATAAAATACGATAGCAAGTACTACTACGGTAGAGTGAGCGATATAGGAACAACTCAACAGATGTATGAGATAGCGAATTTTGTTGATACGATGAAAAGCAAAGCAATCAATCTTCCTGAGATAGATTACACAGGTCTGAAGCTTTTAAAAGAGAGCGGAAGTTATTATCTGGGTGGAATAAGAGAAAGAAAAGTCACTTTAAACAAGATAAATCAAAATCTTGAAGACAAGACTAGACAGTTCACAGTCAAGACCTTCTTTAATTCCTACTACATCATGGACTACTTCACTGATGAGCAGTATCACTACGAGAAGGACTACTCATCTTCAGATGGTGATATTTCAGTTTTAAATCCTATCTGCCACAATGCTGACGGAAGTGAAAAATCAGTCATTCAAGCATCGAATAATAACTCGTACTCATATCTCCTAAACTTAAAATACGGAAGGTTTAACCCTGAAGGTGGTTTGATTGCAAGAGATGCAACCGCTTTAGAAAGACAAACTACACCAATATCTCAAAATAGTCTGACAAAGAGATTTCCCCTTGTCAATTCATCAAACATCTTCTTTAAAACAGATCTGATCTACTCATTTAAAAAACAGAACATCGATTCAACTGAAAGATATGTCAGCTACAGCGATGAGGTATTTAATCAGTACAATATCTTCAACAATGATGATGATCCCACTTTTGAAAGCAAGAGCGCTTTAAGGAGGGTGACTGCTATCAAAGTGAATCTCAATGACTCTAATGCAGTCAAAGATTATGAGATCTCTTTAGGATACATGAAAGATGGAAGAAGCGTCACCTGGTTTGGAAACTATATCTTCTCCTCTTTAGGTTCTGGATATCTTACACAAGATCAAAACTATATCATGGATTATTCAAATCCAAAATACTCTTACTTCAATCTTTTAGACAGCAAATTAAGGTCAGGTAACTGGTAACTGTCAGTAAAGATCTAAAAAAGAGATCTTCTCTCCGTTTTTTTCATACGATAAAACTTTGTCGGGAATGACTTGGAAAAGAGAATTGAATATATTCATCTCCACCTGATTGTTTTCTTTTTTAAGTTGTGAAATCAGTTCTTTGATAAAAGAAGAGTCTCTCTTTTTGATACGATAGTACAAGAGATTATCATCCTTAAATAGAGATGACATCTCTTTTTTAACTATGTAGTTAATATCTCTGTCTCTGTTCAATATAAAAGGTCGGATCTCTTTTCTTTTTTCATCGTAAGGGAGAAGAGCTTCCATCTTCCCTAAAAAGAGCATATTATAAATGATATAAATAATCTCATCATCAAATGTGTCATTGATGACTTCAAATAGTTCACTGTTCTCCTTTTTTATCTTCTCTCTTATCTTGAGAGAATAAGATTTCCTCTCATCTATAGAGATATCTTCTCTTTCAAGAAGAGGAGAGATATCTTCTCTTGTAAAATTGTAGACGACAAAAGAAACGTCTTTGTAGATATATCTTCTAGCTTCAAGAAGAGATAAAAAGAAGAGAAGAGAATAATTGTCGTGAAGAAAAATAAGATATCTTTTATTATTGAAGAAAGTGTACTTATCGATGCACTGAAGAAATTTTCCAAAGAGCTTGCTTTTATACTCTTTAGTCACCTTCTCTTTGATGGCAGATAGATTCATCTTGCTAGCTGTGGTATACATCATATCCGTATGTGAAGTATGAAAGGATAGATAAGATGGATACACCTATGATAAAAAGTGAAAATACAAGAAGGAAAATATCGTATTTTTTTCTAACTTTTTTTATCTCATCCTTATCTTTATCTTCTTTAAGCATTTTAACAATAAGGAAAACATCAAAAATGACAGTCACTGCTAAAGAAATGTATCCTAAATAGAACATGCTGAAAACGGAAGCGTACTCTTCGCTCTTATAAGGGATACAGCCAACTATTGCTCCTATAAGACAGACGACAAAAAGAGTAAATAGTATCTTTTCAAAAGACAGATAAGTATTCTTTGAAAAATGAAGCTTATCTTCGCTGTAGGGACAAATCTCTTTCATCATGACAGTGTCATTTAAGATGAAAAGAGGTTTTGCTAAAGAGATAAGACAGACTGCACAAATTATTGTAGAAGGAAGGATATACGACATATTATAAGTGATTGAATAAATAACATTTTTCAATTCAAAGTTAGGTTTTAAACTTCCAACATCTCCGTTCCATTCGATAAGAACTCCTGAGAAAAAGTGACAGATAAATCTTAAAACAGCAAAGGAGAGCAAAGCGTATATCAGAGCTTGAGGTTTCTTTTCAAAGTACTGTTTTCTATAAATGGAGCACACAACTGAACAAGAGAAAGCAACAAGATAATCTAAGATGATGGACATCCAGTTATAAGAGAAACCACCATCGATAGTCAGATTTATCAAGGAGAAAGAAAGAGAGACAAATAATCCGTAAAACGGTCCTAAAATGAGACTCGCCAAGGTCAAAAACATCATGACAAGAGAGATGCTTCCTCCGTTTGGCATATGAAATAAAGGTACAACGTATTTAGATATCGCTGCAAAGATCACACTCAATGATAAAAATAATGAAGACAGAGTGATCTGATAGATGTTTCTTTTCTTGCTGTTTCTCATGTTTTTTCTCCTTACAATAAAAAAACTACTCAACCAGAGCAGTACGAGAAACACAAATTTACTCCCTACACTGGTATTGACCAACAGGTTCAAAGCGTCAGGTTTAACCTTCTCAACTAAAGCAGTTCCGCCGAAATTGTTTGCAAAATAATATTACAACCAAAAAGAGTGGATGTAAATAATTTATTAAAATTTTAAATAATCATCTCTTTTGAGATAGTCATCTGCAAAAGGATTCATCTTGACTATCTCTTTCTTTTTATTCATCTGATAGAAGATAGATGAGAACCTCTTTGTATCATGTCTTTTTGCAAATTCAAACTGTTTAGAAGATAAAGGCATCACCTGTAAAAAGTTGATATCTTTATCCTTGTAAATCAGTTTCATCACCTCTTCATTCTCAATAGCAAACGGAGGAAGATAGATGACTCCTCTTGCTTCTTCTTCACTCAGCTCAGCTAAGTCGTAATAAGACAGAAATAATCCTTGATCTATTCCTATAAGAGATGCTTTTAACAGAAACAGAGGATAGAAAATGAGGTTTTTATCTGCAGTTCCTTTGACGACAGGAGTGTCTTTTGAAAGAAACATCATGTACTCATTTCGATCCTGATAAAGGAATGTGCACCCTGAAGTGACAAGCTTATAAAAATCATGTTTGCTGTTTGGATAGTAAACATAGATCTTCAGTTTCTTAGCTTCCTTTAAACCGAGTTTCATTGAGAACTCAGGCTTCTGGTCAAAGATGCTGTTGTAGTGATTTAATAGCATCTGTTCATCCATCTCAATCATAGTTCTTCTCTCCTCAATAATTTTTTATCTTCCAAAGAGAAGAGAGAGACTTCTCTCTCATTCAAGATCATAAATGACCTATTATCATCTTTAGGAAGGGTGATCGACCCAGGATTTAAAAACAGCTTTCCTCCCTCTTTTTTTATATCAGATATGTGAGTGTGTCCCTGTATAAAGATATCAAAAGAAAACTTTGGAATGTTTAAAAAAGAGTATCGATGCCCGTGAGATAAGAAGATGTCTTTTCCAAACAGATGAAGAAAAAGATCATCCGCTATAACAAACTCAGACACCATCAGATCGACATCGCTCTCGCAGTTTCCCTTACAGCTTATAACTTTATCTGATATCGAGTTTAAAATGGAGACCACATCTTTAGGATTATAATCTGAAGGAGGAATATTTCTCGCTCCTGAGTAATATAGATCTCCTAGCAAAATTATCTTTTGAATCTGAAACTCCTCTTGATAAGAGAGAAGCTTTTTTAGACATCCAGGTGAACCGTGGATGTCAGAAGCAATCATGTAGTTCATAATAATTAACCTCTAAAAGTAAGACACCTTGTTAAAGACTCTGTCATCGTCGATGCAAATAAAATCTATCTCTTTTTCATCCATGACGATATATGAATTATTACCATCTCTTGCAGATGATAAAGAACCAGGGTTCAGTATCATCTTATTCATGTAGCTTTTATAAGAACTTCTGTGAGTGTGACCTGATAAAAAGAAATCAAAATCATCTCCAAACGATTGGCAGTAATCTAAAAAAGAGTATTCATCTCCGTGAGTGAAAACAAACAGTTTTTTGTTAAAAGAAAAATAATTGATCTTATGACATGGAAATTTCATACTTAAGATGTCATCAAGAGTGTCACAGTTACCTTTGCAAGCTACAACTTTCTCTTTGATCTGATTAAATAGAGAAATGCTGTCTCTTCCGATATCACCTAAAAGAATGAGAGATGAGCTTTTTTCTCTATTGATGTATTCAATAAGTTTTTCACTTCTTTTTAAGTCGTTGTGTATATCAGAAGCGATAAATAATTTCACAGGTTGTTGACCTTTTTGATATTTGTAAGTATCTTCTCATCCTCTTTCTCAATATCTTCCAAAAGAGATAAGACATTCTTATTTGAATTGTATGCTAAAAGTCTCTTCTTGTATCCGTAGGGCACCTTGTATCTCTTGCTTCCGTAGAGATTCTTGTTCTTCATGCGGAAGTTGTAATCATCCTGAATCATATCCTGAAGAGTATTCTCAATAGTCCATCCTAAGATCTCTTTAGCTTTGCTGTTGCTAGCAACGATGCTTGCAGCATCACCTGCTCTTCTTGGACCGAATGTGTAATTGATTTTCTTTTGTAAAACGCTCTCGACAGTCTTGAGAATCTCAAGGTTTGTATATCCTGTTTGACTACCTAAATTAAAAATCTCACTTTCTTTTCCATCAAGAAGATGTTTCATACCTAAAACATGAGCTTTAGCAAGATCTAAGACATGGATATAATCTCTTAAACATGTTCCATCTCTGGTATTAAAATCATTTCCAAACACCTGCATTGGACGATTGTAAATACAGGAGTTAATAGTTACAGGAATAAGATGTGTCTCCACCGGATGAGCTTCTCCTATAGATGAATCCTTGCTTGCTCCTGCTACATTGAAGTATCTGAAGATGACATGTTTTATTCCATATGCTTTCTCAGCGTCTATCAATAATTTCTCAGCTACGTATTTAGTAAAACCATAAGGTGACTCAGGAGAGAGAGGATGATCCTCTGTGATAGCTTCATCTTTGCAGGTGCCGTAGACAGCTGCTGTAGAAGAAAAGACAAAATTTCTCACTTGATACCTGTTACAAGCTCTGAGCAGAGTCATCACGCCTAAGATGTTATCATCATAGTATGCAAGAGGATTTTTCACTGACTCCGGAACGATAATTTTAGCAGCAAAATTCATAACTCCAGAAATCTTGTTGTTCTCAAAGACAGCTTTGACTACTTCCTTGTCTCTGATATCACCTACAACCACCATAGCTCTAGGATCGACTGCTTGGAAATGACCGGTTGAAAAATTGTCTAAAACAATGACCTTATAGCCTAAATTAAGAAGCTGCTTCACCGCATGGGAACCTATGTAACCCGCTCCACCTGATACTAAAATTGTTTCGTTCATTTTTCCCTCCTTACACTTACAATTTAGATTTTAATACATCCGTGACTTTATCGATAAAAATATTTTTTGAAATAAGAAAACTTTCTTTCCCTGTCCTTGAAAGATCAACAGGGAACAGATTGTTTCCAACAACTCCAGGATAGGAGAATGATGCTTTAGATATCATCCCATGCATCTCTCTTATATCAGGATAATAATCGTATCCTATAAGAGGAGAATCGCTCAATGTCTTTGTGGCAAATGATGGATAAAATCCTGAATAATAAGCAGAGCAGAAAGACATGTCATTTTCTAAAGAGACGGCAACTGAGATAGAAGCATTGGTCTTCTTAGCCTCAAAGATATCATTGCAGACTCTGATTGAATACTTGTCGATATCTATCTGTGTTTTATCTTGTTTCATCTGAGAAAGAAGAGTGTTCATCTCTTCTAGTGAAGGGGATGGAGCTTTCTCAAGGTTTTTTGAATAGTAGGCAGGATAAATAACTACATCGTACACATTAGAAGGTAGTGTTGAACCAGCTTTGAAGACAGATAGTATCGTGTATGGAGAATTGGTGTTGTTTTTCACAGTTATCCTTTTCCTGGCTCCGTCTCTATCAGGAAGAGTATATCCTGATAAGGATATTGTCTCATCGCTATCTATCGAATAAGGATAGATCGACGACTTAGATGTAAGAACACTTGCTCCTTTTGAGTAGAGAAGATAATCCCCATCATCCAGAAGAGAAAAATCGATGGAGTATTTTTTATCTGCAAAATGAGTGGAGGATTTAACCGAGTAAGAGACATCGTCAGAAAGATTGTACAGAGATAATTGATCAGCATTGTTTCCAGCTACTGCTGAAGGATTTGAAAACACAGCGGGAGATAAAGACACCTCAGATGCAAAAAACTGACTTCCAATCAGATAGAAATCTTTTATCTTCCTCTTCTTTGAAAGTTGTGGTTCATCATATCCAAAAGCATTCAATATCTGTGTGGTCTGCTTCTGATTTTTACCATCTAAAAGGATAAAGGAGTTATCGTTCCTGCTTGTCCTTTTAAAAAGAGTGACAAAGGAGATGACAGACCATACCAAAAGAAAGATGACAAGAAGAAGTGTAAGTACTCTGAAGAACCATTTGAAAACTGAAGTCTTCTTATCCTCTTTAGCAGGAGAAAGAGTCTCATTTGAAATGACAATCTTCACCTGATTAGAATCGTTTTCGATGGTCTTTTCCTTTCCTGAAGAGAGGACATCATCCTCTTTCTTCTCGGTTGCTTTTTCTTTCTTCTTAAATATCATCATAATCAGTAGAGCATGTCTTTATAACATCTCGGATAAGGAAGAGTATCACGAATATTTGTCATGCCTGTTAAAAGCATCATCATTCTTTCAAATCCTAATCCGAAACCGGAGTGAGGAGCTGAACCGTTCTTTCTCAAATCCAAATACCACTCGTAAGCAGGAATATTCATCTTCAGTTCATTCATTCTTCCTAAGAGCTTGTCGTAAGAATCCTCTCTCTCGCTTCCACCGCAGAGTTCACCTATGGTTGGAACAAGAAGATCGACTCCTCTCACTGTCTTGTTATCATCGTTCATCTTCATGTAGAAAGCCTTGATGTCTTTAGGATAATCAGTCAAGAAGATAGGTCCTTTGAAAACCTCCTCTGTGAGATATCTTTCATGTTCACTTCCTAAATCCAAACCGAATTCAATATCGTCAACTTCAAACTTATGAGTCTTCTTTGCTTCTTTTAAAATATTGATAGCATCAGAATACTTGACTCTTGCGAATTTTTTGTTTTCAAAATCATCGAGTCTCTTCTTGAGATCTTTGTCTACTCTCTGATAGAAGAATTCAAAATCTTGAGGACACTCTTTTCTGACTTCTCTTACAACGAACTTCAAGAAATCTTCCTCGATATCCATGATGCCTTCCATATCGCACCAAGCTACCTCAGGTTCAATCATCCAAAACTCAGCTGCGTGTCTGGTGGTGTTGCTTTTTTCAGCTCTGAATGTTGGTCCGAAAGTGTATACTCTCTGATAGGTTAAAGCGAATGGTTCAACATGAAGCTGACCAGAGACTGTCAGATGGACATTGTCTTTATTAAAATACTCCTCAGGATGTTTACTATCTGCTACAACCTGAAAAGTCTGTCCTTCTCCCTCGCAGTCGTTAGCTGTGATTATTGGAGTGTGTATCCACACGTATCCGTTTTCATGAAAGTACCTGTGAATGTTATAAGAGAGAGAATCCCTGACTCTGAAAACAGCATTGAAAGTGTTTGTCTTCATTCTCAAAGTAGGAATGGTCCTCAAGAAATCGAAAGAAGTCTTCTTCTTCTGAAGAGGATAATTCTCATTTGTCTGACTTACTAAAATCACCTCTTCACTCTCTATTTCGAAAGGTTGGTAACCTCCGATTGTCAGATTGATTCTTCCTTTGACAATCACAGTTGAACCTAGACGAATAGATGTTATCTTCTCATCTTTTACTTTGTAGACGACCTGTGCGTTTAAAAAACATGAACCGTCATTTACAGAGAGAAAACCGACCTGTCCTAAACATCTGTTGTTTCTGACAAATCCTTTTAAAACTATCTCCCTGTTGTGGAGGTCTTGTAAATCATTATCTTGAATCTTTTGATAGATTGTTTTTATGGTTATCTCTTTGTTTAACATAATAAAATTTTACCTCTGATGTTCATTAATATATATTCTACTTTATTTTAATAAAAATAAAAGAAATTAATCTTCATTTAATCCGCTTAAAGGGAAGCTTGGCTTTGAGGAAAAGTCTCTGTTAAAAGACATGTTCTTATCGATCATTCTGGACGCCACTTTCGCTATCATCGCTGCATTGTCAGTGGTGCACCACAAGGGAGGAACGATCACCTCAACATTTTCACAGTCAAACAGTTCCTTTATCTTCTTTCTGAGATAAGAGTTAGCAGATACACCTCCTCCGACCACAATCATCTTAGGATGATAATTTAAATAAGCTGAATACAATTTGTCCAAAAGCTGATCCACAAAGTTTATTTCAACCGATTTTGCATAGGAAAGAATTCTCTTTTCATCAAGCTTTTTCTCTTCCTTATCTTTTTCAATCATCCTGCTGATGTGACTTTTTAAACCAGAGAAAGAGAGATTGTATCCTTCAACAGAAACCTTCGGAAGGTCGATAAGTTCAATATCATCTCTACCTTTGGTCAGCTTATCAATCATCACTCCTCCAGGGTATGGTAAAGAAAGAAGCCTTGCTACCTTATCAAAGCTCTCTCCTATTGCATCATCTAAAGTCTCTCCGAGAACCTCAAAGTGAAGTTCTCTATCAAGATAGACGATATCTGAATTACCACCGGATGCAATAAGAGCTAAAAGAGGATAAGAGAAATCTTTCACAAACTCATTAGCGTAGATGTGTCCAGCTAGATGATGAACCGGAATCAAAGGAACATTCAGATAAGAAGAGATCGTCTTTGCAGCCATGATTCCTATCTGGAGAGCACCAGGTAATCCAGGTCCACAGGTAACAGCGACATGAGTTATATCATTCAATGATAGTGAAGATGAAGAAAGAGAGTAACTTAAAACCTTAGAGATATTCTCTAAATGCAATCTGCAAGCGAGCTCAGGATAGACTCCTCCAAACTGTTTGTGCTTTTCAATCTGTGTGTCAACAGAGTTGACGATAAGCTCCTTACCATCTTTCAAAATACTGACAGCTGTCTCATCACAGCTTGTCTCAATAGCTAATATTATCTGACTCATAAAGTTATCCTCATACAGAGTGAATCCTCACCTAAATAATAACCTTTTCTTTTTGCAAAAACAGAAAATCCAAGTTTTTCATATAAACTGATAGCAGATACATTCTTCTCCCTAACATCAAGATTTATCTCGGTTACATCTTTAAGATAAATCTTTATAGAATTGATCAATCCACTTGCGATACCTCTTCTTCGATATTTCTCATCAACTGCAATATCAAAGATATCTGCCGAAGAAAAAGAATGGTACACAAGAAGATATCCGACAACTTTATCATCTTTTTGATCGATTAAAAGAAGATAATTATCATCTTCTATCTTGTTTAAAAAATAGGTTTTAGTCACCTTGTTGTCCTCGATGAGAGAAGAAAGATGCATGATATCTTTCACATCATCTATCTCTGCCTTTTTGATCATATCTGAAACTGATAGATAGGAAGAAAACTCTCTTCTCTAGATGAATAATCTTCAAATCCATCTCTCCTTTCAACCATCTTATTTACGACTACTATCTCTTCCTTTTCATGATTTTCAAAAAGAGAAAGAGAATTACAATCAGCTTTCTCAATCACGACTTTTCTACCTCTAAATAGAGCGTGATCAGATATTTCTTCTCTTCTTATTATCTCTGTTATAAACTCATTGTTTTCATAGTGACCAACATAGATATTTCTTTTTCTATCGGAGAGAACCGCTATATCTTCTCTGTTGCTCAAATATACTTTCAATGTGTTTATTCCATACATCCTTATATTTGGATTTAAAGCGTACACTGTCTTTATAACAGTTAAAGCTAATCTCAGACCAGTGTTTGAACCTGGCCCTAAAAGAGTATAAAAACTCTCAACATCCTTTAGTTTGATATCAAAAAAAGAGCAGGCATCGTCTATAAGAGAGATAAGGAGCTCTAAAGTGAGATTGCTCTTTATTCCGGTGATCTCTTTTCTTCCGGTTATTAAACCATCATCCTTTTTGATAACACTCACTTCTAGATCTTTAGTAGCTGTTGCAAGAAACAAAGAGTACTCACTTTTCATCGATGATCACCTCTCTTTGATTCTCATCAATGTACTTGAATTCTATCTCCATTCTAGGAGAGAACTCTTTAATATAAGTCGAAGCATACATAGGCCATTCTATGTATGTCAAAGTGTTCTCTTCTCCTATGACCTCTTCTAAACCTAGATCTTTGTTTCTCTCAGGGACATCTTCAAGCCTGTAACAATCTACATGATAGATGGATAGATCTTTTTTACCGATCTTACCAAAATAAATTTTGATCAGATTGAAAGTAGGAGAATTGATGATTCCATTCACTTTTAAAGCTTTTCCTAAACACTGAAAAAAATATGTCTTACCGCTTCCCAAAGGTCCTTTTGCAAAGATCACCTCACCGCCTTTTAAAGACTGGGCAATCTTTATAGCAAGATCTTTAGTCTCTTCTTTATTCTTTACTAGGTACTTCATTTTCTAATTTATTTTCTTCTTCCTTCTTTTCTTCTACTTTATTTTCTTCTGCTTGATTATCTTCTTTCTCATCTTTATCTTCATAAGAAGAGTCTTTGATGCAGTTTTCAACAAACTTTACCAATGTGTTTAAACTCACTCTTAAACTATCTAAAGAAGAAACATTTACTTTGTTTTCAATAGGAAGAACCATAAGCGAATCAGAGAGATTCAAAGCTATCTTGCTTCCGTATGAGTTTACTGTCACGAAACCTGAAGTGACAACATCGTCGATTATAAACTTAGAGAGAAGATCGATGTTCTCATCATTGAAGAATTTCTTGCCTTCATCAGTTGCTAGATAGATGATTATCTTATCACCTAATCTTTTATCTTGATAAGGTTTGTAATTCTTGATGTAATCAGGCATCACAGTATCGTTCATCTTTCCTCTTAAAGCGATGATAAATGACTCATCAGGAGTGACTTTATTATTCAAGCAGAGCATTCTTCCTAACATTCCATAACTCTGTGTCTGATTTTCAAAAACATTTTTCTTCTTATTGCCTGTGGTCTCATCGCTAGCAGCTGGGATGTAAGGTAATTCACTTCCATCAGCTAGATCGTAGATAGGAGAAGGTATAGCGTAAGCTTGCTCTTTGGTCTTGTATGGAATAGCACAAGCAATCTCACCATAAGTGAAATCTTTTCCATCTTTTTTACCTACGACAAGTCCTCTTGAAGAGATAGAGAAGATCTGTGCAAAATAGTGAGCCTGAATCAAAAGATCATCCTTCATAGTTCCTTCAGCAGCGATCTTTCCATCAGTGATGTTCATATCTTTCAATGAGTATGCAGAAACTGCATTTAGATAGAAATAGAAATAATCATGAGTTATCTTCTGGTGCTTCTTATCGAAGATATGTTTGACAACCAGAAGAGCGATGACAAATGCCAAGGCAATCGATATTGTGGTTATAGGAACCCAAGAAAAAGAGATAATAGCCTTTTCACCTACTTTGATTGTTGAAAGGATCATCACCACCAGAGCAGGTAAAATAACAAAGAGTAAAGAGAGATTGAGAATGAGTGACATTTTCTTCTTCTTTTTGGTTTCTTTCAAATATGGCTCTCTTTTTTCATCGAATATCTTCTCGACATCATCCCCCTCTTTAAAAGATATGAGAGATTCAAAACTTGTCTCTTTATTATTGACGTTAGATGAGTACTGAGGATTATAGATTCCATCGATGCTGTCTGCCTGAATTTTCTTTTTCAGTTCTTCCTGAGAAGATAAATCGATATTGACAGAACTGATCTCACTATTATCTTTTCTTTCAGCAAGAGGTTCTTTTATCTCTTCTTTAACTTCTTCATTATCGGTATTCTGATTATTATCATTATCTTCAACTTTTATATCATTTTTTTCTTCTTCGTCTAAAATCATGATTGACCTCCAAAAAAATAACCTTTAAATTATAATATAATTTACTTCTTATATAAAGACTAACGGATTATTTTGCATTTTTAGGTTTGATTGATTCAACAAAAAAATCCACACAAAAAACAAAAAAATATAAACGTTTAGAAACTGATAGGACATTTCAAAGTTCAAATAACAGTCACACAATAAAAACATATGAGCAAAAAAAGAAATTACAATATTTCTTTTGATTTAAATTATTCTTTCAAAAAAATATTACAAAGTTATAATGCTTTTCTAACTCAATAGAATCTGATTGATAACACTACAATTTTTTTAAAATGAGAAAGAATATGGATTTAGAAGTCCATTTGTATAGATGACATAGGAAATTATGTTGAATGATACAAACACGAGAGAATCGAATATGATCGATAAATAATCGATCTTATCCTCCTCATTTTTCTTTAGCAGAGTTATTAAAGATAAAGAGAAGATTATTGGATAGATGATAACTATAAAAGCTTGTCTAGAGAAAGCATAGTGGCTCTCTAAAGCAGAATAGGAAATAGAGGGAAGAAAAGCAAGGATTAAAAGAGAGATTATGTTGATTATCTTCATCTTCTCTTCATACTTTGTAAATTTAAATATGCACAGTGCATTCAGTGCAGTTAAAACACTGATAGTGACACTGGTGGCTGTCAAAATAAAAACAGAGACGGCGAAGGGATACTTTATCTTTGTCAATACAGACTGTCTTAAAGGAACAGAAAAAAAGGTTAACGCTAAAAAGAAAAACATCAAATACAGAGAAAGGATCTTAGCAAAAGAGCATACTTTCTTCAGTTTCTCATTTTTATAAAGAATGTAATCAGAAACGAATTTGACGATAAAAAACATGATGATGGATAAGCTTAAAAACACAAAAGATACGATTCCAAAACTGCCAAATCCATTTGAAGAGAGATAGTTAGCTGTGTTTTTCCTACCGTTTATCAACGCGTAACAAAGAAGGGTGACAGAAAGAGAAACAATCAAAAGCAAAATAGCTGAAGATATGCATAAAGATATCTTTTTAAGGGATACTTTTTTCTCTTCGGAAACAACTTCTTTTTTCTCTCTAGCAGAGAAGGAAACATTCATTAAAGGCACTTCATCTTTGCTCTGACCTATTTTTTTAGACATAGTAAAACCTCCTTCCACAGAGATTAATTATAAGATAAGAATTTAAAAAAATAAATAACAAATGAAGAGAATAGTTTACATTCTGTTCTTATCTTTGTAAAAAGAGATATTGTCCATCCAAGGGATCTTCTTTGAAAACTCCCCAGGTTCAACATTTTCTAATGTGGAAGATAACATCTCCATCTTAGAATCAAGATCGTCCAGATTGTGTATCACATAAGCTTCCAGAGTCATCGGAGGCTTTATTGCTCCGTACTCTGCTTTGCCGTGATGAGATACGATGATGTGACTTAACAAAATCAGTTTCTCTTCGTTGATCTTCACTTTCTTAGCAGCATCATTCAAGATCATTGCACCTATTTGAAGATGCCCTAAAAGATTTCCTTCAAGAGTGTAATTTGTAGCGATGTAACCAGATAATTCAACAAGTTTTCCAATGTCGTGAAGAAGGCTTCCTGAGATGAGATAGTCCTTATTAAGCTGTGGATAATTGGTTGCTATCTTCAAAGCATCTGAACAGATTGTAAGTGAATGAAAAGCAAGTCCTCCCATGAAAGCATGATGGACTGTAGTAGCAGCTGGATAAGAAAAGTACTCTTCTTCACGCTCTTTGATGATATGAGAAGTGATCTCTTTTATCTCTTTATCTTCGATAAGATCCACATAATCGTAGACACGTTTTTTCAATTCCTCCGTGCTTAAAGGAGCTGTCGGTATCAATTTCTCATAATTGATATGAGAGCTCTCCACCGGTTGAATATCTTCTATCCTTATCTGAGGATGTCCTCTGTACATGGTGACAGTTCCCTCTACTAAGAGAACCTGACCTGGGGTGCAAAGAAGCTCATCGTTTTCAGTTATCGACCACATTTTAGCTTCGATTGAACCGCTCTTATCTTGAAAGATGACAGACAGGTATGGTGAACCAGAGGTAGAGATACCTCTAGCTGAACTTTTTACAAGCATGGTCATCTGAATAGGACCTTCAGTTCCGATTATATCTTTTATCATATTTTTTCCTCTTTTCTAAATGCTTATTTTATCACATATTACCTTCTCAGTTACTCTTCTGCTCTTTTAACCGGAAGATAATATCTTCATACTTATATCCTTTTTTTAAAAGTGAAGAGATCATCTTTGCTTCTGTCTTTCTTCTGTCTTTTTTTAAATTCTTCTCTTCTTTAAAGAATAATCTATTTATTTCTTCTTTTAAAGAAGAGATCTTTTTTTCTTCATTCTTCATCTTCTCTTCATCATTTAAAGAAGAAAAGAAATACTCAAGATATGAATTATACTCTTCTTTTTTATATCCCATTGAAAGAAGAGATCTCTCAATCTGACAGAAAGGGTCTCCTCTTTTATTTTTGATCTTACGATACAGATCTTCTATCAGCAATAAAAAGTATTCCCTATCATAGATCAGAAAATCATATGTCAGAGGTGAGAAACAGTTTCTTTCCTTAAGCTTGTTTTCAATATATCTTTTTGAATATCCTTTTTCATACATCTCGTAGACATAATTATTGATCATCTTTTCTTCATCGATTATTTCTTCTTTTTCAAGTTTCCTGATCAGATATTCAATATCTTCATCGCATAAAGAGTACTTCTCTTTTATCTTCATCTTTAAAGAAGAGATAAAGTAATCTCTTTTAGCAGTGATCCTTTTCAAATAGATGTAAGCTGAGATTATCTCCTCTTCTTTTAAAAGCCTGTTCATCTCTTCTCTCTTTATGATAGTGCCAGGATAGAGATAGTTATCAAAGTACTCATCTTTCGATGCTTTAACCTCTGTTTGATCAGTGAAGAAGATTGTTATGTACTCTTTGCTTACTGTTACTCTTTTAACTTCCTTATCAGTAGTTGCTTCTTTCAATGTTCTCATATATTCTCCTCAATGAAGAGAGATGTTTTTCAAAAGAGAATTCTTTTTTTACATACTCGATATCACTATCTATTTGATTTTTGTCTACGCTTTTTTCATAGAAAGCAGATAATGAAGTAACTATCTTCTTGTTGTAAACATATCCTAGATAGTAATCATAATTATCAATCTTATCCCTGTGAGAGTAGATGTATGAAGCTTTCTGATAGATATCTTCTCTGTTGTAATCTTTGCTTGAGAAGATATGATTACTGTCAACAGAGTAAAGAGAAGCAAAGTCGCTTGTCGATGAATCGATAACTATTATCGGATAATACTTTTCTGGAAGAGATTTAAAATCATTTACAAATTGTACTATCTCCTCTCCTTTAAAGAGAGATGAATCAAAAAGGATACCTACTTTTTCATTTTTTCTTGTTACAGAGCGCTGTCTGCTTTTCTTTTTTATCCCGTAGTAAGGAGAAAGAATGAATACTCTTTTTCTTATTCCCATGTCATCAATTCTCTTCTTGCCAGCTATGGAGTTAACCATGACGAAGTCTATCTTATTTAAAAGCAGAAGGTGCCTGAAATAAGATATCAGAGTTGAGCTTTTCTTCACTAAGGAAGGAAGAGAGTACGATGCTGAAAAATCTTCACAGTCGGCTAATAAAACTGCGTTGCATCTCTTTGAGATATGACAAGCAAAAAAATATAAAGATGAATTTAGATTTACCTGAACTATATCAAATCTCTTCTCATTGTGTTTTATAAAATCTCTTCTCTTCTTATAGGTGTCTAAAATGACTACATTTTCTCTTCCAGGTATCTCCTCTGATGAGATCAAGGTCACATATATCTCCATCTTGTTCATCTCATCGATGAACAGTGAAAGACTGTCAAGCTGTTTTATATCATCTAATATGTACAGTATATTCATCTATCTTCCTCCTTCTCGTCAGGATCCTCACTCAAGAGAGTCTTCTTTTGATACACTTCAGGACCATGGATTTTAATTCCATTTTCATCTACATCTATCTTACTACCTTCAAAGAGCATATTCTCTAACA
>JALEUS010000019.1 GCA_022780765.1 Bacilli bacterium | reverse complement strand
TTTATTGATGCTGTCAAAAGCCAAGTATGCAAAGATGGGGAAAGAAATCTTTCCTATTGCTCTCAATATGTAGTAAGCAGTTATCACACCAGAAAGACCATTGTTGTCAATAAAAAATAGCGCGACATGATCAAGAGTCATCAAAACAGCAGCGATTATCTTTAAAGAGAGTGAACTTAATGAGAAATGTACTTTTCTTTCTTCTTGCATATCTGTTTAAAAACTGAATAAGATCATTGCTCCTGATGGAACAAACATAAAGACATATGATAATAGATTATTCAGTGCGTGTCCAAAAATAGAGCTTGAGAGTTTTCCTGAAAAGAAGTAGGCTGAGCCTAAGCAAGCTCCAGAAATAATGTAAATAGGAAGATTTAGCCACTCGTTTCTCATCAGTATGTTCAAGTGGTCAATAAAACTGTTGTAGCTTGTTTCTGTTATTCCGTTTGCAAAACCTGTGAAGTTCAAAGACTCAGCTAACTGAATTAGAGAGCTGTTTCCACTCTCACCTGCTTTATGAAAGATTTCTGCTTCCAATTTTGTCATCTGAATCGTCAGTCCATTGAAGTGGATCAGACCGAATATCAACGATGATACCAAGATAGCAACGACGAATCTTTTTTTCTTTCCAACAATTAAACCGCCTAGACCGAATCTGTATGTCAGCTCTTCAATGACAGGAGCAAATAGCACTATCTCAAAGAAACTCAATGCAGAGAAAAGGGGATTTTTGGTTATCATCTGATTGATTGCTGACTGATTCATATTCTCGTTGTAATTCGGTATGTTTTTGTACATGAGAGAAAAAAGAATATTTATGAGATACATAATGATTACAACTCCAGCACCAAAGGCGTACACTTTCCAAGATTTCAGCTCTGAAAGAAGAATTTTCCAAGGTTTACTTTTCAAAGAAAAAATCACGGCTATCACTGTCGCAATACAGATAGTGTAGCTTAAAAAGTTGATCCAGAAGCTGACGGCATCTGAATCCATCTTTGACCTCATGAAGAAGACAGAGACAATCGTTGCTATAACCTGTAAACCGATGAATCCAAACAGGAAGAAAAACAGCTTCAGTTTCAAAGAGGTGGAACTGTGGATTTGATTCTCTGGAAACAGAGAAGATGTTTTTACTTTTTTATTTTCATTTGTATTATTTGTTCTATTTTCTTCATCATTTTGATTAAAAACCTGCATAATTTTTCTCCTCTTAATGAAAATTGAAGATATATTTATACTTATATAAAAGTATATATTATATAATAACACAAAAGGATATCACTTTAGTGGTGTTGCTTTTAGGAGGAGTATATGGATATTCCACAGATAATTTACTACAGTTTACTAGGACTGTTCATACTGATAATATTGGGTTCTCTTCTAGCAGGACTCATAGGTTTTTTAAAAGGCTTATATAAGACAGCATTGAAAACAATTATTAAAGCAGTGTTGATTGCTATCTTTTTATTCACCACTCCTGCTATAACAAACGCTGTTGGAAATATATCATTAGCAAACTTTCATCTATCTTTCACCATTTCAAGCACCACTATTCAGGTGACAACTATTCAACAGACGATAGCAGATATCATCACGTCTACAGGAATGATTGCACCTATAGGTGGTCTTTCTCTTTACGAGACTGCTATCTCTCTTGCTAATGCTATCTTGGCCTATTTTGTTTTCTTCAATATACTTATTGTCATTCAGCTGACAATTTCTTTAATCACCTGCATTATGTACAATGGCATCTTCAGATGGTTTTTACCTGTTGAAACAAAAGCTGATATTAAGAAGAGAAAGAAAGATAAGAAGAAGTATGAGGTGACAAACGGAGTCGCTGTCCAATCTGATAGCGATAATAAGACATCCTCTACAACAGCAAAAAAGAAGTGGAAACTCTTCCGTCTTCCCTCCATGTTTTTAGGTTTTGCTCAAGAGTTTGTTTTTCTCTGCATTTTAATAGCACCTCTCACCTCATTATCGAGAGTAGTTGTTTCAAACAAGACATCTGTGGTGAACATACTAGATAAAGCTGATATGGACGGAAAGAAATATATACCTTATTTCGATTCGATTGAGAAGTCTCCTCTTTACACCATGTTGGGTTTAGGGAATTTCGATTCGACTGTGACAAATGTTGCCACCAGTGTCGATATCAATGGACAGAAAGTCAATCTCAATTCTCTTGTCACATCTTTTTTTGATGTGGCTAAACCTATCTTGGATGGAGATTCTATCTCATATGACAAGGCCTTAGGGGCTGTAACCATTAATTACGCTACCCTTTTGTCAAATGCTACTGTGTCATCGATCATTCAAGGAATAATTGAAAACAAGGTCCTCGTCGCTTTGATCCCTCCTATTGTAGACATAGGAATCAACATGATGTCTAATTCCGACTTTGTCATGCCTAAGTTCTCTTTTGAAAACATCGATTGGAGCAATGAGCTTTCAATTTTAAATGAAGTGTACGGAAATCTTTACAACGATACCACAGTGATCAAATCATTCATCGCTGAAGATGGAAAGAGTTTAACGTTTAAAAACTTCAAGATAGAGTGTTCGAAGATGAGCGATGAGCAGATAAAGAAGTATGCAGATATCTCTTCTAAAGTGCTCTCTTTGCAGATGATAAACAACAACATCAATAAGCTCATGGCAGGTTTTGGTTCTCTCTCTGCATCGAATGGTTTAGAGATATTACCTACCGATGAAAAATCATACGAGAACGTTGATTGGAAGCAGGATGTGAACATATTCATCACCAATCTTTTCAAGGTTATGAGAGCGCTCGATTTTGATATCTCTGCTGATATGAATGTTAATGTTTTAAAAGACAACATCTTGTCTGCCTTAAAATCTCCTGAAAGACGTGAGGTGTTAAGGACGATGATATGTGGAAATCAAAGCGGAAATGAAAAAGGACTTTTAGATACCACCATCTTCCAGGTCATCAATATTCCAAGAGTCATCTCCTCCTCTCTTTCAACAGTACCTGCTTTAAGCACTTATGTCGAGTCTTTAGATTTTGATGAACTATTCAAAGGTTTAGATAAAAACGCTATCAAAAATGAGTTTTCATCCATGTTTGATATCATTTCGAAGATCTTTGACAGCGATGCTATCGATCTTTCTAATCTTCAGAATATCGATTTCACAAAGCAGGAAGTCATCGATGTCATCGTTGACATGCTCAAGATATCAGAGAGATCTAAGATCTTTACAAACATGTTTCCAATGGTATTAAAGGCGATGCTCCACAATAACAACATCAAGATAGCTGACTACTTATATGGTGTTACCCCATACGATATCGACTATTATTCAGAAGATTTTATGGTGACCATTGAAAGCATCATCACAGATATTCCAGCTCTTATTGAGATGGGAGATAAGATCTCAGCTGAGAGTGATCCTGCAAAGATGATACAGCAGATTGACACTGCATTGCTGAAGAGAATATTGACTACTATAGCTAAATCTCAAGCCTTTAACAGAGATGGATCAACAGGTGTCTATGCTGATAAAAAGAAGAATGTCATCGTTCATAAATTTCTGACAAATCTCTTTTCATCGGATGCTTTTAAAAACATCGATTATCAGTTTGTGAGCTTAGATGAGGTTCAAGAGATCGATTGGGATGAAGAGATTCAACACATATGCGATATCATCGATAACATGAAGAAGAATCTGAGCTTTTTAAATAATGATTACGATATAAACAAGATTGAGGATCCTGATTCAATCGGTATGCTGCTCAGAGATGGAATGAGTTCAAAATACTTATCCAAGACGATTCTTCACTACATCAACACTTCTATTGAGAAGCTGTTTAAAAAGATCAATCTTCCTATCTCAATTGAGAAGTTGAGAACATCTCTCTGGCTTAAGAAAGACAGAGAAGGAAGAGATGATATCGACAGAATGGTAGAGATGATAAAGCTATTTAAGAAAGTTTCAGCTGAAAACACAGATAAAGACTTCTCAGATATCGATTTGAAGACTATCGATATCAACGACTTGAATGCTCTTTTCACTGTCATCTACAGAACAAATTTCATAAAGGAAGGAATTGAAAACGAAGTTGATCCTTTCGGAACGTTTATCTACTGTGCTGTTCACAATAAATCTGTTGAAAAGGTTGATAATTTCCTTTCAGCAAAGACATTGAACTCCGTTGAAAATGAATATCAGTGGATTGTAACTTCATCAAGAGAAACAGTTGTTTCTGATAAACCTTATCCTTATGAAGTGACAACAAAAGGAGCAGTAAAAGACCTCTGTGATTTTATCAGGTTGGTTCAGATAGTCGGTCCTGAAAACATCACTGGTGGAAAGCTTCCTGTTTCAAGTGATTACAAGAATCAGATAGAGTCAATGAAGGATGGAACATTCTATAAAGCAAAGATCAATCGTCTCATCTTTATCGATCTGTTTAACGAAGCCTTCAGTAAATTCAATGACTCTTCTTCCTTTGTTGACATCACCAAGTACATCAGTATCGAGCTCATAAATAAAACACATGTCACAGGTTCTGGTGAGGAATATCTGGTTGATTTACAGCAGGAGATGGAATTATTTGAACACCTTTACAAACTTGTTGATTCCGGTGATTTTTCAAGTCAGTTTTCAGACATATCTTCTATTGCAGCTGATAAAGAGAAGTTTAACGATGTCAAACTTCTCTTATCTCAGATGGGTAAATCTGTCCTTTTCACCACCAAAGATAAGGATGCTAATTTCTCACCTGTAACCTATTTTATTTTTAATATAATAAAAGAAAATGATCTCCTTTACAAATCATCCTTATCAAAGAATGAGAAGAATGCTGAGATGAAGATGATTGAGATATTAAACTCTATTGAAGATATAGATGATGAATTATCAAATAAGTTTGTCAACATCATCCAAGCAACATCGGGGGTCAATATCAATGCTGATCTATCATTCTTCAAAGATGCAAACAGAGAACAGTTTAAAAATATTTTACTCTCATTAAACGAGTCTTCAATATTCCATCTAGTACCTATATCCATTTTGAAGGATGATCTCTTCAATAAGAATTTTGATTCTCTCTTTGCTGATCCTGAAGACAGCAGTAAGATTCATACTATCAATTTCTATACTCATATGGATGGAAATAAAGAAGAGGATATTCTCTACTGGGCTAACGATATCTCTTTGATATCAGATATGGTCTTTAGCGATGAGACATTTAAACAGTTCATATCCGGGCAGGGAAGTAGGATAGATCAACTATCTATCAAGGATACTGATATCTCTTTAAGCATCATCTACTACATTTCTGAGATGAATATCTTTAAGAAGAATCGTTCTTATTTCCTGTACAATCTGATAAGCAACAGCTTCAATGATAAGACTATGACTGCTAAGCTGTTTAAAGAGAGCGCTGTTGCTCCTTATGGTGAGAATAAGAAAGTCTATCGTTTAGAAGAGCTTTTCTTTGCAGATAGTTATCTTAATGAAGGTACTGCTGAAGAGAGGAAAGTAAAAAAACTTGCTGATTTGCAGATGCTTGATAGCATCATAAAGAAGGTGTTATCTGATTTCGAAACCATTGAAGTTTCTACATCAGTAGGAGGTTTAGCTTTCAGCAACAGTTCCTATGAAGAACTCTTATCAAACAGCTACACTTCATCGGTAGATGAAAAAGGTAAATACGTTATTTCATATCGTTCTAAACTCACAAGTGAAGTTTTAGCTTCGATGCTCGATTCTGTCTTCAATGCTAGTGGTTCTCAAAATCCACGTCCTTTAAATGGTCTGAATGTTGATTTCTATAGTAACTCGTATGAATTAGTCAACGCTGTTGAAGGAAGAGCTATTGATTCACTCATCTCTATAGCTTCAACTGTCGGTGATAGTTATGCAACTTCTATTGAAGCAGAGAAACTGAAAGAACACTTCAAAGGTCTCGGATTCAATTTTAATGATGAAGTTGTTCCAGATCCTGTGACTGATAAGTATATGAAGTTCAGAAGCTGTATAGATAACATTGCTTCTTATAATAAAATTGCTGAGAGAAAGAAGTATAATTCTGTCATCTCAACATCTGAAAGCGTGTATGATTATCTGAAAAATATCTCTGTTCAAGTCGGTGGACATAGCATTCAAATATCCTCTTTAGGAGATAACTATATCAAAGGTGAGATAGAATCAGGTAAGACATATTATGAAATTGCTTCAAGTATAATTTCGTAGGTGAAAAATGAACGACAGTTTTGATTCTTTTGTCTCTGAAAACTCTGAAAGCAAAGAGAAGATACTCTTTAGGTGTTATGATAACTTTTCCTCGATGCCTTACGCTCTTTCTTTGCAGCAGACTATCATCACTTCTAAGACGCTGGGAATAAAAGTAGAACAGAAAGTTGACGCTTTTAATTACTACACTGACACAGTCGATATCTCCCAATCGATGACATCTTCTAGGTATATCAAGGTGTTTTCTAGATTTTATGATGACAAGAAGAGAATCAAATATTATCTTGCAAACGATAAAGAGGAGATAAACAACAAGATAGCTAAACCGATATTCCTCTCATATGATGAGTACATAAAAAAATTTGGGAAACTCTACAAAAGGAAATATTTTGTTAAAAAAGAAAGTCAGCTTGTAAATGAGAATTCAAATGAAGTTTTTACAGAGGATGAAGAAAACTCCTCTCTCCGCTACGGAATAAGCATTTATGAGATAAACGATTTTTCATACAAGAAAGCAGACATTGTCAAGAAAGGTAAAAACTATCTTTTATCGTTTGTATTAGATCCTTTAGCTAGTCATGTCTTCTTCTCTAAACAGATAAAAAACACTGGTCACCTGACTGATAATCCAGTATTCTTTTCATCTTCTATTTCTTTTTTAATCGATAGAGACTTCAATCTGATAAACTCTGTTTCCTCAGATAGATACAAAGCTAAGTTTGGTCTTCTATCCCTTGATATAACTATGGTGACCAAGACAAGTTTCTTCACCTCTTTGAATAATACATTCACATCAGGAAGAAAAAAGATTCAAATAAAAATACCCAAGGAAGATGATGTTTACTTCGATGGGTATCGTCTTCTTTAATTGTTTTAATCTAGTTCTTTTTCATGTATGCTAAACCGCATGTGTTTTTTCCGCAGTGGCAGGCGATAACAGCGCTAGCAGATACAGGGTAGACCATCTTGTCACCGACTTTATCCTTTAATAGATGAGCTAACTCCTTGCAAGATTTTTCAGCTTCTACATTAGGAATGAGAATAGGATATGAGAAATCGATGTTGTCGTTTTCAAAATCGTTCATGAATTCATCAAACATGCTCTTTATTCCTTTGATAACATCTTTTCCTCTTGTTATCTTGTGAACAGACATCTTGCCATCTTCAAGTTTGATAATAGGATGTAATTTGAGTGCACTGCCTATCAGATAAGTCATTCCTGAGCAGCGGCCACCTTTGTGAAGAAATTCCATCGTGTCTATTACAAAACGCATATAAACTTTTTTAACTCTGTTTTCATGTCTCTTCTTTATCTCTTCTAAAGAGAGGGAGGCTTTGATATCTTCTAAAATACCTATGAGGAGAAGACCTGTTCCTGAAGACAGGGATTTTGAATCCAAAATGGTTATCTTGTCTTCGCATTTCATCTCTCTTGCAGCAAGTATTGCGTTGTTGTAGATGGATGAGATATTTGAAGATATCGGCATAAAGAATATGTGGTCATAATGATTTAATTCTAGTGTGAATATGGTGATAAGATCATTCACATTCAAAGCGCTGGTCTTTGGTAATGTTTCTTTCTTCTCTTTTTTTGACTGCTCGTATTTCTCAAGGAGCTCTTTTGTTGTTATCTCTATTCTGTCACGATATGTTTTCTCTCCGAACTGAACCATCAGTGGAGTAGTATTATAATCGTATCTCTCTGATATCTCTTTAGATAGATCACAGCTGGAATCTACAATCACTCTCATCTTCATAAAATAATCATCCTCCGATTTTTAAAAAAATCATTTAATTATATAATAATTGTGTGAAATTATTAAAAGAAAAAACGTACAAAGAGAAAAGAAGCGTATTCATCTCATATCTTTTTGAAGTTGAGAACATTCAGGATAGCAAGGATGTCATCTCTTCTTTAAAAGAGAAAAACAGTGGTGCAAAACACTTTCTGTATGCTCTTCTTTTAAAAGAGTACTCTTTGGCTAGAGAAGATGGTGAACCCATCAAATCCATGTCTCTTCTTTTAAAGGAGATGGAAAGAAAAAAGCTTTTCAATAAGATGATTGTCGTCATCAGATATTACGGAGGAGTGAATTTAGGAGCTTCTAACTTAGCTAGAGTGTACTTAGATATCTCAAAAGAACTTATTAAAGAGTACTGATTAAATGCTGTTCATTTTGTTTTTCATATCTGTAACTTATTGATAAGTTTAATATATTAATATATAATACTATTTGAAGTTTATTTATTTTTGTTGTTTTTTTGTAAGTTTATATTCCTATTGATGGAGGTTATTTGATGAAGAGATCGTTTAAGAAAAAAATCTGTTTGTTGTTTCTCCCTGTGCTGCTTTGCTCCTCGGTTTTGAAAGCAGGTTATAGCGATCATATTGTTTCTGAACAATACATCGACGTTAAAAGAGCAGATAGCAGAGTTTCACCTCAGATCTCTGTCTCTCCAACTTTTAATGTGGCTGATTCATCTTCTTCAGTCGATTACTCTTACGGAGAATTAACTGGTGATGAAACAGCTGTTGCTACCATAAAAAAAGGCGATGTGATTACTTTTTCAATCACCTCTCTTGCAAACGAGAGTCCTTTTGCTTCTGATGATTACAAAGCTGACATAACTTTCTATTCCTATCAGACTCCTCGAGACACAGCATTATCGATCTCTCCATGCACAGTTGAAAAAACAATAAGCGATGATAAGAAGACAGTGAGTTTCACTTTGACAGTGACAAACAGTATGTCTTTTTCCTTCGTGATCTCATCTGATGGAAATTCATCTTACCAAGGTTTTGCTTCTAAGTATTTCCTCTGTTCGACTGGAAAAACCCCAATGAAAGGTCTCAGCATCTACGCAGGAGATAACAGAGCTGAAGCAAAAACAGATGGAGGAGTTTTTAATTTTGTCTTCGATGAAAACGATCCCTCTTTGAATGTGAAAACATTTCATTCTTTAACAAATGAGTCATCGACAGTCTCAAGCGGAACAGAGAGATATGAGCTTCTTGCTATTTCAGGTCCTGCAGGTAAAACAGAAGAGGAGTTAAGAAATGCTTTCAGCATAACTCAGGATGGTACACTCTCTTATACTCTACCTCAGGTGTCAGCAACCATGAAGTTTACTAAACTTGGTGACAGCACCTACGAAGATCTTGTCTACAGATTTACAGTCAACATACTGCAGAAGTTTGAAAAACCATCAGTCATCTTTGAAGGCGATGGTGCAATCAATCTTCACAACAGACTCTACTCTCTTGTGCCAGGTTCCTCTTACACCATAGGCTATGAGACATCAGATGGTGCAAGAATCGAGTACACCTTCCTTGCTAAGGAAGGAAAGGGTGTCTTATCTGAAAATGAAACAGTCGATCCTAAGTTCGCCTACGTGTTAAAAAACAATCTGCCCACCGGATATCTTGAACTTGATTCTGAACATGCTGTCACAATGTCTGGTGCTAAAGTGAAAGATATAAAACGTGTTCCTACCGAAGGTACTTCTGAAGAGGAGGTCTTCTCTGAATCTGAAAAGTTGATTGTCGATTTCACTGTTTTACCTAGAATGAAAAAGCCACTTTTTGCGGAGGAAGAAAAAGAAGGTTACATCTACTTTGACAGCAACAATGGTGAATTAAAAAATCTTGAACCGAATCAATCCTATGAGATAACATATCACTTCAGGGAGAATCCAAATAAAATCTTCACATATGTCACCCCTAGACTTCAGCAGTTTGATACAAGTTTTGATTTAGCAAGTCAGATAAAAACAGGTGCAATACTTGATACAATCGCTTTAAGAGGTGTGTCCTCACAGGATGTGACGACAAATAGAGCAAACTCCTTTGAGACAGAAATAACGGGTTCCGGTGTCGTCTATAGTCACATCTCTACTCCTAAGGAAGTAAATGTGGAGACATTGGATCAGAAGGTGATTGCTATTACCTCTTTGGATCCTGAGACACCCTACATCCTATATTACACAGACTCTTCAAACAAGCAGGCCTACATAACCATAAATTCTGATAAAGACGGAAAGATCTCTTTGATGAATTACAACATTTTAGGAACTTATCAAGGTGATAAGAACTCTGGTTATTACATAACTTCAATCAGAAAGAAAGGCGTTGTCACAGAAGATAGTATTCTATCTAATTCAGTTAAGCTGAATGTAACTAACTTAGAGTTCATGTCTCTTAACACTTACAAGAGAGAACTTATCAATAATGGCTTAAACAAAGTCGCTTTAATAAGTGAAGCTAGCAAGAATCAGTCAGCTAACAAGACTTTAAATGATAAACAGATCATCGCTATAAACAAGACCAACTCAGATCTTAGAAAGATAGATATAGATAACTTGACAACAGTTGAGATACAGAAGCTTGTCGATGAGATAACTGAGAATCTGCGTTTGACTATAAATACTTACACCGGTTTCTTCGGATGGTTAAATGGTATTGAAGGTTGGGTTTATATTCTTATCTCTGTCGGATTATTTGTAGGGCTTGTTTTAGCTATCATGTTCTACAGACACGAGAAGAAGAGATATGAAAAAGTGTCAGTCAAGATTCTTTCTAAGCTGTCATCTGTTCTTCCTTTACCACTTCTTGCCTTCCTTTATTCCTTCAATTCTGTAGGCGGTAATTTCTTTGCTCCTATTGTCATCATCATCGAGATAGTTTTGATTTCAGTCTTTATCTCTTTGGCTTTCTCTTATAAAGGCAAAACCAGTGAGCTTGTCAGATACAAGATATTCCACGATGATAACGGTGAGGTTATCGAGCTTACAAGAGAAGAGAAAAAGGCTAAGAAGAGAGAACTTAAAGAGGAGAGAGCTCTCATCATGAAGAATATAAAAGCTAGAAATAAGCAGGAGAAAATCGATAACAAGGTCAGTAGAAAAGAGTATAAGAAAGAGAAAAAACAGCAGTTGAAAGCTGAAAAAATTGAAAAGAAAAAGAAGAGTAAAAAATGATGTTTAATTACTGCACCGAAAGGTGCAGTTTTATTGATGAGGTTACACATGGAAACATTTGCTGCAAAAAAAATTGAAGTAGAACAGGTAGAACAGCTTTTGCTTGAATGTCCTGAGAATATTATCGTTCAGGTTGCTCCAGCTGTCAGAGTGGCTTTAGGTGAGCTATTCTCTATGCCTTTAGGTCAAAACTGTCAAGGAAAGATGATCACTGCTTTAAAAAAGATCGGTTTTCAGAATGTCTTTGATACCGATTTTGGAGCAGATATCACAATCGTTGAGGAAGCAAATGAATTCATATCTAAAATAAGGCACGGAGAGAAGCTTCCGATGTTTTCTTCCTGCTGTCCTGGTTGGATAAACAATGCTCTTGTTTCCTTTAGAGATGTTCTTCCGCAGATATCGACAACCAAATCTCCTGTAGGATGTTTCGGTTCTCTTGCTAAAAGATATTTTGCTAAGAAAAATAATGTCAGCGTAGACTCTATATACGTCGTCTCAATTGTTCCTTGTCTCCTTAAAAAAGCAGAAGCACAGGCAGCATTTAATAAAACAGAAGATATCTACGATGTCGATTTTACCTGGACTACAAAAGACTTAGCTATGCTGATTAAGGAGAGAGGTATTGATTTCTCTTCTTTAGAGGAATCTTCTTTTGATAATCCTTTATCTTCTTCCTCAGGTGGTGGAAAGATCTTTGGAAAAGCAGGTGGAGTGAGTCAATCTCTTATCAGAGCTCTTTATTATTATCTTGAGAAAAGAGAGTTCACAGATAAGATCACCTTTGAGGTTTCTCCTGCTATTGCTGAGGTGCAGGAGTGCACTTTGTCTATAGCTTCTAAGGAGTACAAATTTGCAAGGACCAACATCGTTGGAGCTAACAAGATACTGAAAGAGATAAGAGCAGGAAACTGCGATTACTCTTTTGTTGAGGTGATGGCTTGTATGGGAGGCTGCGTGATGGGGGCAGGTCAGCCTGCATTCAACACTTTTCCAGGTAAGACATTTAACGATGTGAGAGTTGCAAGAAAAGAAGCTCTTGAAAAAAGCGATGTGGAATCAGAGATCAAATGCGCACCGATGAATCTTGATTTAATTAAGCTATATGACTATCTTTCTTTACAGCCTTATTCTCCTCTAGCTAAAAAATATTTGCACAGGGACTATTCGAAATATGGAAAATAATGATAACAAAAAAGCAGTGCACTCTTTTATTTCTAGTGCACCCAGAAGCAGAATAAAAAATGTCATCGCTGTCATATCTGGTAAAGGTGGAGTTGGAAAATCTTTCACTTCTTCCTATTTAGCGGTTCTTTTAAAAAGAAAAGGTTTTAAGGTAGGAATCCTTGATGCTGATATCACTGGTCCTTCCATTCCTTTTGCTTTCTCTGTCAATGGTCCTGTATACTCTGATTCTGACAGATACTTTTATCCTATCAAATCTAAAACAGGAATTGAGATCATGTCTTCAAACCTTCTTCTTAATAATCCAAACGACCCTCTGGTGTGGCGAGGACCGATGATCTCTACACTGATAGAACAGTTTTATACCGAGGTCATCTGGGATGTTGATTATCTGATTATCGATTTAGCACCTGGAACAAGCGACATATCTTTGACAGTCTTCCAGAAGATCAAACTATCTTTAGCAGTGTTGGTCTCAACACCTCAAGAGCTTGTGAACATGGTGGTTGAGAAGTCTGCTAAGATGTGCTCCCTTTTAGATGTTCCTCTCATATCTTTAATAGAGAACATGTCCTATGTCATCTGTCCTGACTGCAAGAGAAGAATCGATATATATGGTAAAAGAGAAGATGATCTTGCTAAGAAGTTTAATATTCCTAATCTTGAAGAGATTCCTTTTGATAACGATATAGCTACATATATCGATAACGGTAGGATAGAAGATCTTCAGAAGGATTATTTAAAGAATACTGTTGAGACGATTATCTCTTCTACCAAAGATGAATAATACAGTTGAAGATAAGGAGAAAATCGATCTCTTTCTATCTCTTTTCAGAGAATTAGAAAACAAGCTTGTCATGATTGCTAACCTCGATTATGAGGAATATGTTTCCTATTCTCGAGCATTGAACCACATTCACTCTCTGGAGTTAGATCCGATAATTGCTGTTGATGAAAACTATTCTTTTTTAAAGAAAGCAGGAGATTTAAGAAACATTCTTTCTCACAACAACGATGTCTGTATACCTGCTGATAATTTTCTCTCTCGTTTTAAAAAAATAGTCTCTCTTGTCACAAAGAAGACAGATGCATATACGATATGTAATAAGAAGATTATATATACTAAAAGAGACATGTCAGCTGTCACAACCATGAAGATGATGGAAAGTCAGTCTCTATCTCATCTTCCTATTTTAGATGACCAGTATACAGTAAAAGGTGTCTTTTCAAGAAGCACCATTTTTGATTATCTATCTATTAATAATAGGATTGCTATAGATATAAAAAACATGCAGATAAAAGACTTTTATCCGGTGATAAAAATCGATGGACATTTAAATGAATCATTCATCTTCGTTAAAAAAAGCGATGACATCTCTTCTCTTTATCAGATGATGAAGAAGAAAGAGAAACATGGAAAGAATATATCTCTTCTCTTTGTGACCGAGCATGGAAATGAAAATGAGAAATTAGAAGGAATTATCTCTCTTGCTGATTTCAAAGTGGTCATCGAAATAGAATAATTAAAATGAAATAAAAAAAGGCAGATATCTGCCTGAAATGGTGACCCAGGAGCGACTCGAACGCCCGACCCACTGCTTAGAAGGCAGTTGCTCTATCCAACTGAGCTACTGGGCCATAACCAATATAATATACTCTAACTGTGTATATTTTTCAAGAGCAAATGTGACTAAAATTCAACTTTGTTTCTTTATCTTTTGTTTATTCATATCTGTTATTAAATAAAGAGCATATCTGTAAAACGGTTGATGCAAACAGGTTGTTTTATTTTTTTAAAAAAACATCTCGGTTTTTTTAACTGGCACTTTTTGACTCATTCATCTCCTACTGAAGTGATTGTTTTTTTTGGATAGTGACTTATGCAAAGATAACACAGTATGCTTCTGTTATTAGCAACTGCTTTTTATTTCTACTTTAGTAGATTATATGTAATTCCATCCTTTATATATTTCATTAACAATATATTACATAAAGATAAATATGTTTTACAATTTATTCAGCGATGTTTTTATTATCAGCTTTTATTAAATAGTTCTTTTTTTGATACATAATCAAACTGTAGATGAGAAGAATGATAAATTTTTATAAAAAGTTAAACAATATAAACAATAAAAATCAATCTGTTATCAATCTTTGATAAAATATTAGAGAAATGGTGAATAGTATGAAAGATATAAATTATAAAAAAATGCATATTGAGTTTAAACAGCTCCTTAAAAAGATCATCTCTTATCAGAACATTATCATCTACAGACATCAGTCTCCTGATTATGATGCTTTAGGTTCACAGATGGG
>JALEUS010000086.1 GCA_022780765.1 Bacilli bacterium | reverse complement strand
TTAAATACTGCGATTGAGTATTTAAAAGAGAGAGGAAAGAGAAACTTCTTTTTAAACTCTCAGTCATACGCTATCGGTTTTTATCAGAAAGCTGGTTTTCAAGTGTGTTCAAGCGAGTATATTTTGGATTCGATAAAGCATGTCGATATGTTTTTAAATCTGTGATTATTTTCTTTTGTATCCGATGATTGTTGAAGTTAACTCCTGTCCTTTAGGATAGTACATGAGCATGATAGCTGAGAATATATAATCCATGACAAGAACAAGGACATAGTAGATGACGATGATCCATAGCTTTGTCATGTTAGGATCGATGAATGAGTAAGGAGCGGTTATGAGATTGCTTGAGATGAGAGATCCTATAACTATTTCATAGATGATAACTGGAACAAGAGAGAAAAGAGAATCTAAAAAAACGAGCTGTCCATCATCGATGAAGAACATGAAGTTGATAAACATGATGAGCGGACAGACGACATGCAAGACGACAAGCTCGTTATCCATGACCTGAGGAATCTGAGGATAAAATATTATAAGGGAGATCAAAAGCACAAAGAAAAGTGATGTCGTTCCCATGTAATAAAGGATGTATGAGAATATCGGTGGTTTTTTATTCTTAAACAGATAGAAGAACTGAAAGAAAAAGAATAGTGCTACAAAGATAGCACCTAAAAGATTAGCGATAACTGTGAAATAGTGATATGAACTCTCTTGAAATCTTTCAATGTTCATCTTCAAAAAGACGATCTCCAGTGTGAGAAAGATGACATTTAGTGCCAAAGAGATAATAAGTTTTATTTTTTGTCGCATGTATCTATTATATATTAATTTCTCAAAATATTCCTACTGATCAAAATAAGATTTTATTTGCTGCTATCAAAAAGAGAAGATATTGTGTTTTATTACATTTGTTACGATTTTGTTTATAAAATGATAACTATTTTCTTTTATTTATCTTCATATGATAAGAATTCTGTTAAATAGGAAAAAACAAAGACAAAAAAGTGGAGGATGAATTATAATATTTCTGGAGGACAAAACAATGACAAAATTGGTTTTAATTCGTCACGGTGAATCTGAATGGAATAAACTGAATCTCTTTACCGGATGGACAGATGTTGACCTATCTGAGAAAGGTGTCTACGAGGCTATGGCTGGCGGTAGAGAATTGAAGAAGGATGGTTACACATTTGATATATGCTTCACTTCTACTTTAAAAAGAGCAATCCATACAGCTTGGTGCGTTTTAGATGGGGTAGATCAAGCATATATTCCAGTCATCAAAGACTATCATTTAAATGAGAGACACTACGGAGCTTTACAAGGCTTAAACAAGGCTGAGACATCCGCTAAGTACGGTGAAGAGCAAGTACATCTCTGGAGGAGATCTTTCGATATTGCTCCACCTGCACTTGAAGAGGACGATGAGAGAAATCCAGCTAAGCAGAGCGCTTATAAGAACGTTGATAAAAAGGATCTTCCTCTCCATGAGTCTTTAAAAGATACTATCGCAAGAGTTGTTCCTTACTATGAGAGTGTCATTCTTCCTGAGATTAAAGCAGGGAAGAAAGTTCTTATTGCAGCTCACGGTAACTCCTTGAGAGCTCTTGTCAAATATCTTGACAACATCTCCGATGAAGATATCGCTGGGCTCAATATTCCTACTGGTATTCCTCTTGTCTACGAGTTAGATGATGAATACAAACCTATCAAGCATTATTATCTCGGTGATCAAGAGAAGATCAATGCATCAATAAATGCAGTTAAGAACCAAGATAAAGCCAAGAAATAAAAAATAGATATTAGCCTAGTTAATTCTAGGCTAATTTCATAGAGGAGAAAAAATGATCGTTTTGAATGTGAAAGATTTCGGTGAGATAAAAATCGAATTGAATAGGGTTGAAGCACCTAATACCTGTGCTAACTTCACTAAGCTTGTGAAAGAGGGTTTCTATGATGGACTTATCTTCCACAGGATCATCAAAGGATTTATGATCCAAGGAGGAGATCCAGAAGGTATAGGAATCGGTGGCCCTGGATACTGTATCAAAGGTGAGTTTAAAGATAATGGCTTTTCTAACTCCTTATCTCACAGAAGGGGAGTCATCTCTATGGCAAGAGCGATGGACAACGATTCAGCTGGCAGTCAGTTTTTTATCTGCGATAAAGACGATCTGTTTTTAGATGGCAAATACGCTGCTTTCGGTAAAGTTATCTCCGGTATGGAAGTTGTTGATAAGATCGCTTCTGTTAGAAAAAATGCAGATGACAAACCTCTTAAAGATGTAATCATCTTAAAAGCGACAGCAGAAGATGAGCCAGATATCGAAGTAGAAAAGATATAAGATGGTCTGCTTTTACTTTGGAGAAGATTACGGTTTAACTTATAAGAGATCTTCAGACTTTTTTGATGGAAAAGAGTATAAAAAGATAGATCTTTTAAAAGATGGTTTAGGATTTCTTTTTGATGAGATATCATCTTTCTCTCTTTTTGATGAGAAGAAGAACGTCCTTGTTTTCAATTGTGATTTTTTTTCAAAGAAGAGTATTCTTACCGATGAGAAAAAAGAGGTTTTCCTTTCTTTGATCTCAGATTATCCTGAGGAGAACTCTCTTATTTTTGTGATCGATGGAAAGATAAGTAAAAGCAGCTTTTATAATGAATTAAAAAAAGCAGGCGTTTTATTTAAAGAGGTGAATTCTTTCACTGAAGAAGAGTACTATCTTCTCTTCTCTAAGATTGCAAAAGATAGGAATAAAGATATAGATAGAGAACTGTTTGATATCTTTTATAAATCTGTAGGAAACGATTATTTGAAGTTTACCAATGAGGCGGAGAAGCTTTTTTCATATCCGGATAAGATAGATAAAGCTGTCATCTTGTCTTTAGTTTCAGTTACAATTGAAGATAATGTGTTTGATCTTTGCAATCTCATTGTCAAGAAAAGAAAGAAAGAAGCTCTCAAAAGGTTTAGGGAGCTCCGCTACTTAGGATATGATGCTCTTTCTCTTCTTCTAATCATCCTCTCTCAACTGAGGTTTATCTACCTAGTCAAATACTTAGCAGAGAAACGTTTTTCAAAAGATGAGATAGCTTCTGAGCTCTCAAGTGAAAGCAAGAAGATATCTTCAGGAAGGATATATTATATTTTAAAAGACTGTCTGCTCTCATCTTTTGAGATATCATCTCTTCTTTTAAAACTGGGAAAGATTGAAGAGGATATAAAAGTCAGTGCTGATAATCCTGATTTTCTTCTTGAGATGTTTATTTTAAACTCTGATAAATAAAAAACACAGGCCTCAACCTGTGTTTGAAATTGTCTATATATTAATAAAAAAGTATTAAGTTCAGTTAGCAGAGACAGAAGCTTGAAGCTTGTTGACCATGACAGTGATAGATGATTTCTGTCTGGCAGCTGTGTTAGGATGCTGGATTCCTTCTTTAACTGATTTGTCGATCAAAGAGATTGCGAAAGGTAAAAGTTCTTTTGCTTTCTCTAAATCGTTGTTGGAGCAAGCTAATTTCACTTTCTTGATGCTTGTTCTCATCTTGCTTCTGAAATCGACATTATGGATTCTGTTTCTTTCGTTTGTCAGTATCCTCTTCTTCTGAGATTTTATATTTGCCATACTTTTTCTCCTATTAAAAATATTTTTGTCAACCTTCAAATTATAACAAAGTAGTTGAAATATATCAATACTTAAATTAAAATTTTAATGATTTCTTTCTCTCAGGAGGTAAATTATGGAAAAAGAATTGAACAGGTTGATCGATCACACAATCTTGAAACCAGAAGCTACGACAGCCGAGATTGAAAAGCTCTGTAATGAAGCAAAAGAGCATCATTTTGCATCTGTTTGCATAAATCCTTGCTACATTCCAGTTGCTAAGAAGATTTTGCAGGGTTCAGATGTAAAGGTCTGCACAGTCATCGGTTTCCCTTTAGGTGCTATGTTAAAGGAGAGCAAAGTCCATGAGACAGAGGACTGCATCAAAGCAGGCGCTGAAGAGATCGATATGGTCATCAACGTCGGCAAACTCAAGGAAAAAGACTATTCGTATGTGGAACAGGAGATCAGAGAGATCAAAGAAGCCTGTCAAGGTCATATTCTCAAAGTTATCATCGAATGCTGCTTGTTGACAAATGAAGAGATCGTCAAAGCTTGCCTCTTAGCAAAGAATGCTAAAGCAGACTTTGTCAAAACATCGACCGGATTTTCAAAGTGGGGTGCTAAAGCTGAAGATGTCAAGCTTATGGCACAGACTGTTGCTCCTGAGCTAGGAGTCAAAGCAGCCGGCGGAATCAAAAATAGAGAAGACGCCTTGAAGATGGTTGAAAACGGTGCCACAAGATTAGGAACAAGCCGCGGCTTAGATATCGTCAAATAAGATTGAAATAATTTTATAGAAATAAAATGCCTCGAAAGAAACGAGGCATTTTTTCTTGGCTATTTTATATAAATTGGACTATAGAGATAGAGACTTTTCAACCATGGGTTTTAATCTGCTTGAGATGACACTTGAGATAAATATCTTCAGCAGATCTAAAGGAATGAAAGGGAGAACACATATTTCAATTATTCTGACAAGAGAGGTAGCTTGATTGTTGACAAAGAAGAAGTGAAGTGAACCGACAACATATAAGACAAGAGTTGCCAAAATCATGATCAGAGGATAGAGTTTCTTTCTGTCTTTAACTATTTCCCTCAAACCTCCTATGATGAGAACCATGGGGATATATCCTATAATGTATCCTCCTGTCACACCCAGTATAACAGAGAATCCTCCTTGGAAATTTGAGAAGACAGGCAGACCGCAGATACCAAGAAGAATGTATAAGATGACTATTGAAAAAGAGATTCTAAGCGGAAAAAGAGAGGAGAATATATATAGACCAAAGGTCGCTAGAGTGATCGAGATAGGTCCTATAGGTATTGAAAAACCGCTGATTATACACTGCAAGGCGGTGAACATGCCGATGTAGACGATATCTTTAACCAGCAGTTTAGATCTTCTTTTTGCATTCATACCCAAAAATTATACTATTTTTCTTCTCTTTCAATAAAAAAACACTTCTCTTTCAATGTAACAGATAGGAGTTTATTTTTTAGCGCTATTTTATAAGGTTGGTCTTGCTGTCTGTAACTCTGTTTTTAATCGATGTGATGACAGAGCTGACATAAGGTTTGTTAAACTCGATATAAGATCCTGGACCGACAAACTGTTTTAAAGTCAGATCCTGGTTTTTGTACACAAGTCTCGTCTTAACTTTCTTCACTATCTTTCCGATCATGAAACCAGCGTAGTAGAAATCTTTGATGCACTGCTCTTCGCTGTTCCAAACCTTCTTAATCTCATCTTCCGAGAGAAGAATGTTGATAGGACGGATGATCTTATCATCCTTCCTGAGCTTGATCTTTCCTTTGTGAATCAAGGATGAGAGAGTGTAGTTGTTACCGTTATCATTTGAGATTGAACGAAGTCTTAAGATATTGTTCATGACAAGTCTCTCATTCTCGTTTTTAGTGATGAAGTAGATATCTTTTTGATAGGAAATCTCTTTGATGATAGATTCCTTCTTTATGTCTTCATAGATTGTAGCATCATCGGTGAAGACTTCATCCTTTGTCAAGTACAGCTCTCCATTGGTCAGTTCAGTGAAGTTCATGTCGTTGTTCAAGACGATGTCTGCATTTGCTCTTGAAGGCAAAATTGTCTCGTAGTATGCTTTTAAGATATACTTGAAGTACAGTTGTATAGTGAAGATGTTATCTGCAGAGGTGGTCTGTTTATCTCTGATGATACGTCTTAAGAAGAGGGTTTTAGCATTTCCATCTATGAAATTGGTGATGAGAGGGATGTTGCTGTCTTTAAAGAAATCTAAGAAAGAATCATCAAGAGCATAGATTCCTTCCACGATAATGATATCGTAGTCTTTTCCGTGATGAACAATATCGTTAGGGACCCTCTCTGAAAAGACTTTTGAGTATTTCTTTTCTGAGATATCACCATCGTTGATCAGAATCTTGATATCTTCAAAAGCTTCTTTCATATCGTAGACAGTGGGTTCATCGAAGTTTACTTTAGACCACTCTATTTTTAAACCGTAAAGAAACTTGTTCATATCGGTGGGAGGAATGATGTCTTTCAGTTCTTCTTTGATCTTTAAAAGAACCTCATCTGAGAATTTGTTATCAAAGTTCACATCGTATATGATGTCCTTTATTCTCTTTTTTATCTCATCCATGTTATTTAAAGTGCCATCGAAGAAATTAGCATTTACCTTGTTTGGAATGATTCCTGATAGACCGATGTTATATGAATCAAGAGAGATGATCAAAGAGTTGTGCTCGTACTTCTCTAAAAGTTTATTTAAGTAACTGGCTGCAAAAGATTTTCCGGATGAGGAAGCACCTGCTATTAAAATGACGGCTTTCTTCTCGCTCTCTTGAATCTCGTCTATGTAATCTAAATTAGCAAAACCAAATCTGTCTAAATGATGACACTCGTATAACATATAAAACAACCTGCTTAAATCTTTAAATTAATCCAATTGAGGAATACGACTGAATAGTCGTAAAACAGCTTTCCTATTGAAAAATGATTGTCGCTTAATAGCTTCAGATCATCCACTAAGAAATTCTGCAATGCGTAGTTGTTGTTCTTCATCATGAGCTGAGAGATCAGCACTGTTGCAAACATGATAACGTAAATGAATAAGGAAGTGAAAGCAAATGATTTGATCATTCCAATCAATCTTCCAAAACCAGTAGATTTTCCTTGTTCATCGACAAGAAGAACAGATTTTTTTAATGAACTGAAGATGATATTAAGGACAATCAAGCTCAAGATGAAGATAAGTAAAACCGAGCTTGCGACAACAATCATATAGACAAATGAAGATGATATAGCCTGTGCCACATTTCCATGGAACATCTGCACTCTTGAGACAAAGACTCCGATTAAAAATGATGGAAAGTGGATCTCTTTAAAGCCTTCGACAAGCAGCTTGTTTATCTCAGTTGAGTTCAAACCTGAAAGAGGCAGATGCATGAGGTCCTCATCACCTATAATGTTTACAAAAACATTGTTTAACTGCTCGGTGCAGATTGGAAGAGTAGAAATCCACTTCCCTAAAGGGATTCCTCCGTAAATAGCAATCAGCACTGAAAAGACAAAGATTAAAAGTTTTGAATTCTTTTTTACTCCTTTAATCAGGCCAAAAATGAGTGATAGGCCTAACAGACAATAGATGGCGATATCTATTTTTCCCATACTTAATAATAAATCTCCTTTTTTATACTATCTAATTTTTCATTTCCTAAGATTGTACCGATTATCTCTAGTGCAAAATCTATAGAAGCAGAGCAACTTCTACCTGTGATAATCTTTCCATCTTTTACGACGTAGGTATCGACATATTCTCCTTGAAAATCTTCGTTCATAGATGTGTAGCAGGTGTATTTCTTTCCTTTTAAAATACCGAGATGACCGAGAATAGTCGGTGCTGCGCAGATAGCAGCTATATATTTATCATTGTTATAAAAGGCTTTTACTATACTTAAAAAATTAGCATCCTTTTCTTCAATGACATACTCAGGTCCCCCAGGTAAAAGAAGCATGTCATAATCGAGGAAATTAATATTGTTTAAGGGCGTGAGATTTGTCAACTTCATCATGTATCTACCTACGGCTTCATTGGAATACAGGGAAGCTATAGTGACATCGAGTTTTGCTCTTCTTAAAAGAGCGATGGTTCCTACAGCTTCTAATTCCTCAAAGCCATCCGTGATAATTGCAAGTATTTTCACAGATAACCTCCTAAAAAATTAGATTTCAAAACTGATTATATCAAAAGTATGATATAATTAAAAGTCAAACGATGAAAGCTATAAATAATGAGATAATTGATATCAACTGTTACACACTGCCTTTTGAAGGAGAAAAGCATTTTGCTACTGTCATCATGCTCCCTTTTAGAGAGGATGTATGGTATAAGAAAGCTTTACCTGCAAGAGAGAATTTTAAAGAAGTTATCTTCCAGATAGCTGAATACGAGCCAGTGATACTTGCTATCGATCCTAGTATCGATGAGAAAATTGTTCATGAATTTGAAAGAGAGAACATCATCATATACAGAATAAAATATGATGACTCTTGGGCTAGAGATACCTCTCCTATTTTTTTGATAAATAGAGATGAGGATAAAATTGTTGGAGTTGATTTTGGTTTCAATGCTTACGGAGGTAAAGATCACGGTCTTTACTATCCATATGATAATGATGATAATTTTGCTAAAAATCTTCTTTTAGAGCTCTGTATTCCTTCTTTCAAGAGAAAAGATTTTGTCCTTGAAGGCGGATCTATCTGCTGTGATGGGAAAGGTAGTCTTTTAACCACAAGAGAGTGCCTTTTATCACCTGACAGAAATCCTTCCATGAGCGAAGAAGAGATAGGAGCGTATTTAAAGAAGTCTTTAAATGTCAAACGTGTTCTTTTTCTTCCTTACGGTGTAGAGGATGATGAAACAGGAGGACATGTTGATAACGTCTGCTGTTTTCTTGATGACAAGACGATACTTTTAGCTTATGAGGAGGATGAGACTCTTCCTCAGCATGAAAGAAGTGTTGCTAATTACGATTATTTGAAATCGTTAAAGACTCTTGATGGGGAAAGCTACAATATAATTAAGATGCCTTTTCCTAAGAAGATGTACATAAAAGAAGAGGAGACTGAAGATCTTCTAATAAAAGATGATAGCAAGAAGAGAATTAAAGATTCTCCTTTAGCAGGTTCTTATGTTAACTTCTACATGTCTGAAAAGTTTATTGTTCTTCCTCAGTTTTTAGATGAGAATGATAAAGAAGCAGTGAAGATATTACAAGATTTTTATGGGGATGCAAAGAAGATCATTCCTGTATACAGCAGAGATATACTTTTAGGAGGAGGGAATATCCACTGCATAACCATGCAGATACCTTACAGCAGTTCTCTTTCCTACATTATGGAGGCAAGAAATGATAAGTAAAATAAGTGCTACACAGATGAGTTGCACAGATGATTATGAAAATAATATCTTGAAAGCAATACAGCTTATAAAGAAAGCAAAAGAGGATGATTCAAATGTTGTTCTCCTGCAAGAACTTTTTGAAAGAAAATATTTTTGTCAGATTGAAGATTATGATAGATTCAGCTATGCTGAAGAGTATGAAAATTCAAAAACTCTTGAAACTTTTGAAAGAGTTGCTAAAGAGTACAACGTTGTTCTTCCTATATCATTTTTTGAAAAGAAGGGTAACTGTTTTTTCAATTCATTATGTGTAATTGACAATCACGGACGAAGATTAGGCCTATACAGGAAAACGCATATTCCTACAGGTCAATGCTATGAAGAGAAGTTCTATTTTTCTCCAGGAGATACCGGGTTTAAAGTTTTTTCAACTGAATTTGGGAAGATCGGAATAGGAATATGTTGGGATCAGTGGTTTTTAGAGACTGGAAGAATCTTAGCATTAAAAGGTGCTGATTTTATCTTCTTTCCAACCGCTATAGGAACAGAACCTGTTTTGAAAACTGACACCTCAGCTCACTGGAGAAATGCAATGATAGGTCAATCAGCTTTAAACATAATCCCTGTGTGTTGTTCAAACAGAATAGGAAGAGAAGATGATATCTCCTCTTCAATGACTTTCTATGGACAGAGCTTTTTAACTTCAGAAGAAGGAAATGTATTAAAGTCTTGCTCTTCAGATAAAGAGGAAGTGATCACCTGCAGTTTTGATGTTGAAAAGATAAGAGAGAAGAGAATGACATGGGGCATCTTCCGAGACAGAAGAACGGAGATGTACAGCGATATATTAAAAAGAGATGCAAGCGAGGAGATAAAATGAAATTAATTTCTTTCAATATGAATTCGATTAACGCATATCTTAAAAAAGGATTGCTTTCTCAGCTTGAGAAGTACGATTTTGATATCCTCTCCATTCAGGAGCTGAAGATGACTGAAAAAGAGCATGATAACTTTCCATATAAAAAGGAAGGATTCACTCCCTACTGGACTGTTTCAAAAACAAAGAAAGGATACGCAGGGACTGCTGTTTTAACTAGCATTTCTCCTTTAAATGTCACATACGGATTAGAAGATAACAAATACGATGATGAAGGCAGGGTGATCACTGTTGAATACGATTCGTTCTATCTTGTTACTCTTTACGTGCCAAACTCTGGAGATATGCTCAAGAGACTTGATTACCGAATGATTTTTGAAGATGATTTAAGAGAGTACTTATCGAAGCTTCAGAAGAAGAAACCAATCATTGTCACAGGTGATATGAATGTTGCAAATGAGAACATCGATTTAAAAAATCCATCCTCTAATCATCACTCTGCCGGTTTCACAGATGAGGAGAGAGGGAAGTTTAAAAAGCTTTTGTCTATAGGCCTAGTTGATACTTTTAGACACTTTCATCCTGACACTGTCAAGTACTCTTACTGGTCTTATCTGCGCAATGCTAGAAAGACAAATGCTGGTTGGAGAATAGATTATTATCTGGTAAGTCAGTGTTTGGTAGACAAGGTGAAAGAAGCTGATATTTTAAATGATGTATTTGGTTCTGATCACTGTCCTGTCTACCTTGATATCGATTTGTAGAGGTGAAGTATGGAAAATGAAGCTGTAAATAATAAGATTAGTTATCCTATTAAAGTAACAAGTCTCGGAGGACTTGATGAGAGCGGGAAAAACTGTCTGGTCATAGAAGTTGATAATGATGCTTACATTATCGAGTGCGGTTTAAAATATCCGATGAAGAATATTCCTGGTATCGATGCTATCATACCTGATTTTGATTATCTCAGAACCATCGAAAATAAGATAAGAGGAATCATCATCACTCACGGACACGATGATCAGTACGGAGCAATCCCGTATTTAGTCAACATCATCGATGCTCCTATCTACTGTTCAAAAACAACCGAGTGCATAATCAAAAACACTTACAGAAACAAGGTGAAGTTTATCGACAGTGCAAAGTTTGTTCAGGTGATTCCTTCATCGACAGTCACGATAGGTTCTCATGTCTTTGACTTCTTTCAGACAACACACTCTGTTGCAGAGTCATTTGGTTTTGCTCTCAAGACATCTTTAGGAAATATCGTCTACACCGGAGACTTCATGACCGATTACTCTGCTAGCGGCAATTTTTTCTTCAATCTTCCTAAGGTATCAAGGATATCGGAGATGGAGAAGACATTCCTTCTTATCACTGAGAGTGAGGCTGCAAACAAGCAGGGAATAGCTTCTCCTAATCACAGGATAACCCAGGTTATCAAACATGTCATTGAAAATCAGAGCGGAAAGATCTTCATCTCCTTGTACTCACAGAACATGTTCAATATTCAAGAGGTGTTCAATTTAGCAATGAAGTACAATAAGAGAATTGTAATTGCTAACAGTGAACAGCTCTCTTTATTTAAATCTCTTTTCCAGATAAAATCACTCTCTTTCAATGAGAAACTTCTTTTACCTCTTCAGGAAGCAAACACTGTGAAAAGCGATTCTCTCATCGTGCTTGTCACATCAACAGGTGAGAAGCTTTTCTCTCTTTGTAAGGATATCTGCTACGGGAGTATCAGTCCTCTTAAAGTGTTGCCAGAAGACATGTGGATAAATGCTTCACCTTCCGTTCCTGGAACTGAAGTGAGCTACACAGATGCTTCTGACACCATATTCAGAACAGATTGCAACGTCTTAGTACTATCCAGAAAAGAGATCTCATCCATGCACGCTCAAAGTGAAGATATCAAGATGATGGTATCACTTTTTAGACCCAAGTATTATCTTCCTATCAAAGGAGAGTACAGGTTGCTGCTTGAGAATGCTAAGATCGCTATCGATTTAGGAATATCTTTAAATCACTTCAATACATTTGTATTTGATAATGGAATGACTCTGTCCTTTGATAACAACGGTAATCCTTCAAGAAAGATTGAGACTGTCAAATGCGGTGATGTGATGGTGGATGGTTCTTCAATAGGTGGAGTAAAAGAGCAAGCTATCTCAGAGAGGCAGCTAATGGCAGATGGAGGAGTCATCTTGATTGGAATTGGAATATCTTCTTCTGAAAGAAAGATAATCACAAATCCTGACATACAGATGAGAGGATTCTTGTATCTCAAAGACAGCGAACCATTGATAAGAAAGATCATCACAGTGATTCAAGAACAGCTTCAATCCTTCTTTGAATTAAATAAATTCAACAACATTGAAGTCGAAAAGAAGATATCTGACAAGATTGAAAAACTCATATATAAAGAGACTTTGAAGGAGCCGGTTGTCATGTTTAAGATCGTCGATGTAGATAACCCTCCTAACAGCTGACAAAAAAAGATCGCCTGAACAACAGACGATCTTTTTATTTTTTATAAATAAAGGTTATGCTTTGTTGATTGAACCGAAGAGCTCCATCTTCTCTTTGACTTTAGCTTTGATAGCTTCGTAGCCAGGCTTCAATAATTTTCTAGGGTCAAATCCTTTGGTCTTGTTTTCGCTTGTAGGATCAGCTAAACCAGCTTTGCAGTACTCGATTGTAGCAGCTGCGAAGACTAACTGGCAGTCGGTGTTGACATTGATCTTGGAGACACCTTCTGCTATGGCGTGTTTGATCTGGTCATCTGGGATACCTGTACCACCATGTAAGACGAGAGGAATGTTGTTGGTAGCAGCTTTGATTCTATTTAAAGCTTCAAAATTTAAACCTTTCCAATCATCAGGATAGATGCCGTGAATGTTTCCGATACCTGCAGCTAAGAAATCGATTCCTAGATCGACTATCTTTCTGCACTCTTCAGGATCAGCGACCTCACCGTCAGCAGTGACACCATCTTCTGTACCACCGATAGCACCGACTTCAGCTTCAATAGACATACCGTAAGCGTGTGCTAATCTGGTGAGTTCTAATGTTCTGTAAAGATTCTCTTCAAGAGGTAAAGAAGAACCGTCAAACATAATCGATGTGAAACCAGCTTCGATGCAGTCTCTGCAGACCTGATATGTTCCGTGATCAAGATGCAAAGCGACAGGGACAGTGATTCCTAAGCTTTCATCCATAGCTTTTACCATCTTGGCGACAGTCTTCATACCTGTCATATATTTACCAGCTCCAGCAGATACACCGATGATGACTGGTGAATTCAACTCTTGAGCAGTTGTTAAAACAGCTTTTGTCCACTCGAGATTGTTGATGTTGAAATGTCCGACAGCATAATGGTTTTCTCTTGCTTTTACAAGCATTTCTTTAGCGTTTACTAACATTAATTTTTTCCTCCGAAAACGTCTATTTTATTTTAATACAAAAGAATAATTTTTGATAGTAAAAATATCTGTTTGATCACCTTAAATCAATGGAAGAGATATCCTTTATTCCGTTGATAAAGTCACTTGCAGGAAGTATTTTTTTGCCTTGTCTTTGAAGCATCTCTAAACTTATTATTCCATCCTTTAATTGCAGACAGAGTTTTTTATCTTTTATAAAAAGCGTACCTGTTTTCTCTACAATCTGATCAGATAGAATTGAACACTTATAAATCTTTAAATATTCATCTCTGTTGAATAGATATGCTCCTGGATAAGAGGAAAAGGCTTTGACTTTGTTTGCAAACTCATTTGCTGTGGAGTTTAAACTCAGATGCTCATCTTCTTTTTTGATGAGTGAGCAGAAGGAGGCTTCATCCTCATTTTGAATAACTCCCTCTAGTTTATTCTCCAAATAAAGAGGAAGATATTTTTTCATCATCGAGATAGATAAAGATGAGAGTTTCTTCTCTAAGGATGTGTAGTTATCATCATCCTCTATATCGATAGATTCTTGCGCGTACACTTTTCCGCTATCCATCTTCTTTTCCATCTCCATGATGGTCATTCCAGTCTTCTTTTCTCCGTTTAATAAAACGCTGACAATAGGAGAAGCACCTCTGTACTTTGGAAGCAAGGACGCGTGAAAGTTAATGGGTTTATATGTTCCTAAGCTCAATACTTTTGAAGAGAGTATCTGTCCGTAAGCAAAGGTCAAAAGAAGATCGGGTTTGAGTTTTTCTATCATCTCATACTCTCTGTTTAATTTCTCTGGTTTAAAGACATCGATGTTATATTTTTTTGCTACCTGTGATACTTTAGATTCAGAGAGTATCTGTTTTCTACCGACCTTATTATCTTTCTGAGTGACGACCAAAGGGATATTGTATCCTTCTTTGATCATCTCTTCTAAAAGAATTGAAGATATCTCAGGTGTTCCTAGGTAGACTATTTTTTTGCTTTTGTAATCCATGAAATCTCCTTTAATAAAAGGGGCGTAAAGCCCCTGGTTTCAAACAATGTTCTCTTCATCCTGAAGATCTTTTAAAAGAGATGCTTTATCTGCGTTAAGTTTGATAAGCTGCTCTTTGATATCAGTTAGCAAGACGATATCTTCAGGTTTCTTATTCTTTTCTTGCTCTTCTTTTTCTTTTGCAAGTCTCTCTTTTTCTCTTTCCTCAGGATGCAATTTGAAGTACTCTTCTTTAGCTTTTCTTTCAACTTCGAGCATGAACTGTTTTCTTTTCTCTCCTAAGGCTTTGACCACTTTCACAATGACAAAGAGAGTTAAAGCGATGATTAGAAATGAGATGATTGCGTTGATGAATGTTCCCCAGTCGATTATATTTGAACCATTGAATGTGTAGGTTGTTCCGTGGAGCGTGTAGTTTTTTAATAGCGCATCTTTCCATTGAAGGAAGCTCGGGTCATCGACAGTGACAATCTTCCCTTGAGCTGCTGCGTAAGATATAACTTTGCTGTTGACATCGGCTACTGAGAAGAACTGACCTGCAAAGTTCTCACCTGACTGTGCTGCATTGACAGCAGGTAAGACGGTGACAAGACCATTTATTCCACCTGGAACACCCCATGTACAAATAGACATCAGTATCTTCGTAAAAGAAGTGACTATCAGATTGAAAGCTCCACCGACGATGACACCAACTGCCATATCGAGGATGTTGCCTCTTGTTATGAAGGCCTTGAAATCCTTCCACAGGTGATGTGCTTTTTTTGTAGCGTACTCAGTGGTGCTCTTAAGTTTGTTTTTCATATCAACGCCCTTTAGAAACTGTTTTTTAATACCTCTTTTAAGTTCTCTTCAGGAAGAGCACCCAGGATAGAATCCTGTTTCTCTCCTCCGACGATAAAATCGCTTCTCTTTCCATCTTTAAAAGCTAAAAGATATGGGATAGACATGACATGGAACTGACTAGATATCTGTTCAAATTCATCCACATTCACTTTTAAAATCAGGATATCTTTGAACTCTTCTTCCAGAGATTCAAGCGATCTACCTAACATCCTGCATGGTCCGCACCAATCAGCATAGAAATCGACGATAACATGTTTGTTGTTTGCAATGATCTGTTGAAAATCATCATTCTTATCCAAATATTTGATCATAGTAATCCTCCTTTATTTATTTATAATATAATATATTTGATATATCTATTCAATGTTTACGATCACTTTATATGGTTCTTAAAACGCCAAAACATAAAGAAAAAATGCCTAGAATCAAAAGATGGAGAGGATAGTAAAGATAAAAAGAATAACGGATTATCTTGTTGTCTTTTCCTCTTTTTCCATTGTAAAGGAAAAAGAAAATGATAGCTAAAGTAGAATATGTTCCTATCGGTACAAATTCATTTGGGATAAATGTGCTGTTGTTATCAATTGAGTAGATGAGATAAAAGACAGCTTCTGTAATAAAGAGAGCAACTGATGCTAAAGCGTTATAGGGAAGATTTGAAGCGGTCAAGGAAGATTCATCTACCTGAAGGAGAGAAGACTGTCTTCTGATGTAAATTTTATATATTTCATTTAAAGCAAATAAGAGTATAAAAAAAGTGATAGAGAAACTTCCCCAGTCTGTCTTAAATAAAGTCCCGTAATAGTCAGATATCTTGAGATTGCTCAAGATAGCATAGCTTACAGGTAGGATTGCAAAAAGAGAAAAGTAGTTTCTTTTATTTAAGAGGTACACAGTCAATGTTCCTAAGAACAGATCAAAAAAAACATTGCCTATAAAAGGAGAAGTAGCTATGCTGATCTTTGCAATCTTTGTCATAACATAACCGATGAGATCAAGAAAGATAGCAAAAGAAAAGAGAGTGATAAGATACTTCTTTTTATGTGCGGCTTTATTGATGCTGTCAAAAGCCAAGTATGCAAAGATGGGGAAAGAAATCTTTCCTATTGCTCTCAATATGTAGTAAGCAGTTATCACACCAGAAAGACCATTGTTGTCAATAAAAAATAGCGCGACATGATCAAGAGTCAT
>JALEUS010000041.1 GCA_022780765.1 Bacilli bacterium | reverse complement strand
GTTCACCTTCAAATTGAACTTTTTCCAAAATAGAACAAGTTGAATCATTTAATTCTTTTCAACATTTATTCAAAGAAAGTTGATTCTTTTCAATACAAAAGTGCTATTTTGGCATCTTTATATTCATATAAAGAAAATAAGGTTTAACACCAAACAGTATCAATCATATTGTTTCTTAATGGTTGAGACGGCGGGATTTGAACCCGCGACCACTTAGTCCCGAACCAAGCGTGCTACCAAGCTACACCACGTCTCAATAAGAAAATTGTATCACAAAAGTTGTTCAAGTTGGAAAAATTTTACGATGCTAAGGTCGTCAGAATTGAACAGTGTGGTACGTTTGTCAATCTCTTCGGTATTACAGATGCACTGTGCAACACATCTAAATTAGGTTAAAACAGAGTAGAAAAAGTTTAAGAAGACGATACTTCCTCTTATCTCCTATTCATTTTATATCATCACGATTCCAAGATAAAAATTATTAAATAATTGAAAAGAGGAGATGAACTTTCTCATCTCCTCTCAACAATTATTTCTTTTTAGTAGGATCAACTAGTTTGATATTCGGTTTAGGTCTGTTGCTAAGTGAGTGTCTTAATCTGATAGGAGACAGATCTTTCTTCTCTTCAACTTCCTTAACCTCTTCTTTTTCTTCCTCTTTCTTAACATCGATAACCTTGATAGGTTTGATTGGTTTGATGCTCTCTTTGTTATCTTCGACAGCTTCTTTGCTTTCACTGTTCTTTTTATCTTGGACTTTCTTCTTTAAATCCTTAATAGATAATACTTTAGAGTTATCATCAGCAGATTTGATGTTCTTATACTTAGAAAGATCATCAACCTTGGTGACATTATCCAAATCATCTTGAGAAAGTTTCTTCTGATTTGCACCGACACCTTTGTTTGAAACAATCGGTGAAATTGTTGATCTGACACGAGCGATTCCTCTTTCAAAGGCTTCCTCAGGAGTTAAGAAGCCATCATATTTATCGATCATGAATTGTTTCAAAGAGAGTGAAACATGTCTGGGCGCAACAGGTTTGATATCTTTTCTGTTTGCAGTGATGCTGTGTAATGGACCAGAGATCTTCTCGATAACTTTCTCTTCCTTCTTCTCTTCAACTACCTCTTCATGCTTGATAGGTGTGACAGGTCTTATCTTAGATTTAGGTTTGACGATGACTTCTGGTTTTTCTTCTTCTTTCTCTTCTACCTGAGATTCCTCTTCTCTCTGTTCATCAAAGTTGTACTCAGGCTCAGAGACAACCTCCCAGTACTCTCCACCGATGATGACAGGTGAATTTGTTTCAATAGCAGGCTGTATATCAGCTGCAGGCTCAGTTACATTTTCGACTTCTTTAAGAGGCTCTATAACCTCAACAGCAGGTTCTTTTTCTTCCTGAGTTTCTGCTACTATAGCAGGAGCAATGACCTCGTAGTATTCAAATTGACCTTCATCTTCAATAGGTTCTATAGTAGGCTCTTTCTCCTCCTGCATTTCTACAGCGACAGGAGCAATGACCTCGTAGAACTCAAATTGACCTTCATCTTCAATTACAGTCTCATCAACATCGCGAGTTTCTTCTCTATCTTCTTCAGCATGTTGTTCCAAAGCAGGCTCTTTTTCTTCAGCAACAACTGGTTGTTCTTGAGATTCGACCTCTTCAGGAATGATCTCTTCAATGACAGGAGTAGACTCTTCTTCTCTCTCGTCCTCTTCTCTTTGCTCATCAAAGTTGTACTCGGGTTCAGAGACAATCTCCCAGTATTCACCACCGATAGTGACAACCTCTTCTACAGCAGGTTGTGTTTCTATAATCTCAGCCTCTTCAGCTTTCTGTTCTTCAGGTAATACTGGCCATGGTTCAGGTAAGATGATACCTTTCTCTTTATCATCAAATGGTGAGACAATCTCTTGTTTTTCATCTCTGAGATCATCGATAGAATCTTCGATCTCTTCTGCTCTGCTTGTCTCTTCTTCAACCTCTTTGACAGGCTCAACTACAGGTTCTGTTTCTTCCTGAGTTTCTGCTACTAAAGCAGGAGCGATAACCTCATAATAAGAGAAGGAATCAGAGTCAATTACAACAGGCTCTACTGCTTCTTCTTGTGCAACTTCTTCTGCTGCCTCTACATTAGGTACTTCCTTGACTAAAGCTGGCCATGTCTCAGGTAAGATAATGCCATTTTCTTTATCGTCAAAGGGTGAGACAAACTTCCTATTGACTTCAAGAAGCTTGCACTCATCGTTTTCGTGATCGAGAGATTCTTTGATCTCTTTCTCTCTTGAAGTTACTATATCTTCTTCTTTCTCGACAACAGCCTCTGAAATAACAGGCTCTTCATATTCTTCTCTTGTCTCTTCTTTTTCTTCTTCTAACTGTTCTTCAACAGGTTCTTCTTTCTTTTCTTCAACAAGAGGAGTTTCACTGACATCTTCTTTCTCTTCCTCTTTGACTAAAGCTGGCCATGGTTCAGGTAAGATGATGCCTTTCTCTTTATCGTCAAATGGTGAGACAATCTCTTGCTTTTCATCTCTGAGATCATCGATAGAATCTTCGAGCTCTTCTGCTCTGCTTGTCTCTTCTTAAACATCTTTGACAGGATCTACTACAGATTCTGTTTATTCAAGAGTTTCTGCTACTACAGCAGGAGCGATAACCTCATAATAAGAGAAGGAATCAGAGTCAATTACAACAGGCTCTACTGCTTCTTCTTTAGCAACTTCTTCTACTGCCTCTACAATAGGTGCTTCTTTGACTAAAGCTGGCCATGGTTCAGGTAAGACTCTCTCATCTGATCTATAAGTGAACGGAGAGATACCAGAATCGATCTCTTTTAGCAAGACAGGAGATTCATCTCTATCGAGAGACAATCTGATCTTCTCACTTCTATCATCGATAACTTCAACTTCCTTAACAGGTGTTTCAGCAAGAGGTTCACTTACAGTTTCTCCTTCAACCTGTTCTTCTTCAATAGGTGATTCAGCGATAACTTCATAAGCTTCAAAGCGATCGTATTCAGACTCTTCAACGACCTCTTTCTCAACATCTGAAGCGACTTCTATCTCTTCTTTTTTGACATCCAGAGATTCTCTGATACTTTCAGCTCTATCATCGGTAGCTTTATCCTCTTCAGGATATGAGACATCAAGATTATCTTCATTAGTATAATCGATAGATAAATACAACTGATAAGCTCTATTTAAACCAACTTCATCAGCAGGTATTCTCTCATACATATCAAGCACATCGAGGTATTCAATCTGTGAAATATCTAAGGATGAATGTATGGTTATTACTCTATTATCTTCACTGATAGGCTCATCGAAAACGTATACCCATGGATCTTTAATATCCTCATCAGGTAGATTGTTTACATAATCAACATCATAATATTGATTATTAACGGGTGATAATGTTCTGTAAATATTGTAAGCCCTATCCATATCATCTTTATTATACGCACTTTTACCTAAATAGTAATCAATACTTTCAAAAACATTTCTGACAGAAATCTTTCTTTCAACATCGCTAGTAAAGTATTTTTTGATATATAAAGGCAGATGCCATCTTTCAAAGGTATCAGCCTGTTTAGTCACGATATTTTCACCTTGATTGTCGTTTAAAGTAGTGATCTCAAGAGGAATCTCCTCAACTGAACATTTGCTGTTATTATCGATTGTTAAATCGGGTTCAAGCCTGATAGGAATATCGTTGTAAACAGTTGCAATGATAGATGCTACTGGTCTGTATCTTACCAAGATGACATTCTTTTCACTATAATCGTTGTAATTTTCATACTCTATGTGAGTAGGAACACCTTCTCCAAAGGAATTACCAAACACACCAGAGAATCTTCCGTAAGATCCTCTTCCGATGAGATGTCTGACAACCTTTCCGCTGTCTTTTGCAACTCTTCTGTACTCTTTCTTCCACTTCACAGCAAACGGATGATTCTTTCCGATGATAGTAAAGAGATGATAAATAAGATTTACTATGACTAACGCAGTTAAAAGATATGCAAGGAGCATCGTCTGAGGATTGACATTGAATGAGACATTTCTCAAGAATTCAAATGTTCCGGTAGCAGGAGAGTCCACAGAGATGTAGTTTACTGCGATATCAAAATATTTATAAAGGATTCCTATTGCAGATTCATAGAAGTTTTCTCTGTACAAGAGAAGGAAAAATCCAACCAGAACAGCTAAATCAGCAAGGGCCAAAATAGTTTCAAAAAACGCTCTCAGCCACATCACCTTCTTCCCGCGACGTTTGCTGTAGTTGAGCGACACAAAACAGAGATGCACAAGAAGCAAAACAACAGCGGTAGAAGCTACGACAACAAAGAACACTGTGGTTGCCACCAAAGACCTTGAAAATCCAGAATTAGCTAATGGATTTACTAAATTAAAAGGTTTATAGAAAGTGTTTTCAACCCAGGTTACAAAAGTGTTGTAGACAGTCAAAGAAGCGATGTTGTCAAAGTAGTAATCTCTGATAGGAGTGTAAAGCAAAACAGCTAAAATGGCAAAGAGAGTGAAGATGACAATGAAGAAGATGTTCATTATCTTAATCAACTTGTCCTGCCACCTCTTATAAAGAGTTGTCTGTTCTGTCACATATTTAAAGTCATAGACATTTTCAAAAACAACCTTCCCATTTCCTCCAGATGTGTATACACCGCTATCAACTGAAGTAAATGGTTGATCATCAACATTCTCATCTGTTGAAAAATCATTCATTGTTCCGATAATCGGTTGGTTCTCATCACCTGTTTCATCAGCAACAAAATCATGAGACACAGACGTGTCTCCCCCGTAGACATTGCTTAAAGATGTGTCATAGGAGTCATCAGGCTGAACAGCGACTTGAGAGTTAGTGATTTTTTTCTTAGGTACTCCAGGTCCCTCTTTGATGATTTCAACATCGGGTCCTAAGTCCATCTCTTCAACTTTCTCTTCTGTTTTTTCCTCATTCTGCAAAGGAGTATCGCTGATGCTTTCAGCTTTCTTTTTAGCTTTCTTTTCTTTTTTCTTTTCCTCTTTCAAGAGCTTCTTTTGTCTCTTGAGTTCTTTCTTATCAATTCTCTTTTCTTCAAGGGGCTCTTCCTCTTCAACAGAAGAGTAGACGTCTTCCTTTAAAGGTTCAAAATTACTATCGGTAGGCATTATTCCATTAGATTTAGCATTGCTCTTAACAAAAGGATCCTCAACAGTATCATCACCCAAGGATTGATATGAATCCTGCTCAAGAGCATTCAATGATTTTTCAATATCTGTTTCTTTTGTAAAAAGTGAGTATTCACTATAAAGTTCATTCTGAGATATCAAGTCATCAGAATCAGCTGAACTGGCTATATCGGTGTTGACTGAGTCTAGATTTACTGGCTCAAGAGAATCTAAGATGTTCGTTTCCTTAGTTGTGGGAACGATCTTTTCGCTTTCATCTTCTGATGAAAGATAATCAGTCGACATCTTTATGCTGTACGCATATGATAGTCTCTTTCCTTTTTTTCTTTCCTTGTTTCCTGTAAATAGGCCACTTGGAATGATTTGATAATCCTGCTTTTCTGACATAATCGGTCTGTTCCTACCTTTCTTGACTACTTTAGCCAACGATCCATAGCTGGAAGTTCTCTTCCTTCCAGTGAGCAAAATAAACAAACTAACGAAGAGATTGATAATGGATTGAACGAGTATGCAATAAAAGAATTCTGATACATACACATTTCCAAAAAAGTTCAACCGCTTGAGCAAACCTGTTCCAAAGAGAGTATCAGCAACACCATCAACGGCCTGATAAAACCAAGGAATAGATTTCTCTAATGCCTGAGGTATACAGTAGAGAACGAATACTGCTAAAGATAAAAAATTTAAAGCTATCTGCAGTATACTCAGGATTGTTTTAGCGTTTTTATTTTTTTGTTTCCTTTCTCGATTAATGTTAAGACAGATGAAACTGATATAGAGCAAAAGAAGTAGAGCAACAAATACAAGGTACCAAAGATAAAACGAGAGAAATGCAAGATAGTTCTCCGAAAAGTTTACAAAAGAACTCGCATCGATTTTAAAAGGAGTAAAGATAAAAGGATATGTAAGCTTGACTAGTCCTTCAAAAAAAGGTATCTTTACAAACTCATCTAACTTATCGTGGGGTGGAATAAAAAAGATGATTGGATAGACGATAAGAAGCATCAACAGAACAACAAATATGCTGTTGAATATAAAGATAACTTTCCTCTTAGGTCGATCGTTTGGCACGGTTTGCACTCGCTTTTTCATACGACTGCCTCTTTTCTGTCATTAGAAATCAACATAAAGGTTCACCAAAACATATATATGATATCACTAAATATGCATATTTACAATTTATAATTTTAATTAGTTTTTATCTTTAATTGTTAGGATATGTCTTTAAAAACAACTTTGTTAAACATATGATGTGTACATGTATAAAAAATCCACCTGTTTTAGATAAATCAGGTGGACATGTGTGCTATTCAATAGAATTTATTGTCCTATGATAACAGCTTTTTAAGCACTAATAAGATACAACATTTTGCCTTCTAAATCAAGAAAAAGCAAATTTATTACAGAATTATTTTACATGTTTCACAATACTGAATATTAATTTGATGAATTCATAAAAAAATAGATAGGAAAAATCAAATAATTTATGTATGAAAGATGAATTTGTCTGCCCTAGGTGTGGAAATAAAGATCCTTTATTCATCGGAACAAGAAATGGCGAAAAATATTGCAGATTATGCATATCTTATAATGGTAAGCAATATGATAATAACTATATTGTTTCAGATAATATAAGATTAAATATTGATTATCAACTTAGTAATAATCAACAAAGTTGTTCAGACAAAGTAAAAGAGGCTTTGATCCAGAAGAAAAATGTATTGATCCATGCTGTCACTGGAGCTGGTAAAACAGAACTGGTCTTTGCTAGCATGGAGATGTACTTAAAAAAGAGGAAGAGAGTAGGTTTTGCCTCACCTAGAAAAGATGTGATAATAGACCTTTTCCCCAGGATAAACTCCTCATTTATCAATTGTAAGACAGTTGCTGTATATGGTGAGCATACAGATGAGATAGATGGTGACATCGTTGTTTTAACAACTCACCAGCTCTACAGATATGAAAATGCATTTGATCTCTTGATAATAGATGAGATAGACGCATTTCCGTACAAGAACAATTTCTTGCTTAATACATTTGCAAAAAAGAGTGTCAGAGGAAACTATATTCTTCTATCTGCCACTCCTAGTATAGAAGATGTAAAAGCAATCAAAGCAAATAACGGAGTGATAGTAAAGTTATTTGAAAGATATCATCACGGAAAATTAATAGTTCCAACTGTAAAAACCTCTGGGAAAATCCGCATGTTTATAAATATTCTTCGTCTATTAAAATCATATGAAGAGAAGAAAAAACCAGTCTTCATCTTCGTTCCCACAATCAAACAAGGAAAGATTCTCTTCTCTCTGATCTCCATTTTTTATAAAAACGGAGCTTTCGTAAGTTCTAAAGAAGAGAGAAGAAAAATTGAGATTGAGAGATTTAAAAATCATGAACTATCTTTTTTAGTCACCACTTCTATCTTAGAAAGAGGGGTCACAGTCAGAAATCTTCAAGTGATCATCTATGACTGTTCTAATCCACTGTATAAAAAGGAAACACTCATCCAAATAGCAGGAAGAGTCGGAAGAAAAAAAGACTGCACAGATGGTGATGTGTATTTCTTATGTGAAGAAGAGAATGAGGATATCAAAGAAGCTATTAAAGAGATAAGAACTTACAATGATAAGAAGGACTTATGAGCAATTACTGCAGAATATGTTTTAAAAAGATATACACTTATCCATTCAGAGAGCTTAAAGAACAGAATCTTTTTCTCTGTGATGAATGTATTGAAAAAATGAAAGTGAACATAAAAGAGAAGAAGATAGATGATATTAAATATCTATTTCTTTCAGACTACGATTCATTCTTTCAAGATATTCTATACAAGTATAAAGAGTGTTCTGATGTAGAGTTGGCTCCATGTTTTTTGTTTCTTTTTACTCCATTGATAAAAATGAAATTTTTCAATCATCTATTTATTCCAGCTCCCTCAAGCAATATCAGAGAAAAGAAAAGAGGATTCAATCACTTGGAGATGATGTTAAAAAGTGCAAATTTAAATTGTTGTGCAGCCTTAGAGAAGATAGATGATGTGGAAAGAAAAACTCTTCACGGAACACAGAGATTCAAAAAAGAAGAGATCGCAGTTAAAAAAAGTAAACATGATGACATCAAAGGAAAAAAGATAGTTCTTTTTGATGATGTATACACAACCGGAACAACTATAAATAATTGTATAAATGCTATAAAAAAGTACAGTCCAAAAACAATTAAAGTACTTATTTTATTAAATAATGACAGTGAGGAAAGAATGCAAATAAGCTAATAACTTGCTATTAAAGATTTGAAAGATACTATATAATAATATGATGCTGTTGAGGATATTATGGAAAAGATATTGCAAAAACATAAGCGGCTGTGCCTGATATCTGCAGTGGTAGAGCTGCTGCTTTTATTAACCATTCTTCTTCTCATCCTTTTTAAGGTTGAAAATAACATTTTTCAGTTGATTACAACCATAATAATAAGTGCGATTGTCGTTTTCAATTTCTCCTTTGAAATGATATTCAATGTGATCATCAACAGAAGAAAAGACGCTATAGAACTATCATCTATTGAACTGGTTGAATCAAATGAAGACAAAGCTTATGTCTTCGGTGGAATAGGAATAATCATCACTGGAAAAAATCATTACATCAGATGGGTAAACACCTATATCAGGATGAATTTTCCTTCAATAATCGATAAGAATATCATGGATGTTTTCCCAGATATAAAAAAATTGATTGAAACCGAAGAAAAAGGTAAAAATCACACAGTCTTATCAAGCAGAAATCACAATTATGAAGTAGAGCTATTAAGAGATGCAAACATGTTCATCTTTAAAGATGTCACAGAGCTGACAAAGCTGACTCACTTAAATGAAGGAAACGCACCTGTTATAGGGTATGTCTCAATCGATAACTATGAAGATATTCTCCAGTCATCAACAGATGATACGAAATTTTCACAGATCTTTTACACAACCAGAATGCAGATAAATAAATACTTCCACGAAAAGGGAGCGCTGATAAGACATCTCAAAGATGATAAATACATGTTTATAACAAATAAGAACTCTTATAAATCAATGTATGAAGATAAATTCCACATTATGGAAGAAGTAAGAAATAACCAAAGCGGTTTTACTCTTTCAATAGGAGTTGGTTATGGATTTCCAGAGTATTTAAAGCTTTCAGAACTCGCTTCCTCTGCAAATGACATCGCTGTTTCAAGAGGCGGAGATCAAGCTGTCATCCACCCAGCAAAAGAAAACTTCATCTACATCGGTGGTAAATCAGAGCTGAAAAACAGCAGAAACAAAGTCAAGATGAGAACATACTGTGACTCTTTTATCTCTGCTATAGAAAATTACAAAAAGATACTGATCATGGGACACACTGTAGCTGATTTTGACGCTATCGGTGCTTCCCTAGGCGTTTTCTGTATCTGCCAGTACAATCCATCAAAAACAAAAAGAACCATCAGGATAGCTTACGATCCTCTCTATGTGGAAGATAAATGCAGAAAAGCTGTTGAATTAGAGTACTCAAGAGAAGAGTTTAGCTCTTACTTCATTGATTCTAAGAATGTAGAGAACTACTTTGATGACTCCACATTGCTCATCATCGTTGATCACTCTTCTTCCTACCTGTCAATGTATCCCTCAATCTCAGAGAAAGCTAAACACGTCATCGTCATCGACCATCACAGACCTGATCAAAAGACGATGAACGATGTCATTTTTAAAGTGATTGACACCTCGGCTTCCTCAACCAGTGAACTTATTACCGAGTTTATTCACTACACCCAAAAGGAGATAAAGATACCTTCTAGGATAGCTACTTTCATGCTCACAGGTATCTCCTTAGACACAAGATCTTTTAAAAAGAACGCATCTGAATCCACCTTTGAAGCAGCATCATATCTGAAGCTGTTTGATGCGGATTCATCAAAAGTTGATGAGTTTTTAAAAGAGGGCTGGGAGGAGTTCAAACAGAAGATAGCGATCTTAAATTCAGCTGACAGCCCATATCCAGGCATCATCATATCTGAAAACAACGATGAAGAGATCGTGTCAGATACTATGCTTGCGATTGTTGCTACTGAAGCTAATCAGATAAATGAGATAAACTGTTCTTTTGCAATAGGAAGAATAAATGAACATCAGGTGAAGATATCTGCTAGAAGCAATGGTAGTGTAAACTGTCAGATGCTGCTTGAAAAACTGGGTGGCGGAGGTCACTTCTCTATGGCAGCCTGCGTTTTAAATGAACTGTCTGTATCTCAGGTGAAGCAGAAACTCATCGAGATACTAAACGATTATCTAGAAGATGCTACTGTGAAGATCATCAAACCTGACAATAAAAACAATGATGAATATTAAGGGGGAAAGAGTATGCAAGTGATTTTAAAAAAGGATGTTAACAAAGTTGGAAAGAAAGGAGAGATAGTTAATGTCTCCGATGGATACGGTGCCAATTATCTCATTCCTAATGGTCTTGCTGTCATCAACAACAAAGAGAACTTAGTCATCCTAAAGAAAGAAGAAGCTGAAGAAAAAAGGCTTGATGCACAGAGAAAAATAGAAGCATCTGAACTTTCTGAAAGATTGAAAGGGATCACTTTAGAATTTGAAGCCAGCGCAGGAAGAAGAGGAGAGATGATAGGAACCATATCTCATAAACAGATTCTTGAATCATTAAGAAAATTGCACGATATAAAGCTCGATAAAAAGATGATTGTAGATAAGGATGTCATCGTAAACGGATTTGGAAAGACAACCTTGAAGGTCAATCTCTACAAAGGTGTTATAGGTGAGATAAACATTCACGTCTCACTGAAGGAAAAGAAGTAGATGACTGATTACACTCTTAATGAGAAGATACTGCTTTGTTCTATCATAAAAGATGATAGCGGAAACACTTTTTTTGATGTCTCAACTCAGCTAACAGCTGAAGATTTTCAAGACAGCAGAAACGGCATCATCTACAGCGCGATCTTCGATGTCATAAACAATAAACAACAGATATCCTTTTCAGCTATCATCAACATTTTAAAAAACAAGCATCAGGAAGAGATAATCAGCAATGATTATTTAAATGAGATTCTTGAAAGTTACTCTTACACAACTGTTCCAATCAGCGATCTTGTAAACGAGATCAAAGATAGATCATTGCTCAACACTTTTATCAAATCACTTCAGGACATTGTCACCTCTTCTAAACAGCAAGCTATCTCAAATATTTCTGACTTCATTGGCAAGAGTGAAGAGAACATTTTAAAAGTGACCTCTCAGAGAAGAAATGCTCCTGTCATGAAGATGGAGCAAGTATCCACTTCGATTGTAAACAAACTGATAGATCAGACTGAAAAATATAAAAAGTTCGGTATCAAACCTGACGGTATAACCGGATTAAAATCAGGATTTGAAGATCTTGACAGAATAACCCGTGGTTTCAATGAATCTGAATATATCATCATCGGAGCAAGACCATCTGTAGGAAAGACAGCTTTAGCGATTCAATTCATCTTGAATGTCGCTTTTTCAAAAACACCTGTCTTGTTCTTCTCTTTGGAGATGGACGATTTAGCAATCGGCCTGCGTATGATCAACAATCTCTCTCAGCTCTCATTAGAACAGATCAATTCTCTGATGATCAAAAAGGGATCGAAGTACAACGCGTTGATCTCAGAGGACGACAGAAGAAATATCGATGAGATATCAAAGCTTCAGACAGCGCTGATAAGACTGTCAACTCTACCGATTATCTTGGATACAAATCCAGGAACAAAGATAGGTGACATCGAGTCCAAAGCTAGAAAACAGTTTAACTCAAGCCACGGACAGATAGGAATGATAGTTATAGACTACCTCCAGCTCATCACCTGTCCAATGCCAGGAAGAACGAGAAATGATGAGATTCAACAGGTCTCTGGCAGACTGAAGCAGTTAGCTAGAGATTTAAAAGTACCGATTGTGGTTTTATCTCAGCTCTCCCGTGATTCAGAAAAGGATGGAAAAGGTGGCAAGGCGACAAGAGAACCTAGAATGTCTGATTTAAGAGACTCTGGTTCAATTGAGCAGGATGCTGATAAGATCTTCATTCTGACAAGAGATGACTATCAGAAAGCAGAAGAGGAAGATGCTGACAGAAATAAAAGCGATGTCTCATCTCTGCAGCTTCATCTTTTAAAGAACAGAAACGGAAGGATAGGAAAAGTATCTCTTATCTACAACAAAGTCTACTGCACCTTCAACTCCCTTTACAACGAAGATGATAAAAACTATTTTTAAGATATAATTATTCTATGCGTTTCAATTTGATTGCTTCAGGCTCAGAAGGTAACTCCCTTGTTATCAAAGGGAAGAGCACTAATATTCTAATAGATTTTGGTATATCTAAAAAAAGGGTAAACGAAGGTCTTTTTTCTCTCTCTTTGTCCTTTGATGACATCGATGCTTTTTTGATCACACATCTTCATAGCGACCACGCAAAAGGAATCAAATATGCACCTGTTGAAAAAATATACTCAGGAGATCCCTTTATTCCAGAGATAGATAAACCTATCAGAGAAGAAAATATTCTCAAAGATTTTCAAAAGATTCAGATAGGAGAGTTTTCAATCACTTCTCTTCCTGTTTCCCACGATGTAAAAAATTACGCTTTTGTCGTGGATGATGGAAATGAGAAATTATGTTACCTTACCGATACTGGAATAGTCCCTGAAAAAGACTTTCCCTACTTAAACAATCTGAACTACTACATTTTTGAATCAAACTATAACACAAAGCTTCTTCTCAATTCAGGAAGACCTAAACAGTTGATAAAAAGAATCACCTCAAGCAAAGGACACATGTCAAATGAGGAGTCAGCTTACTACTTAACAACCCTTTTGGGAGAGAACACAAAAGAGATTGTCTTATCACATCTCTCAAGAGAGTGCAATGACAAGAACCTAGCCATCGATACCTTCAAAGAGGTCTCTTCATCGATCCTAGGATATGTTCCTGATATCAAAATCAAAGCATCCACCTTCACAGAGATGATCTTCGGAGGAGAAGATGACTATTGATTTTATCATTCCTGGTAAGAAGAAAAACACCTTTGTTGAACAAGGGATGAATGAGTATCTGAAGAGATTATCAAAGTATGCTAAAGTCAATCTCATCTATATCCAGGAAAGAAAAGTTGATCCAGATAATAAAAAAATGCTTGATAACGCTCTTTCCGATGAAGCAGATGAAATAATTAAGCTTTCTTCAAACAGCTATCTCTTTTTGCTTGATACACACGCTTCTCAGCTATCGACTTCTGATTTCAAAGAGAGCTTTCAGCAGGTATGTAAAACACATGGGAAAATATCTTTTGCAGTAGGTTCATCCTATGGTTTATCCGACAAATTAAGAAAGAGAGCTGACCAAATTTTCTCTTTGTCGAAGATGACTTTTACTCACTACCTTGCGATGATGCTTCTTATAGAACAGGTCTATCGCTGCTTCAACAGAAGCTACGATAAGTAAAAAGGAATACTCATAAGTTCATTTTCCCTTGACAAAAAGAATGTTTTTATATATATTTTTTGTTGTTGTTGGGATATAGTCAAGCGGTAAGACAGCAGACTCTGAATCTGTGATGCCTTGGTTCGAATCCAAGTATCCCAGCCAAAAAGAGTAAATAAAAACTGTTATATAATGACAATGTCGTTGTATAACAGTTTTTTTGTTTATAACATAAATTAATTAAATGCTTTAATTAAAAATATCAGTTCTGTCTGATGATAAATTTAGACATTTAAAAAGGAACAATTAAAACATATATGATGAGAATATACTTTTTTAAACAGCTAGTTTTCTACAGTTCCAAAGATTCTATCTCCGCAGTCTCCTAAACCAGGACAGATATATGCTTTATCATTTAAACAGCGATCGACAGCACCAACATAAAGAGGAATCTCAGGATTGGCTTTTACAAAATTTTCAATTCCTTCAGGAGCAGCAATAATACAGATAAAAGTGATATTTTTAGCACCATGTTTCTTAAGAAGAGAAACAGAATCAATAGCGGATCCCCCTGTTGCTAACATAGGATCTAAAAGATAGACATCTCTCTCCTCCATGTTGTTTGGCATCTTGAAATAGTACTGCTGTGGAAGGTGTGTCTTCTCATCTCTGTATAGGCCTATGTGTCCTACCTTAGCTGATGGAACAAGCTCAAGTAATCCATCAACCATTCCTAAACCTGCTCTCAAGATAGGGACAAAGCAGAGTTTTTTACCGGAGACTACAGGTTGCATAGTTTTCTCAACGGGTGTCTGTATCTCAATAAGTTCTGTATGAAGATTTTTTAAAGCTTCATATCCTTCCAAAATAGCTATCTCTTTTACTAGGTTTCTAAACTCGTTAGTTCCTGTATTAATATCTCTCAAATGTGTGATTTTGTGCTTTAAAAGCGGATGTGATAAGATATTCACATTTGGATACTTGCTTACGTCAATTGCCATTTGATTTCTCCTTTGATTTTTAATATTTTATCAAAAAAACAATATTTCACATTGATTATTTCACTATTCTTTTCTCAACTGAGTAAAAACAATCAATTTAACAATAAAAAATGTGTTATCAATTATAATATTTGGGGAGGAAAAATATGTTAGATAAAGTATTGAAACTGCTCTCTTCATCTCATTCCTGCTTCCACGCAGTCAGAAATATGAAAGATGAGCTGCTAAAAAATGGTTTTATTCAGATCGATGAAAATGATTTCCCTGATGAAATCAAAAAAGGACAGGGTTATTTTTTAACAAGAAATCTTTCATCTATCATCGCTTTCAAAGTTCCAGAGAACGTCTCTTTAAATGATCTCTCATTCAACATCTGTGCAACACACAACGATTCGCCAACCTTCAAGTTAAAGCCTCAACCACTGATAGAAAGTGACAATCTTTTTCTTCTTGAAGTCGAGCCATACGGAGGTGCGATTTTTTCTTCGTGGTTAGATAAATGCCTCACTATCGCAGGCAGAGTACAGATACTTAACAAAACAAATGGAACAGTGGAATCTAGACTTCTTCATATCGATGAAGATCTCTTAGATATTCCCAATGTTGCTATACATCTAAACAGAGAGATCAATCATGGTTACATCTATAATCCTAGTACGGATTTAAGACCTGTCTTTGGAATGAAAGAGGAAGGTTTTTCTTTCTCTTCATACATACTAAAAAAACTGTCGTTAGATGAAAGTGAGTACGAACTTCTCTCTCACGATCTATTTTTGACAAACAGAGAGAAACCGCATCTACTCGGTAAGGAAAAAGAGTTTCTAACTTCCATGAGATTAGATGATCTATCGAGTGCTTACTGCTCTCTTCTCTCTTTTATTGAAGCGAGCAAAGATTTAAAAGAGAATGTGATTCCACTCTTTGTCTCTTTTGATAATGAAGAGGTGGGAAGTTTGACAAGACAAGGAGCTCATTCAACATTTTTAAAGGATTGCCTTGAAAACATTCTCTTCTCTTTAAAAGCAAACGAAAAAGACAGAAGAAACATCCTAGCTGACAGTTTTCTTCTCTCTGTTGACAACGCTCACAGCAGACATCCAAATCATCCCGAGCTTTCAGCTAAAACATCAGATGTTAAACTAGGATGTGGAATAGTGATCAAATACAATGCTAATCAGAGTTACACAAGCGATTCTCTTTCAAGCGCTGTCATTAAAATGCTCTGCATGAAAAACTCTCTTCCCTATCAGGAGTACACCAATCGCTCAGATATGAGAGGAGGTTCCACTTTAGGAAACATTTCAAACAGCGAAGTATCTCTTCTATCATGTGACATAGGTATCCCGCAATTAGCTATGCATTCAAACTATGAGCTGCTTTCTGTTAAAGATGTTCAGGATATGTTAAAACTTCTGTTCTTCTATTATCAGAGCAAAGTAGAAAGAGAAGAGGACTATTTTAGATTAAAGGATTGCACTCTTCACCATGATTGAAATAAAAAATGTAAGCAAAAAATACTCGAATCACTTAGCTGTTGATGACCTAAATCTGACTATTCCCAATGGAAAAGTGGTCGGTCTTTTAGGCCCTAACGGTGCTGGAAAATCCACAACATTAAAGATGATTGCAGGTATCTTGTCGATAGATAAAGGTAACATCTCTATCGATGGGAAAGATATCTTTTTACAGCCTGATGAAGCAAAAGAAAACTTTGGCTACGTCTTTGATACCCCAGATATGTTTCTGACTATGAAAGGAATAGATTTTTTAAATTTCATCTCATCCATCTATTCAATAGACAGAAAAGAAGCTATGGACTACGCTTTAAATCTAGCTGAGAAACTGGATATGAAAACCGATTTGAATAAGTACATAGCCGATCTCTCTCACGGTATGAGACAAAAGATTTTTATAATATCCTCTCTGATGCATAAACCTAACAATTGGATACTAGATGAACCTCTTGTTGGACTCGATCCTAAATCTGCTTTCCAGGTGAAAGAGATCATGAGAGATATCGCTAAAGATAATCGCACTGTCTTATACTCTACTCACGTACTGGAGACAGCAGAAAAGATCTGCGATGAAGTTGCTATAATTGACAAAGGGAAACTTGTTTTCTATGGAACAGTGGAGGATCTCAAGATACTTGAAAACGAAGATGCCTCCCTGGAGTCTCTATTCTTGGATTTGACAAAATGAAAAACTTTCTATATCTATGTCAGGCTTCCCTGCTGCAGAATTCTAAATTGGCCAGCGGAAAATCATGGAAAAGGCTGATTTTCTCTGCTGTAACAACCATCATCTGTTTTTTCATTCTCGACATAACAGTCTCATTGAATATGAGTATGACTATCAGCAAATTCATCGCAGCTGATTACAATTTTATCTCTTCTGATGTCCTCCCATTTCTGTATGGAATAATGTCGATTATAGTGATAGCCCTCCACTCTTTTATCACCTATAATTTTGCAATCTACACAAAGAGCGAGAGGATTCTCATCTATCCTATAAAAGGAACAAAGCTTTTCTACGCCAAGTATTTCGGAAACTTAATTTTTTATATATCGCTTCTCTTCCTTCCATTGATAGCTAACTTTTTCTTGATTGCTGGATCCAATCAAACCAATGTGTACAGTTATTTTTCTTCTATAATTTACTTGGTATGTCAGCAGATGTGTGCAATGTTCATCATATCTATTCTGATGGTTTTGATAGATAAAAAAACTCATCTGTCTACCAATAAAGTGTTCACTTTTTTCATCGAGATTTTTTTCATTATTATCTTTGTTGCATCGCTTATTTTGATCGCTTCAGTATCTTCTTTTGCAAGAGATGTAGAATTCTTTACTCGCTTTATATCGATGTTCAAATTCTTATCTGTCTTTGGCTACCTATCAAGCCAATCGATGCTGCTATCAAACATATCTTCTTACTTCATCATGCCAGCAGCTTTGATTATAACTGTTCTTCTCTTCTTTGTTTTCTCTAAAGTGATAAACAAAAACTATGTCAACGTCTTAAATGCGAAAAACATCGATAAAGTATTCACTAGGAAAGATAAAGAAAACTGCTCTCAACCCAAGATAAAAAATAAAAGAGTATTCTCTATTGAAATAAAAAGGAACATCAAGCTGATATCAGGAGTGTGTATAAAGATGTTGATCTCTTCAGTCATCTTGCTTGTCATCTTTATCACAGCGGTTAAGATGATAGAACTTTCTCCTTTCTTCTCAACTGTTTCTTTAAAGTACAAGTATATGATAATTGCTCTCGCATCTATGTTTTTTAACTCGAGCATATCGACGCAACCATTCTTTTACGCCTTCTCAATTGAAGGAATAAACATTCAGATGCTGAAGTCTCTACCACAGAAAAAACTGAATCTCTACTTCAACAAATTCTTATCTATCAATCTTCTCATCCTTCCTGTCTCTCTGATTCTTCCAATAACCCTATCCTTAATGTTCTATCTTCCATACTACATCGTCATCCTCATGTCCTTCCTCTCTATCTGCTCATCACTGGCGATAAATTCAATAAACTACTTCTTCGGTCTTATAAAGCCAGATTTCACTATCACCAAAGATGATGTCTTTCGTTTCAGAATCATGATGTTAGGTTCCGCTGCTGCTTCAGAGATCATTCCAGCACTTTATGTTGTCTCCTTCTTTGTGACGGATGTGTTTTTTTCTCATAACAGTTACATATCACTATTGGTGTCACCTTTGATATACTTGGTGTTAACAGCGACTTTCTTCTTTTTAGGAAAAGAGCTTTTCAAATCATTGATGAATCAGAAGAGCTGATTCATCAGAAAGGGGTTAAACGATGTCAAAAAAACTTGAAGATATAAAAGAATATCTCCTTAAAAACGGTATGGATGCTTACATAGCTTTCAGCTATGAAAACAGCAATACTCTATTAAAGGAGATACTAGGAAAACACTTTTTAACAAGAAAAGTTTTCGCTTTCTTCAACAGAGATAAAGAAAACTATCTCCTTGTAAATCAGCTAGATTATCCGTTTGTCAAAGACTCAGATTTCAAAATCTTTGTCTACAAGACATATCAGGAGATGCTAGCATTAGAAAAAGAGATGATCAAAGATTATAAAAGAGTCCTTGTTGATATCTCTGAAGATGGGGTGATTCCTTCGATATCCACAGCTGACTACGGTTCTGTAAACTTCATCAGAAATCAAGGAATAGAAGTTTTCTCATCCGGTGATCTATTGACCTATCTAAACTGCAGAATAGATGAAAAAGGTTTCCTATCCATGCAGGAAGCTTGCAGAATCAATCTGCATATAAAAGATCTCGCTTTTGAAAAGATAAAAGAAGACATCTTAAATAGAGGTTACAGCGATGAGTATGAGATACAGAAGTTCATCGCTGATAAGTATGAGGAAAACGATCTCTTCTTTGATGAACCTCCGATAGTCGCTGTAAATAATAATGCTAGCAATCCTCACTATTTTCCGACTGTCAACTCATCAAGAAAGATATACAGAGGAGATGTCGTTTTAATTGACATGTGGTGCAAGCTTAAGAATAAGGATAGCATCTACTCTGATATAACCTGGATGGGTGAAGCAGATGAAAATGTTTCCTTAAATGTTGAAAAACGTTTCAACGTATTAAAAAACAGCATCGATTTCGCTTTGCTATATCTTCATGATAACCTTTCAAAAAGAGATGTATATGGTTATCAGATAGATGATGTAGTCAGAAATTATATAAGAGATAAAGGATATGACAAATACTTCATCCACAGGACTGGACACAGCATCTTTAGCGACCTTTCTCCCCACGGAAAAGGGGTCAATATAGATGATTATGAGACCAGAGATGAAAGAAGAATAATAAACGATATCGCTTTCTCTTTAGAACCTGGAATATACATGGATGATTTTGGAATGAGAAGTGAAACAGATGTGTTCATCCATGATAATGTTCCTGTTATAGTAGGCGGAAGACAAGAGAAAGTCATTCCCATTTTAAAATGATATGAGCCATCCATTAAAACATTTTATTTTAGTCTGCAGACACAGAAATCAAGTGATAAAAAACGGTTTTCATCTAGGTTTCTTCTTCTCCTTCTTAACTCATGATCTGTCGAAATTTCGTCCCAGTGAATTTATCACTTCATGCAGATATTATCGAGGTGACGGCTCTCCAATATATAACGAGAGAATGGCAAACAACTACTATTCTAGGGTCTGCCAGCTGCACACCAGAAGAAATAAGCATCACTGGGAATACTACACCGATTTTTTGGTGGGAAGAATAATCGTGAGAAATATTCCATACAGGTACTGCATGGAATACATAGCAGATGTGATCTCAGCTTCCATGACGTACAATAGCAAATCCTTTAAAAGAAACATGCCATACGACTACTTCATGTTTGTCAAAGAATCATACTACATGACAAAAGCTACCGAAGAGTTTTTAAGCAAATGCTTCTTATCCTATCGAGACAGTGGATTTGAACATCTCAAGAAGAAAGATACCAAAAAGATGTATCAGAAAATCACTTCTTCCCTGCCTGATGTTGAAATCTTTGAAGAGATGAAGACATCAAGAAAACTACCCGAGATCAAAAAATGAAAAAACTAGATATCGTCTACGAAGATGAAGAGGTCCTCGTATTAAATAAAGAGAGCAATCTTTTAACAATAGCAACAGAGAAAGAAAAAAATAAAACTCTCTACCACTACTGTAGAGAATACCTGAATAGAAAAAATGAAAAAATCTTCATCGTTCATCGTCTTGATAAAGACACATCTGGAATCGTGATCTTTGCAAAAAGTATCAGAGTGAAGACCATTCTCCAAAAAGAATTTGAAAGAAGAGAAGTTTTAAGAAAATACGAATGTGTGGTAAAAGAAAGACTTAAAGAGGATTATCATAAACTTGTCAAGCAGTATCTTTTCTTTGATAAAAAGTCAGGATTATCTGTTCCTACCAAAGATAAGAGAAAGGGAAAAGAAGCGATAACCGAATTTAAATTTTCTTCCTTGACTGATGAGGGTAGCTGCCTTGATATAACGATATTCACAGGAAGACAAAATCAGATAAGAGCAGCTTTAAAAACGCTCTCTTTGACTCTCTTAGGTGATAAGAAATACGCTAAAGATAACTCATCTTTCATGCATTTAAACTTTTATCATCTGTCTTTCAAAGCAGGTGTGCTCAAGAAAAAGAACACCTTTGAAATCAAAAGAAAATTTATCGCATAACCAAAAGATAAAAATAATTCAAGCATTAAACTATTGCATATAAAAATCATTATTATATATTAAGATGTCAAGGTTATTTTATGGTCATTACTTTAGTATTAGATATGATCGGTGACAAGACAAACGGAACGACTGTCACCGCTTTAAGATCAGCAGACTGCTTGATTCAATTAGGACATGAGGTCAGGTTCATCGCTGCTGTTGTAGGAAATATAGTTCCTTTAGAAAAAAAATATAAAATCTTTCCTGTTGAACACAGAATAAATTTGTACTGTTTTAACTCCCTTGTAAAAAAGAACGGAATGGTTTTAGCTAAACTGAACAAAGAGGATTATCCTCTTGTCAAAGAGTTTTTAAAAGGAAGTGACCTGGTTCATATTCTGATGCCGTTTAGATTAGGTTGCCAAGTGAGAACTATCGCAAAGATCATGAACATTCCTATTACCAGTGCTATGCATGTTCAACCTGAGAACATCTCATACAACATCAATTTAGGTCATCTTTCTTTTGTAAACAGCTACATATATCACTTTTTCAAAACCATCATGTACAAAAAAGTCGAATACATCCACACGCCTTCTGAGATGATGAGAGATGAAATGAAAAGACATCATTATAAAAACAAAATCTATCCAATATCAAACGGTGTATCTCCTTTCTTTGACAGAATGAAAGTAGAAAAACCAGAGGAGTTGAAAGATAAATTTGTAGTTCTCATGGTAGGAAGATTATCTGGAGAAAAAAGACAGGATCTACTGATCAAAGCAATAAAGCATTCTGCACACGAGAAAGATATCCAGTTGATCCTCCTTGGAAAAGGACCTAAGCTTAAGAAAATAAACAAGCTATCTAAAGGTTTAACAAATCCTCTCATCAATAAGGTTGTCGATCAAGAAGAGCTTAAAAAGATCATCAACTACTGTGATCTATACGTTCACGCATCCGATGCAGAAAGTGAAGCAATAGCATGCATTGAAGCTTTCTCATGTGGAAAAGTACCAGTTATTTCAGATAGCAAAGTGTCAGCTACCAACCACTTTGCTTTAGATTCAAGATGTCTATTTAAAGCTGGAGATTATATGTCTCTTAAAGAGAAGATTGACTACTTCTTTGAAAACAGAGATGAACTTGCTCCTCTCAGTGAAAAATACTACGAGTACGGAAAGAGTTTTTCTCTTGAAATCTGTGTGAAGAAATTAGAAGAGATGTTCTATGATGCTATCGATACCTTCAATGAGGACAAGAAGGAAAAGAAAACATACTTCCTCACCAGAAAAGAGAAAATTTGCCTAAAAAGAGCAGCTAAATATGCTCAGGTAGATGAAATAGAAGTTCTGTCATACGAAAAAAAGTAAATTTTTCTTCTCGTGTTAATTCCATAGTAATATAATTTTTTTGTGAGGTTTTTCTATGGTATACAACATCAAAACATATCAGAGCAAATTGTCAAATAAAGTGACTCAAGTAGCTATCAAATATATCAAAGACACATTTCAATACGAGCTATCTTCTGCACTCAATCTTCAGAGAGTCTCTGCTCCTCTCTTTGTAAAAAAGGACACCGGATTAAACGATGATTTAAACGGAGTCGAAAGAAAGGTCTCCTTCACCATCAAAGATATCAAAGGTGAGGAGATAGAGATAGTTCAATCATTAGCTAAATGGAAAAGGTACGCTTTAAAGCAATATAATTTCTCAGTTCACGAAGGCCTTTACACCGACATGAACGCTATCAGAAGAGATGAAGATTTAGATAACCTTCACTCAGTCTACGTCGACCAGTGGGACTGGGAAAAGATCATCGATAAAAAAGATAGAGAACTTCCTTATCTTTTTAAAACGGTTGAAGAGATCTTCACCTGTTTAAAAAATGAAGAGAAAAAAGTTAATGAAAGATACAGAGTCTTTAAAAATAAACTCCCTGAAAACATCTTTTTCATCTCCACATCTGAACTTGAATCATTATATCCTGATCTTTCAAGAAAAGAGAGAGAAGACAAGCTAGCAAGAGAGAAAAAAGCTTTCTTCTTATATCAGATAGGTTGGCCTTTAAAAGATGGTAAAAGCCACGATGGTAGAGCAGCTGATTACGATGACTACAATCTTAATGGAGACATCATCCTGTATAATGAGATCTTAGATAAAGCATTTGAAGTCTCTTCCATGGGAATAAGAGTCGACGAGATATCTCTTTTAAAACAATTAGAATACAAAGGTGAACTGTACAAAAAAGATACTCCTTTCTGTCAAGGAATATTAAATAAAGACCTACCATACACGATAGGAGGAGGAATAGGTCAGTCAAGACTTTGCATGTTCTTCCTTGAGAAAGCGCACATAGGAGAGATTCAAGCTTCTCTCTGGTCAGAAGAAGATATTCAAGAATTGAAGAAGATGAATATCAATCTGTTATAAACTATAAAAGGACTGTTTCTAGCTTATTTGATAAGCTTAAGCAGTCCTTTTTCTTTATTGATCAAAACGCCCAGAGTCCGTCTTTGATAAGAGGATACTCTTTTCCGTTTTCATCTCTTCCAGTGATCGATAACGTTTCATCTCCGATCATGAAATCCACATGTGAGAATGATTTATTTATTCCTTTGTTGTAGATCTCATCTGCAGAGTATTTCTCATAATCTGGATAGAGGTTGATAAATCCTTTTCCGAGAGCTAAATGACAAGCGGCATTCTCATCAAATAAGGTGTTATAAAACAGCACATCTTCATGCTCTTTATCTTCACCATTTAAGATATCTGCTGCTTTATTGACATAAGAAGTGACTGGCACAAGAGCACACTCTCCTAAGTAAGCTGATCCTTCATCTAAAGTCAAAATAGAAAGCAGAGCTTCCTTTCCTACTTTAGCATCAGCTTCAACAGCTTTACCTTCATGGAATCTAACATAGAAATCTTCAATCATCTGTCCCTGATAGCACAGAGGTTTAGTGGAGTAGACAATTCCTTCTGCTTCTCCTTTCATAGGAGAGGTGAATATCTCTTCAGTAGGCATATTGGGCTGGAATTCTATTCCGTTAACTTCCTCACTGCCTCCTAAGAATTTCACTCCTTTGATCAGTCCTACAGTCAGATCTGTTCCTTTTTTACTCTTGTAGTGAAGAGATACCAAGTTTAAAGAATTGATATAATCGCTCCTCTTTTTAAAATTTGCTTGATGCTCATTCCAGTTGTCAACAGAATTTCCGCTGTAGCTCCTGGCGGTTATCAAAATCAGTTTCCACAGCTTCTCAACTGCCTCTTCTTCATTCATATCAGGGAACATCTTCTTTGCCCATCTCTTTGTAGGAACACCTACAATAGTCCATTGAGATTGATTATCATAAGCTTCAATGTATTTTAAAAGGACCTTCATTTTGTTCTTCTTAACAGCAGCAACCTTATTTGAATCAACCCCTAGAAGACCATCTGGGTCCTCTCCATCGAGCCAGATCAAACACGGTTTTTCTTCAGCAGTGAACTTGTAATAACCTTCCTCGTACTGATTGACAATAGAGAGATCTTCAATATTAGAATACTTCAGTGCGACATTTGTAAGTCTGCTTGATGTGTATGAGAAGACCACCTGCTTCGCTCCTTTGATATAGCAGTGAGTTGCAACCAGAGTGGCAAACTCCTCTAACTCAGGTTCAAGCCTGATGACAACAGATTGTCCTCTCTGAAGATTGATTCCTACTTCGACAATTGCTTTAGCGTAGTTTTCTAAGATTTCTTTTTCCATGTTTTTCCTCCTTTACTACTCGCATGATAGATATTTTTCTTGCATGTATTCTCTTTTTTCTTTGCTGAAGCCTAAGATGTTTTCAATGTAACTGTCAACTCCTTGGTATCTCTTATTTATCTCATCGACAGCAGCTTTTAACCAGTTCTCTCTCACTCCAGCAATGATGTCAGATGAATTCAATATTATCTCGTTATCAATTCCACAGCTTAAAAACAGCTCTCTTCTCCTCTTTCTCTTTTCAACAACGTTCTCGTTTGTCAAAAGATAATCATAGAATATTGTCTCATCATCAAAATCGAGTATTTTCAAAAGGAGATAGGTTGCAACTCCTGTTCTATCTTTCCCATCGGTGCAGTGATAGATCAAAAGTCCATCACAGGATAAGACCTCATTTAAAAAATTAGATAAGTTCTTCACTCCTATCTCATTGCTGACAAACTGTCTGTAAAGCTTCTCAGTAGCATATGTTATATCAGCCTTCTCATCAAGATAGTAAAAGAAATTGATTATTCCTTCTACTTCCTTATTGTCGCTGTGCTCTTTGTGCTCTCTTGTCACCTGGTTTCTTATTCCGTTATTAAGTGGCAGATAGATATGTTTAACTCCATCAACAGAGGGATCTACAGTGTGTTCATTTATCTCATCTTCTCCACGGAAATCGATTATCTCTTTTAGATTGTTCTCCTCTTTGAGTCTTCTCATATCTTCAGAAGAGATCTTAAAAAGAGCATCGCTTCTAAATAACGAATTCTTTTTTATCGTCTTTCCGTTCCTATTTTTTAAACCGTGAAGATCTCGGGCATTTATCAAACTTCCAATATTCAATTTTCTAAAACTCATTTTCACCTCAAATAATTTCCTAAAAATTGTATCAATTTTATATGGAAAACAAAATAGGACCGTTTATAAGTGAATTTATAAAACAGTCCTCAGATTTATTTTTTCTTTCTTTTTCCTTTAAAAATATCGAAGATAGAATTGCCTTTCTTATCTTCTTCCTCTTGAAATTTCTTCAGCAACTCCTCCTGAGTTGCAGTCAATTTCTTAGGAAATTTGACGATGACATTGACAAACTGATCGCCTGATCTCTGTCCTTTTAAAGAAGGTATTCCCTTTCCAGTCATCTTCAGGATAGTGTTTGGTTGACACGATTGTGGTATCACAAGATCGCAGTCTCCATTTATAGTTGGGACAGTGACTGTGCATCCTAAAATTGCATCGATGAAAGAGATAGGGCAATCGATTGAAACGTTCTCTTTGTCTCTTTTGAAAACCTTGCTTTCTAATGCGGTGATCCTTATTATGAGATCTCCATTAGGTCCTCCGTTTTCACCTGCTTTACCCTTGTCTTGAATTCTTATCTGACTTCCAGTGTCGACACCTGCTGGTATGTTGACAGTCAAAGTCTCATTGCTTTGAACCTTGCCAGATCCATGACATTTTGTGCATTTATTGACAATGACTTTTCCACTTCCATGACAGTCAGGGCAGACACTTTCTGTCTGCATAGTTCCTAAAATAGTCTGTCTTCTTGTCAACACTCTTCCTGTTCCATTACAGGTTGGACATTTCTTAAAATCGGTTCCATGCAAAGCACCTGTTCCATGACACTCATCGCAGTTTCTAACATGATTTAACGGGATATCTACTTTGCATCCATGAACAGCTTGATCGAATGTCAATGTGACATTCACCAGTGTGTCAGCACCTTTTCTAGGAAGGTTATCACCTCTTGATGAGTGACCTCCTCCGAAAAACTGAGAGAAAATATCTCCTAGATCATCAAAGTCAAATCCTCCGTTCATTCCTGAACCTGAGAAGCCAGAGAATCCACCCTGTCCGTTGTTATCAAAAGCAGCTCTTCCAAACTGATCGTACTGTCTTCTCTTATTGCTGTCTGAGAGAACTTCATATGCTTCTGTAACTTCTTTAAACTTCTCTGCTGCATCAGGAGCGTGATTCAAATCCGGATGGTACTGTTTTGCAAGTTTTCTATAGGCTGATTTTATCTGATCATCACTAGCGTCTCTGCTGACACCTAAAATGTCATAGTAATCTCTTTTTTCTGCCATCTGTTACCTCCTTTCTTATGAAATGATGACTGGCATATGCCAGTCATCAATCAGTTGTCTTTCTTTTCGGTGAAGGTAGCATCGACAACGTTTGGATCGTTAGGATCTGATGCTGTAGATTGCTGCTTGTTTTCAGCTTGACTCTGCTGTGAAGCTTGGTACATCTGGTTAGCAGCCTGCTGAAGCTGAGCCATCTTAGCTTTGACAGCAGCTATATCGTTTCTGTCTAAATCAGCTTTGATGTCATCTCTTATCTTTGTAGCTTCTGCTTTGGTCTTCTCATCGACTGGATGATCTTTATCATTGATTGTTCTGTCGATAGAATCGATGAGCTGCTGAGCTTCATTTCTGACTTCAATCTCTTCTTTTCTCTTGCTGTCAGCTTCTTTGTTAGCCTCTGCTTCTTTGACCATCTTATCGATCTCTTCTTTAGATAGACCAGAAGAGTTGGTTATGGTGATATGCTGTTCGTTATTTGTATCTAAGTCCTTAGCAGTGACTGAGACGATACCGTTGACATCGATTGAGAAAGTGACCTGGATTCTAGGTTCTCCTCTTCTTGCAGGACGAATGCCTTCAAGTTTGAATCTTCCTAAGAATTTGTTGTCCTGTGCCATAGGTCTCTCACCTTGGAACACCTGAATCTCAACACCTGGCTGATTGTCTTCAGCTGTTGAGAAAGTCTGCTGCCTTGTTGTAGGAATGGTGGTGTTTCTAGGAATAAGAGGAGTCATGACACCGCCTAAAGTCTCGATTCCTAAAGTCAAAGGAGTGACATCTAACAAAACGACATCCTTTATATCTCCTCTGATGACACCGCCTTGAATAGCAGCACCGACAGAGACAGCCTCATCAGGGTTAACAGACTGATTAGGTTTTTTACCATTATTCAATCTGGTGATCATATCTATGACAGCTGGCATTCTGGTTGAACCACCTACCAAGATGATATCATCTAGATCGGAAACAGATAACTTAGCATCTGCTAAAGCTTTCTCAAATGGACCTTGGCATCTGTTTAACAAGTCGGCTGTAAGATCTTGGAACTTAGCTCTTGTTAAAGTTGTCTCAAAGTTGACAGGACCGTTGTTGCTGAAGCCTATATAAGGTAAAGAGATTATGGTCTGAACCTGACTTGAGAGATTGATCTTTGCCTTCTCAGCTTCATCTCTCAATCTCTGAATTGTAGGTTTGTCCTTTGGATCAGTGTCAGATATTGAAATACCGCACTGTGCCTGTATCTCAGAGATGAGATATTTCATAATTGCATGATCCCAATCATCACCGCCTAAGATTGTATCTCCTGATGTGGATAAGACTTCAAATGTTCCATCACCGATATCGAGTATGGATACATCGAGTGTTCCACCTCCTAAATCGAAGACCATGATCTTGCCACTCTTCTTTGAATCCATACCATATGCTAAAGCAGCAGCAGTAGGTTCAGAGATGACTCTGACAACATCGAGTCCTGCAATTGTTCCTGCGTTCTTGGTAGCCTGTCTTTGATCATCGTTGAAGTAAGCAGGACAAGTGATAACCGCTTTTGAAATAGTCTGTCCTATGTACTTCTCTGCATATCCTTTGATGTAAGAAAGAATTTTTGCAGATACCTCTTCAGGTGTGAAATCTTTATTGACACAGTTGATATGAGTAAGATTTCTTGTTCCCATCTTTCTCTTGATAGAAGATATTGTGTCGGGATTTGTCAAAAGCATTCTTTTAGCTGCGTTTCCGACAATCTCTTCACCATCTGGTTTAAAGGACACAACTGATGGGCAGGTGTTTGTGCCCTCTGGTGATGGGATGACCTTGATCTTCTGGTCATCTTGCATGTAGGAAGCAACAGAGTTTGTTGTTCCTAAATCGATTCCTAAAATAATTTCTTTAGCCATAAATATATTCCTCCTAAATTTCGCTAATTATTCCTCTTCAGAATCTGAAGCTTTTTCACTTTCTTCACTCTTTTGTTCATTCTCTTGTTTCTTAGTGATCAATACCGATGCTGCACGGAGAAGAGAACTGTGAAGTTTGTAACCTTTGTAGAACACTTCTTTAATTTTGTTATCCTCCTCACCTGGAATGACAGATAGAGCCTCCATCAGATGAGGATTGTAATCTGCTCCTATCTCAGGAGAGATAACTTCAACGTGCATCTTATCTAAGAATTCAAGAAGTTTTGAATAGATCATCTTGAATCCGATGAGATAGTTTTTAATCTTTTCATCCTCTGGTTCTGTCTTAAATGCCATATCGAAGCTATCAAGAACTGGAATGAGCTCAGTTATCAGAGACTTGTTTGCGTAGTCTTTGAACTCTTGCCCTTCCTTCTCAATCTGCTTCCTTGTGTTTGACAGATCTGCATAAGCCTGATAATACTTGTTCTTCCAGAGATCTTTCTCCTTGTCAGTCTCCTCATACTTCTTATTTAACTCAGTGATCTTATCGAGAAGCTCTCTGTTTTTTTCTTCTAGCTCTTCAACCTGTTTGAGAGCTTTCTTCTCTTCTTTCTTTTCAGCTTTCAGCTCTTTTTTGCTTTTTTCTGTAACTGTTTCCTCTTCTTTAACTATCTCTTTTTCTTCACTCATCTTTCGTTCTCCTTTCTTTCAATTTCACTCTTCTTTGCGTTGTAGCGACAGCTCCTTCCTTACTGTTACCTCTGCTATAATTCTCAATCAGGTAACAGACATAATCTAACGAGGAGAGAACCTTTTTATAATTCATTCTTTTTGGACCTATCAAAGAGATCTGCTGATTGTCTAAGATAGTTTTAGTTACGATAGCTAGATCTCCTGCCTTCTCGTTTGTGAATGAAATCTTCACATCTCCTAAGTCATCACTTGAAGCAAAATTGTGTTGAAGCATATCAGGATTTGATAATGTTTCAAGCACATTGACAATAGCCTCAGGATCATTAACGTACTCGCTGTGTGAGAAGAGATTATATTTTCCGTATATCTTCCACCTGCTGTCGCTATAAAGAAGGTACTGAAGAATAGATTCTTTCAAAGTCGTCAATGAGATGATTCCAACGTATCCGAAGACCTTCTCAATCTCCAGACGATTAGCATCTATATAGGAGATGATTTCTCTTAATGACAAACCTGATATGTTCTCAGAGAGAAGAGAGACAAACTGAGCAGCTTTATCTTTATCGAAAAAGTGTCTCTTATTCAATAAGAAAGTCTTGCTTTTAATATTTCCCTTATCCGTGACAAACAGGCCTAGTATCTTATCTTCACTGAGAGGAATCACTTCAACTTTGACAAGCTTCTCTTCATAGTTGTCTTTCATGTAGATGGTTACCATATTAGTCATGTTAGATAAAATCTGACAGACTTTGTTTATCACCTCTTCTACACCTAAAGTGGGATCTGACAAGAAATTAACAAGCTCTCTTTGAAAGTCCATATCTATGCTGTCAAGATATCTGCTGCTATCAAGATGTTCTAGATAGTGTTGGTATCCTTTAGCAGAAGGTACTCTTCCTGAAGATATGTGAGTCTTCTCTAGATATCCTTCCTTTTCAAGCTGAGCCATAGCATTTCTGATGGTTGCTGATGAGCAGTTTAAATTGTAGTTCTTCAAAAGATTCTCACTGCCGACAGGAGAAGCTGTTTTGATATACTCTTCAACGATGCATTTCAGTACTTGATCTTTTCTTGCTAATTTCATAATCGTTCGTGCACTCTTTTAAGTGCCATACATATTATAAACATATTTTTAGCAAATACAAGATAAGAGTGCTAAATTTTTATTTTTTTCTCTTTATATCTATATAAATAGGATTGATATCTATTAATACATTATTTAACATTACTTCCTAAGAAGTCCCCTACCTTCTGTAAGTAGGGAATGAATTAGGCGAAAAAGAAGTACTCATAACATCAAATCCCATTATTATTTCAATTCAGTATTAAGTTTGTCCCAATTGATAATTCTATATTGCATATACTTTGTATATGATTTATAATAATTATATGGAAATATATTCAAATAACCACTCAGTATTCAATCTACATTATCATCTAATTCTTGTCACTAAATATAGAAAACAAGTATTAAATGATTC
>JALEUS010000028.1 GCA_022780765.1 Bacilli bacterium | reverse complement strand
ATGACAGATAGATCGATAGTATCAGCATTGCTTCTAGCATTTAAAAGAGCTTGATACATGTAGTCATCCTCTTTCTCATCTTCCATTTTGAGCTCGGCATAAGTCTGATGGACAATAGGCAGATAGCTGTTATTGTCGGTTGTTAACTCGGTGAGGATCTTCAGTATCTTCAGCGAGTAAGCTGGGATGAGAATCTTTTCAGCTCTGGTAGCATTATTTTTTACAAGCAAAAACCAACCAGCGTCACTCAGAGTTCTGATTATGGTGTTGATTCTAGAATTGATGTTCTCCTCCTCTTGATTCTGAAAGTCCAGTTGGAGCTGTTTGTCCTCGGAAAGTTCATCAGAATGCTCAAAAGAGGAGATGATGTTATCTTTTTTATCGAAATCTCCTTTTTTTATCTCTTCATCGACAGCTTTGTTTTGGATCTCGTAAAGAGCGTAAAGATCGTCGCTTTTGCTTCTTAGAAGTTCGAGATAATCGCTTTTTCTGATGTCGTTTTTAAGCTTTCGAAAAAGCCAGTAAAGTGAAACTAAACAGTACGAATAGATAGATTTATACCTGCTGTTTAAAGGAGCAAAGAGCTCATCAGGTATTTTGTCAAATAGGTTATGCAATATTTTTCACTCCAATTAAAAAAACTCCCTAAAATTATATAAAAAACAGCATTTTAAAACAACCATAAGCATAAAGATTTCATATAAATTGAATATTAAAACAGCATATATAAACAATGAATTATTATATGTACAGCACATCGATATTTAATGATATAATCTCTATGTATGTTTAAAAGAGAAGCTGGAAGTGTGAAATATAAGAAGAACAGGATATGGGAAATAGATTTTCTGAGAGCTATTCCAATAATTATTGTCGTCTTATATCACTCCTGTTTCGATGTTTTCTTCTTGGCCTCTATGATAAAGAATCAGAGCCAGTTTTTCTCTCTTAATCCCAATGTTTATCAGTTTGTCAAATTTACTCAGGATCTATTCTTTAATCCCTTTATAATCAAATATCTGGTTCCTTTTTTTGGTGGCTTATTCTTATTTATCTGCGGGGTTTCATCTTCTTTGACAAGAAGCAATCTGAGAAGGGCTATCTTATTGAATCTTGGAGCTCTTGTTTTTTCCTTAGCTACCTATGTCTTTTCAATTATCACAAAGGATGATTGTCTCATCTTCTTTGGAATCCTTCATCAGATGGGATTTGCGATTCTGATGTATGCTCTTCTTGAACTTATCTTTCGTCTTTTTAAAAAGAAGGTTCCAAATTCATTGATATTTACAATAGGATTTGTCATTCTTCTTATAGGAATCGTCTTCTCTTCAGGAATACAGGTTGGAAATGTATATGTCAAGTGGGGAACATCTATCGTGTCCGGTGATTTCAGTAAAGAGATGGCAAAAGATCCTTTTGGATACTTGAAAGCAATATTAGGAATGAAAGCTTCGTATAACGATTGGTGGCCTATTTTCCCTTACACGGGAGTTGTGTTTATCGGAATATTTACAGGAAAGATAATCTATGGAAAGAAAAAGAGAACTCTTCTTCCTTGTTTAAAAGATTGCAAAGTGCTTAAACCATTCTGCTTTTTAGGAAGACACACCATATATGTCTACATTCTTCATCAACCGATAATCATCGGAATCATCTTCACTATATATTCACTCTTGGGAGGTCAGATACTATGAGAGAAACAAATCAGACAGTGTATCAGAGCACTATCGCATTTAAAAATTCAAAAAACACAGCATTGTATTTTAGAAAGAAAAAGATCAACTACATTGAGTTTCATAAGAGAGTTGACCATTTTGCTGATGTTTTTGCTTCATGCGGAGTTAAAAAAAATGATGTGGTATCTGTTCTTTCTCCTAATATTCCAGAGTGTATCATCGCTTATTACGCTTTAGATAAAATAGGAGCGATCTCTGCCTTTTTGCATCCTCTTTTTCCTGTCAGTCAATTACCTGACACATTAAAGGAGAACGGAAGCAAGTTTTTTGTCGTCTTAGATATCTTCTATAAAAAGTATAAAAAAAGCATATCAGATCTGACTCTTCAAACTTTTGTTATATCACCTGAAGAAGATCTCTTTCCTTTAGAAAGATTATTCTACAGAATCAAAAACAGAGATGCTTTAAAAGAGATAGAAGAAGAGAAGTATCTGTACCGTATTAAGTCAGAGATAAGTTTAAAAGAGATAAACACCGATTATTTAAAACCATCCGTTTATCTGCGAAGCGGAGGTACAACCGGCAAAAGCAAAACTGTCATTTTAAATGATCAGCAGCTTCTTTACCCAGGTTCTTTAGCTAGAGAGATAGTTGGAAGAGAGCTCAGCGGCAAAGCGATAATAGGTGTTCTTCCTCTCTTTCACGGTTTTGGTTTAGCTATGGGAGTGATCGCACCTTTAATGAACGATGCTGGTTCATGCCTGATGATCAAATTTGATTTAGATGAGGTGATCAAAAGACTAAAAAAAGATCAGCTCAATATTCTTATCGCTGTTCCATATCTGATTAAAAAGATATTGGACAGCAACAGATTCAAAGGAGATTACTTGAAGAATCTTTACGCTACTTATGTGGGCGCTGATAAAACTCCGCTTTACATAATCGATGAGTACAACAAGCTGATGGATGATTATTCTTCTAAAGGATATCTTTTAGAAGGGTACGGTTTAACTGAGACTGTCACTGTAACTTTTGTGAACACTCACAGTGAAAACAGAGTCGGTTCAGTCGGTAAACCTTTGAAAGGAACAGAGTTTAAGATAGTTTCAAAAGAAGATATGGAACATGATTTAGGCGACAATGTTCAAGGTATGATAATTATTGCATCTCCTGCCTTATGTCTTGGATACCTTAATGATTCACTGCCTGTTTACATCGATAAGAACAATAAGAAGTGGTTGATAACAGGAGATATAGGTTATCACGATAAAGATGGTTTCCTGTACTTCTCAAACAGAAAGAACGATGTCTATAAGATAGCAGGATACAATGTCTTCCCTTCGATGATAGAAGAGTTAGCTACTTCTGTTGAGGAAGTTAAGTTTGCATGCTGTCTTTTTGTCGAAGATGATAACCATCCTTATTTAAAACTGTTTGTCGAACTTCAAAATGACGTCGATGAAAAAGCGATAGAGAAGAGATTAAATACCCTTTTTACTTCTAAACTTTTAAAGTATTCCTGTCCTGAAAAGATTGTCTTTTTATCTGCATTTCCTAGAACAGATGTAGGCAAGATCGATAAAAAGAAATTGAAGGAGATGAACTGATATCAAGATATTCAAAAAAAGCACATGAATTCATGTGCTTTTATTTTTTAACATGGATACCAGAAATAATTTGATCTGATCATTTTATTGATTGTTACAGCAGATGAAATAGAATGAAGTGTAAGAAGAAAAATTATCTATAATTCTTTTTGCTTGATCTTTTCATCTTCCTTTTTAGTTCTTTTTCGCTCGGAAGTTTGCTTTCATGTCTTTTTTTCTCTTCAATGAGGTGATGAGTTTCTATCTTTTCTTCAATCTCTTGTTTTTCTTCAACTTCCTGATTCTTTTTATTAAAATCATCAATCTCTTTATCTAAAGCTTCTTTAGCTAAGAGAGATAATCTTTCATCCTCTGAAGAACAACTTTCATTTTTCTTTTCAATACTTTCTTCTTCAAGAGGTTTCTTTTCTTCTAAAGGAAGATCTTTTTCTTCATACTGCTGATGAAGGGAAGAATTAGATTCAACTTTCTTCTCTTGCTCAGCTGAACTCTCTTCTTCTAAAGGAGCTTCAATTATCTTCTCTTTTTTCTCCTCTTCTCTCTCTTTTCTTCTCAGCTCTTTCTCTTCTTTGAGGAAAGCTTTCCTCATCTCTTTTGCTTGTTTCTTTTCAAGCTTTTCTCTCTTTTTCTCTTCTCTTCTATCCTGAATGAGTTTAGCTTTCTCACTCACAC
>JALEUS010000027.1 GCA_022780765.1 Bacilli bacterium | reverse complement strand
GATAGGCCTCTTCTTTTATGAAAGTAGAGGTCTTTTTCATACAGTTTTTTTATCTTCTTCTCATAGGTGATCTTATCTTTACACTTCTTGTGTGCAAAGTAGTTTTTAAAAAGAGAATGCATCTGTTCTCTATATCCTATTCCTCCCATCTCTGAAATAATAAAACATCTTGTTTTATCTTCTCTTTTCATCCTAGGGAAAGTATAGGTATGAATCGAATAATAATCGCTTTTACAATCGTACCAACCTGACGAAGTATCAAAAAGAATGTCTGGATACATTTCCTTGAGTTTCAAATAGATGTAAGAAGGGTGAAACTCTCCCCAACCCTCGTTGAAAATACTGTAAGATACGATGTTTGGTACATTAGATAAATGCGATAGATAATTGATAGCATCTTTTTGAAAGATCTCTTTTGAGACAGTGCTTTTTCTTCCTAAACCTTTAAAGAAGAAAGAGCACACTCTCTCATTTGAAAGAAAAGGAAAGACACGAGGAAGAACTGTAGGAAGAAAAGAATACCTCTCTCCTCCGTTAGGAAAATCCTGGAAGATATAAAGACCTAATCTTATAGCGTAGTAATAAAAGAGGTCTGCTTCAATTTTTACATGCACTCTTATCATGTTGAATCCCATATCTTTGATCTTCTTCAAATCCTGATACATGTCATCGTTTGAAAGGGGAGTCAAATTCCCTAAGTAATAGTATCCCTGATAGAGGATTCCTGATAAAAAAGTTATCTTGTTATTGATTGCAAATCTCTTATATCCTCCCTTGTTTTCAATAGATGTCTTAATCATTGCAAAAAGAGAGCTGACCTCATCTTCATAGAAAGAGAATTTGATATCGTATATGTAAGGAGTCTCTAAAAAATACGGATGAAAATTCTCAACAGGAAGATACTCTTCCTTATTTGCTTGTATGAAGAAGTTCTTCTCATCAAACCTCACTTTGACTTTTCCTTCACAGTCGCTTTTAACAAGAACTTTGATCTTCTTCTCATCAAATAATGGTCGTATCGATATCTCTTTTATATACTTGTCAGGAACCTTTTCAATCCAGACTGGACGATATATACCAGAGGATGAAGTGTAAAAATAACCGTTTCTCTTTGTTGTCTGTTTTCCTCTTTGATAGTAAGAATTATCTGTATAATCTCTCACTTGAATCACCAGATCAAACTCTTTCTTAGCTTTCTTAACAAACAGCTGATGCCTTAAATAGGGATCATCTGTTATCAAAACAAGCTTCCTATCGATGTATATCTTTCCTATCTGATCTATTCCATCAAAGTTTATGATGATGTTTTTATCAACGTAGTCATCGGGGAGAGTGATGACTCTGTGATAGAAGAGGACATCATCCTCTTTGACAAGTCTTTCTATTCCACTTAAATGTGACTCAACTGCGTATGGGACAAGTATTTTCTCACTGTATGACAAAGGAAGATCTTCATCTTTTTTCATCTGAAAATCCCATAGACCATTTAAACAGATATAACTGTCTCTTTTAAAAAATGGTCTAGGATACTCATTTAATGGACAATCTGTGAAAGGAAATTTATCCTGCATGGATAAAGCGTAGAGATAACCTTCTTTATTTTCCATAAATCACATCTCCTCTTTTCTTTTCTCTGAAATAAAAAAACAGTGGAACAATCGTCAGGATTATTACTGATGCAGCAACAAGATATGCTAACTCATTTGGAAGATTGCTTTTGATATTGAATTCATCATAGTAATTGTCTTTAAAACTGTTCAAATAGTTTCCGATAAACGGGCCTGTCGACATAGGAAGAAGGACAACAAAAAGCATCCTCACTCCTAAAAAAGAACCTTCTTGACCTTTTGGAATATTCTCTCTTACAAGGGAGTTGATGATAGTAGGAACAGATACATATCCTATTATCATCACAATTATTGAGATGATAGAGTAAAAGATCTTCAGAGAAGAGCTGACCAAAGGAATAAAATACATCATCACACATCCTGTACAGTAGGTTAATAGTGTTGGAATTATCATCTTATCCTTTCCATACTTGTCTGCTAAAAATCCATATATCAAAGAGAGAAGAGATCCGCTTAATAAAGAAATAAACATGACCAGAGTAAAATCTGTTAAAAACGATGATGAATTATTGCTTATCTGACAAGTTTTCTCTACATAGATCATGATGTAGGGAAAGAAGATCTGACAGGACAGAGAAAAAATAAAATAGATGATAAAAAGAAGATAAAGTTTCTTGTTCTTCTTTATCTCTTTTACCTTGACTGTGCCATAGATAAGAGAAAAGATAGAGCGGTCATTTCTCTTTTTCTTCTCTTTAGGAATTAAAAAGATAGAGATGATTCCAACCAATACAACAAATCCTCCGACCAGATAGAAGAAGAGATCCCACCTGTAGCCTTCTTTCTCAGTCGTTAAAAAATTCAATCCTCCAAAGATTATCATCATAGAAAGAAGTGGAAGAATAGATAAAACATTTTCAACCTTTCCTCTTTTGCTCTCATCTGTGTTCTCAGTCACATAACTGTTGAATGTAGCATCGTTAGAGGCAGAGCCAAAGAAAGTCATCACCGCATCAAAAACAATTACGAAGACTGCTGCTAAATAAGGAGTTATGTTAAATTTTATTCCGGCATCTGAATTGACATTGAACAGTCCAAAACAAGCAGTGGAGATACCCCAGAGAATATAACCTGCTGAGATGAAGAGTTTTTTCTTTCCTATCTTGTCTGTCAATGCTCCTATAAATATTGTTGTTAAAGAAGCGACGAAGGCAGAAACTGCAGTAGTTAAAGATATCATCAAGGAGTAATCGAAGCGATACTCACTAGGTGCTTTGAAGTTTAAATAAGCTATGTAGGAGTTTAAATACATGTTTTCAATAGCCCAAGCAAACTGACCAGCTAAACCAACAAGAATAAAGATCAACCAGGTTCTCAATGTTACTTTACTCATAAACTATCCTCTACTTTAAAATCTCTTCTCTGTCTGAATAAGAGATAGATATATCTTCCTTGTCTCCTTTTTTAAAGAAGAGGGAATAGTAATTTTCACCTCTGATCTTCATTTTTAAAATCACTTGTTCAGCTCCATCTACTGAAAATTGAAAACCATCATAGACCACTTGTTTATCATCTTTAAAAAGTGAGAAATCGATCCTTTTATAACCGTAGTTGGAAAGATCTTTTTCTGAAATCTTCTTTATTTTATAATTTTCATCTAAGCTGATTATTTCATTCTTTATCTCATTACCATCCTTATATAAGCAGATTTTAATAGTATCGATTTTAGATATCTTTTTGATTGCTTTATCTGAAAGAGATTTCTTTATCATCAACTCTTTTTTAGATAGTTTTTCCCCTAAGAAAAGATCGTTTAAAAAAGAAGCCACAGCTTTTATCCTGTACTCTCTTAATATGGAGTACTCTTTTTTTATCTCTTCTTCTCTTTTGATAATATATCTCTCATACAGGTCATCTACATAGAAAAGATACTTAAAGTAGATATTGTTTTTATTTGAAACAGAATAATAAAATCCTATATCAATATCATTGATATAAAGTTTTAAACAATCACAGTTTGAAATAAAAACAAGTTTATTATTATCATAATAAATCGGTTTATCAAATGACAATCTGTTATCAATATGAACTAAGTTTTTTTCTTTTATGCAACTGCAGAGTTTTAAATAAGAAGAGACAACCTTCTCATCGTATGATAAAAGAAAACCAAGACAGTCTTCAGCAAGAGATAACTTCTTTATAACAGATTCTATATCTGTATCATACGAAAGAATAATTCTAGGATTATCTCCTTTTGAAATATTCTCCTGTATCTGAAAATCAAAGTCATTATCTGAACATAAAAAAGCTCTTTTGCACTCATCATTTATCATTTTGCTTACAGCAGCATAGAAAAGATCATCTTCTTTCTTTATATAAAAAGCTAAAAAAGCAGGATGATTTTCAACTTTCTTTATGATCTTTTTAACCAGAGATATAAGAGATTGATAATCATCTTTCATATCATCTCCATCTTTTAAACCTGGCAATTCAACAATATAAAAGATACCGAGCTTATCTAAAGAAGAGATGATATTATCATCGATCAATCTGTAAGAGAGATAAAGAAGATTGATTCCATTCTCTTTAATCTCTTTTATATACGATGATAAGATCATCTTATCTGAAAGAGAAGAAGAGGAAGAAGAGAGCTTTAAGCCTTTAAGATATCTTCTCTCATTGTTGATAAAGAAATGCCCGTCTATGATCTCTTTATCTATAAAACCAACATCAAAAGAACATACCTCCTGTTGTTCATCTTTTCTAGCGATGATATCCACCCTGTAAAGATCTGGATGAACATCATCATAGTTTCTCACAGTATCGAGTTTAAAATTGTCATCTTCAAATGAAGATATCTTCTCATCGTCATAAAAAAGCTGATAAGAGATATGACACTCCTCTTTGCACTGCACATTAAAAGCGATACTTCCATCAAATCTGCTGTAGATAAGATAAGCATCATCAATCAGAGATAACTCTTCAGTTTTTAAATAAGATGACATGTCAAGGTAATGATCAACATCATCTGAATTCTCAACTGAGATAAGAATTCTGCTGCTTGCTTTCACATGATCAGTGATATCAAACTCTGTGTTTGAAAAATCATCTAATCTTCCTAAATAAATTCCGTTAAAAAACACCTTGTATATCAGATTTGAAAACAGAGTATAGTTTTCAAAACCCAGATGAACTCTCCTGAATTTTGAAATATCGACCTTCTTTGAAAGAAAGATAACAGAATGCTTTTTTATCTTCACCTCTCTTTCAGACAGGGATATTTTTTCAGTTTTTCTTCTATCGTCAAAGTATAGATCATTTACAAATTCTCTGTACAGATTGAATCTGTCATCAAGCAATATCTTCATGCTAAAAGTATAAATCAAAACTGCATCTTAATAAAGAAGTAAAATCAATTAAATGTGAATCCTTCATTGAAAAAGGAAGCGAAGAATCCATCGAGTTTCATCAACTCATCCATATCGCCTTGTTCAACCAGTCTTCCATCCTTTAAAACGATGATAGAGGAAGAGGTTTTAAGTTCACTGATCCTGTCTGTGACGTTGATGAAGATCTTGTCTTTCATCTGCTTAACAAAATCTTTGAAGTAATCATGGATGAAGAAAGTATCTATGTAAGAAGTTGCCTGATCGAAGATGAAGACTTTTTTATCAGAGAGGATACACCTGATTAAATTGATCTTCTCCTTCTCACCCCTTGATAACTGATAGCTGTCGATAACAGTGTTTAATCCATCCTCAAGATCATCAAGAAGATAATCTAGCTTCAGCTCTTTTAAAAGAGAGATCAAAAGTTCATCCTCCACTTTTTTCCCTAAGGTCAGATTATTTCTAAAAGTTGTCTTATAGATGTATCCTTCAGATGAGATATAGAAAAAATTATTTTTGATGCTATCTTTCTTTATCAGATTTATATCTATTCCATTTATAAGTATCTTTCCAGAAGTAGCTTCTTCCTTGTTTAATATGAGAGATAGAAGAAGAGATTTTCCACTACCTGTCTGACCGATGATTGACAGCTTGTCTCCTCTTTTTATCTTCATTGAAAAATCGCTTATCAGATATCTTCCTTCTTTACAAACGGATACGTTTTTAAACTCGATCTCATCTACTGTTTCAATCTCAATCTTCTTATCATCCTCAAAAGAGATATTGATAATCTCCTTGATGTTTCTGACGTTTTTTCTTTCCATGACAAGATTTTTGACATCGATGAGAAGAGAAGAGAAATAGATGTTAAAAAAGATTGAAAAAGCAGAAATGACAACGTAAGCTAGCTCATCTATGACGATATTGTTTTTAAAGAAATAAGCTCTGAAGAAAAGAACAAAGAAGAGAGACAAGAAGATGGATAAAAAGAATAAGGAAGAGATGAAACTGTCAAAGATATGTATCAGAAATGATAGTTTTCCATCCTCTTTTGACAATCTTTCATTATCTCTTTTTCTTAGCTGATCACACTGCATAGCTTTAAAAATGTAAGAAGCAGTATATGAATTATAGTAAAAGGAAGTAAGCTTACCTTTGCTTTTGTTCTCTCTGTCCTTCATATTGGACATGCTTAAAAGAGAGATGAAATACATTATTAAAAGAACAGGAAGAAAGAGGAGAGATATAGAGAAGAGAAGATAATTAAAAGACATTGAAAACACAAAGATGACAGTGATGATGACAAGTTCGTTAATGAAGTTTACAAACGATTTTGCAAAGGATAACTCTAAGTTGATAAGATCTCTGTAATAGATATTGTAGGTGAACAGGAAGAGATCTTTTGACATATCCTCAGGTCTTAAATCTTTTATTCTCATAAAAAATTCCATCTTCATCTCATTGATGAAACGAATAACGATGGTATTTAACATATAGAGGAAAAGATAATCTGTCAGAAGAAAGAAAAAGAACATCATCGTTATCAAAACGATGAAGACATTTCTTTTTAAGATATCTCCTGTGTTGATTATCTGATATAGAAGACCGGATGAAAAATAGAAAAGAAGAGAAGAGCTCACTATCAGAAGACAGAAAGAAAGAAAAGAAAAAAAGATGACAGATTTTTTCTTAAATGAACCTTTAAAAAAAGAAAAGAGAGAACGTTTGAAATTATAATTCATCTTTTCCTCCGTAGAACACTTCACTGTAGGAAGGTATACTCTTTTTAAACTGCTCATAATCACCAACAAAGGAGATCTTCCCGTCTTCTAAAAAGAAGAGAACATCACATTTTTTTAAGACATCTACATGATTGGTGATATAAAGAATAGTCTTGTCTTTATTGGCAAGGAGAATTTTCTCATTGATGGTCTTAGCAGATTTATTGTCGATGCTTGAGAAAGGAGAATCTAAAATCAGTATCTCGTTTTCAGGAATAATTGCTCTTGCTAGATGAATCTGCCTGATATTACCACTTGATAGGTGAGATAGATCATCTGTGTTTTTAAATATGTTGTCATTATTTAGCAAAGACACCTGGTAAGCGTAAGAGAAATTCTCCTTGCTGTACATGGTGTTACCTAAAGAGATGTTGTAGTTTAAAGACGAGGAGAGGAGGTAGTCTTCTTCAAACATCGTAGAGATGATAGAGTACAAGCTTGTCCTAGGTATATCTTTTATATTGACTCCATCGATATATATCTCACCAGATTCAGGAAGATACTCTTTTCTCATCAATTTTAATATGGTTGACTTCCCGCTCCCACTCCTTCCTATGATGGCGGATTTCATAGATCTGCTGATGACAAAAGAAACATCTTTTAACACGTAGTTTTTTCTTCCAGGATATCTGAAAGATACATGAGAGAAGACTATCTCACCTATCATCTTCTTACTGAATATGTTTTTATCTTCTTTAAAGTCGCTCTTTGAAAGAATGCTTTTTATATTTCTTCGACACGATATATAAGAAGGAGTATCTATATAGATTCTCTCAAGCAGAATAAAAGAATAGTAGATAGCAAACACTAAAAAGATGATGTAGATGATATATGAGTTTCTTCTATTCTCTAAAAGAGAGATCAGAAGAGTCAAGATTATCTCGCTGTAAAAAGCGAAGAATAAAAACACCCTGTAAAAGAAACTGATATTATCTTTTTTTACTTTGATGCTGTAGTTTTTATCTATCTCTTTTTTTATGTTTTTACCTATCACAGAATCAAAAGAATTAAAGTATGAATCATCTTTTCCTAACAACAAATCTTTTAAGATATAAGAGAAGTTGCTGTGAGAAGAAGAGAGATTGTTCTCATATCTTATCGAATATAAAAGCAGAACTGTCATCGTGACAATAAAAATCAGTGAAAAAGAAAGAACAATTATTCCAGATACGATGTTCATATAAAAAAGAGAGCTGATAGAGAAAATAAGAAGAAAGATAGAAAGAGGAAGATAGCAGAAGAATTCTTTTATAAAAAATGATACGTTAGCTAAATCATATATAACTGAGTTTACAAGAGATAAGGAGGTCTTGTATAACAGCTCATCTCTGTTAAAAAGAAACACCTTCTCATCGATTCTTCTCCTCAAAGAGTATTGAAAACAGCTAGTGAAAAGCGTTGAAAAAATATTGATGATCAAAAAAGATACAAAGGAGGTGATGATAGCAACAAGAAAGATGAATGTGTTTTTATAAACCTCATCAAAAGATGAAGAGATGATGTACTTTATCTCTGAAGAGAAGAATGGGCTTCCTTCTTTTATGCTGTTCCACCCTTCCTGCAAAGAGGAAGAAAAAAGAGATAAAAAAGATGGATCATCGCTGTATATCTGAGGATTAAGATACACTTTCAGATAGTAGTAACTGTCAAGAGAATACCTTACAAACTGAAAGAGAACAAAGAATAAATACACCTGAAAAAGAGAAAAACCAATCAGAACAACGAGATAGAAAACAGAGATCTTTTTCTCTTTAAACAGTCCTCTAATCATAGTAACATTGTTATTTTAACATAGCATCAATAAAAGAATACTCTTTATTGTCTATCTTAAATATATAATTGATAACCGCTTTTATTTAATCAGCATCTTATTAAGCTTTATTATATATTGTCGTTTTATAGACGCCACAAGGAAATCAAAATGGAAAATAAAATATTTAAAGATATATCATTTGTCACTGTAGACAACACTTATTTAACACCTTACACCTCATTAGATAGCATATTTCTTGCTCAGATAGATGAATGTGAGGAGGGAAAAGTTATAATAGGAAATCAGTCTTTTCTCATCTCAGAGAACATCGACTGCTTCAGCATCGTAAAAGGTAAGCTTTTTGTCAACCTATCATTGCTTTTAGGATTTAAAACTCAACTGAACAACTCACAGGTTTTAAACATCCTGACTATCATCAAAGGTAAGGAATACAAAACAGATATCATCTACTTGAATAATTTCAGCTTTCAAAGAGAACTCAATTTTCAAAAGATGTATGACTGCCATTTAACATTATCATCTATGTGCATCAAATTCTCATACAGTCAAAGTGATAGTCCGTACGTCTTTAAACTGAACTTGTGCAACACCGAGATCAACTTACTTATCTCCTGATTCTCTATTCAGAGAGTAAGTGGAGACAAACTTGTCTCCGTGGTATCTCTTATGAAGTTTTTCAAGATTGTAAGAAGCAACCTCTGAAAGATTTATTCCAAGTCCGCTAGCGGTCTCTGCTAGATACCATAATACATCACCTAATTCGCTTTTTAAGTGCTCTTTATCGAGAGTGTGTCCTTGAAATTTCACCTTTTTTATGATGTCTGCACACTCGCCAGACTCTCCGCACAATCCTAAAACACCATTTACAAGAAGATCTTTCTTTCCTTCTTCTGAGATGAGCTTATAGGCCTCTTTCTGGTACTCATCAAAATCTATCTTATCCATAAAAAGCTCCTTTTCTTTTGTTGATAACAGAACACTATCTATTATAATTTAAATGTGGAAAGAAAATTGCATATTGATGAAGCTTTATCCTATTTAAAAGGGTCATATAAGCTCTTCTCCATCATAAAAAATGAGAAATATCTCTTCTCCTACAGAGATAACAAGGTTTTAATCTCGACAGATAAAACCAGCTACAGATTAAATATCATCGATTTCAAGGAGCTTTTTTTAGATAGTGTCTTCTTTATTTATGATGATAATCAGATAGAAGTTGATGTTACAAAAGATAGTGAATACTACTCTTGGAGACAGTAAATAATAAAAAAGCACTTTTATAGTAAGTTACTTAATTAACAGTGCTTTTTTATTATTTACTGTCTCTTGGAGACAGTAAATAATAAAAAAGCACTGTTAATTAAGTAACTTACTATATAATATATGTGTCAAAAGCACAAACAATCAAGGAGTTTTTAAATGAAAAACAGAAAAAAGAAATTATTTGCGTTGCTTTTATCATTACCTTTTATCCTCACTTCATGTACAGGCGACAATAATTCCTCTTCTTCCTCTTCCAGTCAGACGACATCTGTATCAGAGTCTTCCAGTGGAACATCTTCAAGCAAAGACAGCACATCCAGTGAAGAAGGACCTAACGTTCCTCCTACACCAGTAGAGAAAAAGAGTGTTGAAAAGCTCGCTCCAGGAGAGGAAGCAGATGAAGTTGATTACGCTGTTATAATCAACACTGAGATGGATGATGACGCTTCAGCTGCGGCATCAGGATCTTTCAACTACACACCAGCTGCAAATCCAGGTTATTTCCCAAGCACTCAAAGCACAAGCTATAATCAAGTGAAAAGAGCGATAAGCACTGATAGATCATTGGTTTTAAAGGCCAATCCAGCTACACCGGATGCGGTTGGAACAAACCTTCCATCCACTGCACCTAACTACGCTGTTAATGATGTCTTTACTAAAGTATACTATACCGATAATAACCATCAAAACCCTGAGAAATTTACCTATAAATGCATCAAAGTAACCGACAAAGTTGTGGTATGGTTAGATAAAACAGTTGAAAATAAGTATCTAGCTGGACAGAGTCTTGAAGGTTCTGGAACAATCGCTGATGTTGGAAATGAAGTAGCTGCTTTATACGAGAACAAAGCATATGATATACTCAAGTCACTCTCTCCAAATCCAGATAAATCAATACCTTATGCTGATCGTGGAAATAGATTATCAATCATCATCGATAGTAACATGCGTGGAGCTTCCGGACTCTATGTGCAAGATTCAAAATTCAGCGGAATATATATCAATCCAAAAGGAAGTTATTTTTCAAACAGCACAGGATATAAAAAAGGTGGATTTGCAAACAGTGATCAGCTCTTCGTTCACGAAGGTCAGCACGTACTATTTGATCTCTTCTCAAGGGATAATGCTACTCGTACATTCAACACAACATCTCTTAATGAAGGCTTATCTACTCAGATGATGATCTACACAGGTCACAACAATGAAGCAGCTCGTATCGCTCAATTTAAAAACGTATACAATACCAGTAATTCTAGGGATGAACCTCATCTAGAGGAGAGTAAAACTCTTTTAGGTAAATTTGATAACACCTATCTCACCTATGGTTTCTCTGCCAGTTACATAAGATATCTAGCAATGCAGTATCAAGCACAGAACACAGCAAACACAATCCCTTCTTTCTATCAGAAAGTATATTCTACAAAGTTGGTCGCTGATGAATCTGTAACTGTCTACATGGACAGATTGCTTAGAGCACTTAATATCGATAAATTGCCTGACTTTAAAACTTCAATGATCAATTATTACATTGCAACAGTCGCTCATGAAGAAAAAGGTGTCTACGGTTTCTACAATGATATCTACAGCAACACTCAGCTTCCTTGCTATCCTCTTTTAGGAGGAACTGTAAATAAGAGCAAATACATTGCTCCTAGAGGAGCTATCGTAGTTGAAGCAGCCAATAACAAATTCAAAGCTCCTACTGACGGTGGTTCAAAAGTTGAATACTATGTTGTAAGAAAACAGATAAAAAAGACTCAGCTTGAAGGAAAAGGAACTGAAGCAGAACCATATCTCATCTCCTCTGTAAATGACTTTGAGATCATCTCTGAACAGATGAAAAATTCATATGATAACCGTGATAATAACCCATCTGCGGGAAAATACTACAAGTTGACAAACGATATCGATGCAAAAGGAAGAGACAAACTACTGAACGGAAGCTTCTACGAATACGGCTTTGCTGGAAAACTCGATGGAAACAACAAAAAGATATACAATCTCAGCGGAGTATTTTGTACATATCTTAACTATGGGGGAGAAATAAAGAATCTTACTATCGTTCCTGATGATCATGTAAGTTTAACCTTTAACGAAGGATTATTTGTATCATACAACAGTGGAACACTAACAAACTGTTCAATAGAAGGGAATGAATTGTACGTATCAGTAATTCCTGGTCAGTTTGAAGCTAATGTTACTAGTAACGGCTTTATGCAACCAGATGATACCATCAGTAATTTTGGTACACTTGTCGGTACAAATGGTTATAACGGAGTCATCGATAGATGCAGTGTAAAACCAGTTGTACATGTCATCCATGTAGGTCTAAGAGTAAATGCTACGTTCTAT
>JALEUS010000090.1 GCA_022780765.1 Bacilli bacterium | reverse complement strand
TGCAAATCAACTGATTTCTCTTTACAACGACAGCTTTAAAAACTACTTCACTGATAAGGCTAACGGTAATTTAAATCTCATTCACTTGGAGAACTCCATGTTTGGTTTTTACAGTAAAACTGAAACCGGATACGCTCTTTCATACCTAGGAACAGCAGATAAATTCTATAATGAGAACATAATCAATAACTACGACTTTATTCTCTCTCTTGCAAATTCATCAAACATCACAAAACAGGGTGTAAACAGCTATAGAGTAATCACCAAGTTAATTGATTCTATTCCTTCAAATGTCGATGCGATGAACAAGTACAAATTCCTCATCGATTACTATCTTTTAACTGCATCACAGGTAAAAGAAAACACTTCTATTGAAGAAAACAGACTATACAGAGTCTTCGACAGTGACACAAGTAAAAAACCTTTCGACTACTTCAAAGGTAACTATGATGATTGTATAAATCTCTTTAACTCTGTCATCTACTCATATATGGATGTAGAAGTCAAATATATCGAATACTACAGAGGATTGAAAGTAATCTATCACGATGAGCAATCTCTTGATAGACTTTACAACGGAGATGCAAGTGAGTATCTTTCAAGCATCTACGCTAGATATGGAACAGATGAGATGGTGAGAGTGAACCACACATTAAATGATTATAATTACCCTTACTTCTTCTTCGGTGACATCCTCAACTTGACAGACACAACTTACTCATTTGCAAAGTATATCAAAGCAAAAGAGGTCGACCCTCAAGGAAAGGTAACAAAACCTAACTCACAGATCTACGCTCTATTAAATAATACAGCTGATACAACAAAAGACAGTGCTAAACTTGTTGTCTACTTCAATGGAACAGAAAAAGAATACAGAGACTACTTTGCAAAGTACATGATCAACAATACAACTGTCAACACCAAAAATGAAACTGACCTCACTCAAGATGACAAAGACAATCACTACACTGTCAATTCTTCTTATATCTCACCTCTTACAAACAGCTTAAACTACGTTTTCATTTCTAATTCAACAGAAGGTTTAACTAAATCAGATCACGACATCTTGTTTACCAATATCTCTGCAGTGACAGAAGACATCTTAAATAAAGCGAAGTCAAGTCAAGGTAAGATCAAACTTGAAGCTAAAGCTATCTACGAGTACAAGAAGAGCACCTCTGTCAACAAGATAAAGATAACTTACACTTCTGATTCAAATCCAAGCTCTTCTGAAAACGTCTCGTCAACAGTTACAAATGTCTACAATGCAGATATAGTCAATGTTTACTTAGGCACACTTAAAGAGTTCAACACTTTAAAGAATATCACAGACATAAACTCCTACAAGACACAGTATCAAGACGCTTACATCGTCACTTTAGATAATGCAACATTCAACTCAAGTAGAACGATGATTCCTGCATTCTTTATCAATCAAAATGAACTTCTTAATCCAGATAACAAATACTTCTTCAAAAAGTACACTACTGATAGGACTCCAAAAGAACCCGATCCAGCAGATCCTTCAAAACAGATTGAATACTTGACTTCTACTGAAGTAGATGAGATGCTCACCTTTGATTTTGAACACATTGCTTACAGTGACGTTAAACCGATTAAAAACGTTGCTACATTTAATGGCACTCAAATAAATGGACTTGAAGATACATTCTTTGCTTTTTCTCCTGACAACTCCTTATCTCACGGTGAGCTTCTCTCATTTATGGCGGTTCACAAAAACGATGAACAAGTTATCGATCAGACACAGAAGATACACGCTGGATTTACTGTTATAGCAGACAAGTACGATGTCACAAACAATATCTACGGACTGTATTTTAACGGATCATACATCTCTTATCAGACAACTCTTCCTTCTACTTTAGAAGGTCTGATAGAGCAAACTGGAGATTTCAAGTACGCTAACTTTGTCAAAAAGGAATACTACGATACAGCAAACAACTGGGAGCTTACTCCTATTGAAAGTGAAGCGAACAACTTGATGCAAAAGTATCAGCTTCAAGCAAACAACAATAATCTTAAACTGATAAAAATAAGTATCACTTTAATTGATGAAGCACAGCAGACTGATGATGAGAAGATATGCTTTATCTACTTAGGAACACTGAGTGAACTTGAAGCTGATTATAAGAAGCTTTCAATCTACACTGACGATGCTAACTGGTTAGAAACAAAGAAGAATGTCTACGTTTTAAACGATAATAAATCTTCCGTTGTCAAAGCTTACAATTAACAACAAAAACTAAAAAGACTGTTGAAAATCTAAAATAATTAATTAGATTAGAAGGCAGTCTTTTTTTATAAATTAAACAGATGCATCTTGTCATTAAAAGTATTTTAATTTTTCTATCATCTTTATTCATATTTTTTTAGAAGATAATATTATATGAATATGACAAGTTATGTTGATAAAATACAATGACTTCTCTATGTCAGTATTTTATAAAGAAATTTCTTTTTTTGAATATAAAATAAAAAAGTAATTTTAAAAATGACTGTTTCATCTATTGAATAATTTTTTTATAAAGATATCATTTTCAATTTTATATACACTATATATTTTTAATGTTCTTTTATCATTATTATGTTTTTTAAACATTGAATAATTGATATCGATATGAAAGTACAATCAGATCTGTACACCAAAAAAACCTCACATATATGAAATCATCTTCTATGTGAGGTTTATTTTTTATGAAGTTATCTTCGTCAAGTAGAATCTCAGCTGATTAACATCGTATCCATCCACCGTTTCTTGTGTGACAAATGGACCTCTGTAACGGATCAGTGAGAATGGATGATTGCCATTAGTATCGACAAATCTACTTTCAGAGAAATAACCATTAGCAACATCGAAAATGTTACTTAAGTTGATATCGAGAGTATTCGTATTACCTATGAAAACATCACTATAAGTATATTGATTTGCCAAAGCGACATCAGCATCTGGTTTAAAGTATAAGCCAGTGTACGAGCAGTAGAAGTCATCATTATAAGTAGAATCTTCATACACGTTATTTACAAATCTGTCATTTCTTATAACAATAGATCTGCTCAAAGAAACAGGATTCTCATCGACAATTGAAGAGTTGAAGACTTTGATATTAGTAGATGCATCTGCCATGACAAGAGGAGTGTAAATAGGAGTGTACTTGGTGACAGCAGTATTTCCATCGATCCATGTCTGTATGTTGTTTCTAGCACTCTGATTGGAAGATAGGTAAGCTATATCAGGATTTGGAATTGGAGATCCAGAAAACGTGTATCCATAGTATGTAGTGCTTCTAATTACATCAGGGAAGTTTTTATCTATAATACCACCAAATGATCCTTTCGATATCAAGTATAAATTACTGAAGCTTGTGCTATCTGTTGATGATGAAAGAGGACCTCTATAATATTTTACTGAATTAATTGTCTGTGGTCTTAAATCCATCATGAACAGATCAATAATTGGATGAATGTTAGTAGTCTGCTCTACTTCTGTCGCAACTCCATCTATCTGTACCTTTACTTTTTCAGTCAATGAATCGTTACAGATAGCAAGCTGAATCAAAGGTAAAGTAGATTTAGAATATTTGTTTAATGGAATTGTTTTATTATACATCAAACTAGTAGAACCATCCTTATCCTTTGCTTGCAAAGTCATTGCATTTAAAGTGATGACTTTTTCAAGTTCAGGATACTGATAAGAAGGAGTTATCAAGTCATTGGTGAGATAATTGATCTCATCTAGACTCTTATTGAAATAGTAAGCAAAAACAGAGTATTCTCCACCATCTACCTTAAATCCGTTATTATAATTTACATACACGAGAGCTTCTTCACTGACTGCGGCAGATATCAGGTTGGTAAGACCATTGTTCTGTCTCTTAAGAGAAAAAGCATCTTCGACATAATTTGCGATACCTCCTGGAACAGATATCCCAGATGCCTTAGTTTCAAAGAAGTTATATTGCATTGCGTGTGCTTTTTCACCGATGTAGAGTACGTTAGTTATATCATGCTGACCATTGGAGCCATCTTCAATAATACCAGTATCTTCTGCTTTAGAAGGATTGCTGCCATAGTTTGCTCCACCTGCTTTCCAAGAATTAGGTTTGTAAGTGTTATCGTCCATCTTTGTGGCTCTCACCGCTTTTCGATCACTGTTGTTTCCGAAAATAAATGTGAAAGTGACACCTAAACTCTTCAAATGATTATCAGAAAATGAGGGGAAAAGACCACCAAAGGAATTCGTTTGATTGAAAAGATAAGAGTACACTGAAATAACTGAAGCATTTGATCTAAGATAATTAGGGACAGTGAAGTTCTCATCGAAAGCACCAAATGTCTTCACATACTGCACTCCATCTTCAATGAAGTTGTATACGTAAGCTCCATTATCAGCAAAACTAAATCGACTTTTGCTTCCATTAATTTTAGTAACGTATTCACTCACAGAGAGATAATGCACATCTCTTGTAGATACAAAATCTTTTGGAGAACCAGCATAGATAATTCTGCTAGTATATTTATTTGTATTATTATCTTTTTCAGCTGTTGGCAGAGAATCAGAGAGGAAATCATATCCTTTATAAGCAGAAAAAATCATATCTGAATCAGATACAATCTGATGACTATAAGATGCTGTTGAAGAACCGGTCAAAGAGTATGGGATTCCAGCAAACTTAGTGACTTGAGAAGAAACTGTATTTTTGGTAGTGTCAAACAATGAAATAGACTTAGAGTTATCTCCTTTAAATAGTATCGTTGAAGTGTAGCCATTTGTTTTTCCGATAGTATTGTACTTGCCAAGACCACTCTCAATGAAAATTTTAGAAGGATTACTGTCAACTACTTGTCCTAACAAATACTTCTGCATTTCTTCATCGCTGAAGTAGATAGGGGTATTTCCATTTGTCGTTACCAGTATTCTTCTTACATAATCAATAAGTGTGACAGATTGATTACTATACTTATTATATGCTGATTTCTCTGTGAGAAGACCTGGAGAAACCATCAAAACAAACATGTTGTCAAGAGACACAGAAAGATCGACATCATTTGAATTGATTTGTGCCTGCATTTGAATCTTATCGTATTGTGTACCATAATTTCGTTCAAATGAGATCGCATTACTTGTGAATACTGCCTCGCGTTTGATATCACTGTATGAGAATGAATTCTCCAAGAAGCGGTTATCCTTAAGAGTGTAATAAAGGTTATTGAATTTGAACTGAGAATTATTTTTCAGCGAGAGAAGATCCTCTTTGGTTCCAATAAAATT
>JALEUS010000062.1 GCA_022780765.1 Bacilli bacterium | reverse complement strand
ATTATAACTTTCTGTTGTAGTACTCAATAACTTGAGCTTCATTGATATCTGATGAGAGTTCTTTTCTATCTGGATATCTGACATATTTTCCTTCAAGTTTATTAGTATCTACTTCAACATAAGCAGGAAGAGCTCTCTTGGATTCGATGACTTCTTTAACAATCTTTAAGTTCTTAGAACTCTCCTTGAATGAGATGACAGAATTAAGGGGGACAATATATGAAGGAATATCAACTTTCTTGGAGTTGACTGTGATATGACCATGGTTTACAAGCTGTCTTGCTTGTCTTCTTGTAGAAGCAAAACCCATTCTGAACACAAGATTATCGAGTCTTGATTCAAGTATCTCAAGAAGAGCGATACCTGTTGACTTTGTCTTGTCTTCTTTAGCTAACAGGAAGAATCTTCTGAACTGTTTCTCACTCATACCATAAGTGAATCTGATCTTCTGTTTTTCAGTCATCTGGATGCCGTATTCAGTCTTCTTCTTTGGTTTGGCATCTCCGTGCTGACCAGGAATAGTCTGTCTCTTCTGTAATTCTTTACCAGATTCTAAGATAGAGTATCCTAATCTTCTTGATTTTTTCCATACTGGACCTGTGTAACGTGACATTTGTTTCTCCTTTCTAAATGAAGTTAACACTGCATTTAATTAAGAGCAAGAGATCCTTTTATCCGGGTGAACGTTGTTCGCTACATTAGCTTAGCTACTTTAATAAGCGTCATCAGTCGATAAAATATCTATTGTGCTAATCATGCAAGGAATAGTCTAACAAAAAGAAAAAACATATGCAAGTGAAAATATCAAATTAGTCATTAATTTTGTATAATAGAAGATGGCTTTTTGGAGGCGTATATGGGATACGATTTTGATAGGATTGAAAAGAAGTGGGAAGATTACTGGATAAAAAACAAAGTGTACAAGACAGATGCTTACGACTTCTCTAAGAAGAAGTTTTACATAATGGAGATGTTTCCTTATCCTTCTGCACTAGGTCTTCATGTGGGTCATGTTGAAGGCTACACAGCTGGAGATGCTTTAGCTAGAATGAAAAGAGCGCAGGGATACAATGTCTTACATCCTATAGGATATGATGCTTTTGGTCTTCCTGCTGAACAGTTTGCAATAAAGAACAATAAACATCCTTCCATATACACTGATAACAATATTGATAATTTCCGCAATCAACTTCAGAGATTAGGTTTTTCTTACGATTGGGACAGGGAGATAAAGACAACTGATCCAAAGTATTACAAGTGGACACAGTATATCTTCACTCTGATGTTCAAAGAAAAACTAGCTTACGAGGATAACAGATTAGTAAACTACTGTCCTGCTTTAGGTACAGTGTTAGCTAATGAAGAGGTGATAGACGGAAAAAGTGAAAGAGGAAATCATCCTGTCATCAGAAAACCGATGAGGCAGTGGGTATTAAAAATAACCGCTTATGCTGATAAACTTCTCTCAGGTTTAAAGCTTTTAAATTGGCCTGAATCGACTTTGACAATGCAGAGAAACTGGATTGGAAAAAGTCAAGGAACGATAGTGAAATTCAAAGTTGAAAACAGCGATGAGATAATCGAGGTGTTCACAACAAGAGCTGATACTCTGTTCGGTTGCACTTATGTTGTCTTAGCTCCTGAACATCCGCTCACAAAATCTTTGACTACTGAAAAAAACAGAAAAGCTGTCGATGATTACTTAGAATCTATCAAATCAAAATCTGATATGGAGAGAACCGATGGTTCAAAAGAGAAGACAGGTGTCTTTTTAGGGAGTTACGCTATAAATCCCATAAATCAGAGAAGAGTACCTATCTATACAGGTGATTACGTCCTAGCAACATATGCTACCGGTGCTGTCATGGCTGTTCCATGTCACGATCAAAGGGATTATGAGTTTGCTAAGAAACACGATATTGAGATGATACAGGTTATTGAAGGAGATACTTCAATATCTGCATATGAAGGAGATGGTAAACACATCAATTCTTCTTTCGCTGACTCTTTAAACAATGAAGAAGCTAAAAAAGCGATAAGCGAGAAGCTGATTGAAAATGGTGATGGTTATTATAAGACATCGTACAAGCTGAGAGACTGGCTGTTTTCAAGGCAGAGATACTGGGGAGAACCCATACCTGTCATTCACTACGATGATGGTGAAGTAGAAGCATTGAGCAAGGATGAACTTCCTTTGGTCTTACCTGAGGTAGATGATTATCAGCCCACCATGGATGGAAAACCACCACTGGAGAAAGCTAAAGAGTGGATGAATGTCTCAAGAGATGGGAAGAGTGGAAAAAGAGAGAGCAACACCATGCCTCAGTGGGCTGGTTCTTCGTGGTATTATCTCAGATATATCGATCCGCATAACGATGATGAGATAGCTGATAAGAAGCTTCTTGATCACTGGCTTCCTGTGGATGTGTACATAGGTGGAGCAGAGCATGCTGTCTTACACCTTCTCTATGCAAGATTCTGGCACAAGTTTTTAAAAGATCAAGGAATAGTCAGCTGTGAAGAACCATTTTTAAAACTGTTCCATCAAGGAATGATTTTAGGACCAGATGGACAGAAGATGAGCAAATCTGCTGGAAACACTGTCTCTCCTGATCAGGTCATAAAAGATTATGGAGCTGATGCATTGAGGTTTTATGAGATGTTCAAAGGACCTGTGGATCAATCTCTTCCTTGGAACAATGATGGACCTAAAGGTGCTAAGAAATTCTTGGATAGAGTCTATCGTCTGTTTACAGAAGAAGAGTTTATAAAGAAATATGTTGAAGATGATTCTTCTTTAGACTATCTTTACAACTACACTGTCAAGAAAGTTACTGAAGATTATGAGATACTCCACTTCAACACTGCTATTGCTCAGCTGATGATTCTGGTCAACGAGTTTTTTAAGGCTGAGAAATTATCTAAGAAGAAACTGACTGGTTTCATAAAACTTTTAGCACCTGTTGCACCTCATATTGCAAGCGAGTGCTACACTATTATTGGGCATGAAGATCTTATTGATTACTCACCTTGGCCAACATATGATGAAAGCAAGATAACTCTGGATGAAGTGACTTATGCTGTTCAGGTAAATGGTAAAGTGAGAGCTAATGTATCCTATAAGAAAGACGCTTCAAAAGATGAACAAGAAGAATTGAAGAACAAGGTTTTAAATCTGGATTCTGTAAAGAAGTACACTGATTCACATCAGATTGTCAAAGTCATCGTTGTTCTCAATAAAATAGTCTCAATAGTCATCAAATAATCTGTCAATAAACAAGAAAACAAGTTATAATAATTAACTTTTTAGGAGGTAAACAATGGATTTTGCAAAACAGATAGGTGAAGAATTAAACTTAAACTATGATAATGTGAGCGCTGCTATTTCTCTTCTCGATGAAGGTTTTACAGTTCCATTTATCGCTCGATATCGAAAAGACAAAACCGGTGGTCTAAGCGATGAGAACATGAGAGAACTGAGCGAGCGTCTTTCATATCTCAGACAGCTTGACGAGAGAAAGAAAACGATCTATGCTTCTTTAAAAGAACAGAATATCGAGGATGAAAAGCTTTTTAAAGCTATCGATGAAGCTCTGGTTTTATCAGAGCTAGAAGACATCTATCGTCCTTATAAGCCTAAGAAACTAACTAGAGCAATAAAGGCTAAGAAAGCAGGACTAGAGCCATTATCTATCTTCATACTTGAAGATAAAAATGGAACACTTGATGAAGAAGCTAAAAAATATGTGTGCGAAGAATATGATACACCTGAAAAATGCGTACAAGGCGCTTTAGATATACTTGCTGAAAATATCTCAGATAAAAAGATCTATCGTGATTTTATCAAAGATCTCGCTTGGAAAAGAGGAGTGATGCAGGTTAAGAAGAATCCAAAAAGCGAGGTTTTAACCTACGATAACTACGCTGAATACTCCAGGATGATAAAACAGTTAAAAGGATACAATGTCCTTGCCATCAACAGAGGTGAAAAGGAGAAAGTGCTCTCTGTTAAACTCGTCTATGAAGATGAGAATATCCTTCAGTATATTCAAGAACGTGAGATTCCTAAACACTCTCTTCATGCTGATCTGTTAAAAGAGATGATAGATGATTCTTACTCTCGACTGATAAAACCATCTGTCGACAACGATATAAGAGGACAGCTGACAGACACAGCAGAGGATGAAGCTATCAACACATTCAAATTGTCTTTGAAAGAGATCCTCCTTTATCCACCTTTAGGAGGAAGAAAGATCATCGGCTTTGATCCAGGATTTCATAACGGATGTAAAATAGCTGTCATAGATGAAAATGGAAATGTTTTATCCACCTGCGTTTTAAAAAATCCGTTCATGAACGACTTTCATCGTTCAGAAGCTAAAAAACAGCTGATATCACTTTTAAGAAAATACAGCAAGACCATCGCTTTAGGTAACGGTACAGCTTCAAGAGAATCTGAGAAGCTCTTGAAGGAGATAAAAAAAGAGAACGATGATTTAAAAGACATGGATATCATCATCGTCTCTGAGTCAGGAGCTAGCATTTACTCTGTAACCAAATTGGCTCAGAAGGAGTTTCCTGATTTTGAACCTAATTTAAGAAGTGCAGTATCAATTGCTAGAAGACTTCAAGATCCTTTAAGTGAATTAGTCAAGATACCACCTGAATCGATAGGAGTAGGACAGTATCAGTACGATGTCAATCA
>JALEUS010000103.1 GCA_022780765.1 Bacilli bacterium | reverse complement strand
TATTTTCGTTCCATTTCAAAAATTTGATCGATATAGGAGACCATCTGATAGCTGATAGTTCCCTTTCTGTTTTCTTGTTTCATCGATTTGAGAATATCAACAAATCTTCTCCTTGCATGGCTGAAGCAATACTGTAATTTTATATTCGGATTATCATTTGCGATTGATTTATATCCCGCGTAATCATCACAAATGAGATATCCGTTATATTTCTCAAGAAGTTCCTTCGTTTTTCCGATGGATCGTGTCTTGTTAAAACTGTAGATAGCCATCTGATAAGGACTATAGAAAGAGGGAAGATAAACGAACATGTAGCTTTTCTTCCTGTCCTTATCCGATTCTGGTTTTCTAGATATGACAAGCGTTGTTTCATCGGCGTGGATAGCCTGCGCAGATAGTAGATCTTCCTTCATTCTTTCAACGATGTGGGATAAAAGAAGAGCTGAAAATTCAGCTGCATGAGCTAGCACCTGCTTGCTCATCGGAACACCTAGTTTTTCCATGATGAAATTCGATATTCTTTCAAAGGGGTGGCCCAACATTAAGCCTCACAATCGGCAAAAATCGTGGCGCGTCCTTCAATGCACGTTCCCTCATCACTTTCTTTTATTCGCATTTTATCTAGCGGGAGCATTTTCAGTTCCTTTTTGCTTGTATTCTTCTCCATCACTACTTCCTTCATCTTTACTTTCATTTTGATTTGTTGAAAAACTTATGCCGACATCATCGAGCTGTTAATGAGATAATCATCATCGCCTTGTTTAGCCGGAACAAGACTAATGTATTTAATCTGTCTTATATCGTTGATGGGAAACCGCCCGTTTTGCCTGCCGATAGAATATCCCTCCTTTCGAGATTTGTAGTCTCCGTGCAATAGTCCGTCTACATTAAATTAGGCGAAATACAAAAGCCGTTCTTTCTCGTCAAGAAGTGAACAGCTTATCTCTTGTTCTCATCTTACAAGCCAAGGCCATATGGTGTGCTGAACAAATTCTATGGATTGATCTTCTATGTTGGAAAAGGTTGACAGATCAAGGTCATCGACAAGATGTGGCAGAACACGGAAGATACGGTATATCTCGTTCAGTTTGTATTTCCGTGTTTCCAAAAACTGTGCGTCTTCCGGTGCAATCCCTATCTTGTGATACTTCATTCCCTCTTCAAGTATCGTTACCTTATGACTGTTTCTGGTGCCTTGGTACACCTGATTCCAAGACTGTCGAATTTTTTTGGATTTTTTTAACATACCGGGATGTTCCAAAACTCCGCTCGATCGCAAGTTAATTTTTGGATTGTAATCGGCCGCTTTTAGTTCACGTACCTTTCTTCTCTCTATTTTAATTAATTCCTCCTGTTTTGGGTATAA
>JALEUS010000043.1 GCA_022780765.1 Bacilli bacterium | reverse complement strand
TTGAGAAGGAAATATAGGCTATGGACTTTGATACATATAAGAATTTGCATAGCGAGACTCTGATGTATTACCAGCTGATCGAACATGATTTGAAGTACATCTATGCATATATGAGAAAAGGCAACATAAATGATAATTTTGAGAAAATCGAAAATATGACTCTTGGCCAAATGATTAAAACGCTTCAAGATTTGGATAATTCAGATGGTGATCCACTGATTTCTGCTGGCGACTATAATTTTCTTAGTCAAATGAAAGACAACAGAAACTTGTGGGCTCATTCCAATTTCACTGAGTTTATATATAAAGAAAATTTCATTAATTCAAAAGAATATCAAAAACAATGTGATAAGTTGAAAAGAGACCATGATAGGGTTTCTAGAGCCTGTAATATCCTTGAAAATATAAGAATAGAATACTGCACCAATCATAGACATTAATTCAAAACAAAAGCGGTCCAGCCAATTAGGGTTGAGTCGCTCATTTCTTTATTCGAAGATCTCTGGAATGTTGTATTGGATGTATTTTAATTAATCCATGACATCTTGCTTACCGCAGTCCAGGATTACCTTTTTGAGTTTAATAACATTGTTATGAGTGACAACGTACTTTGCCTTATGCTCTCGTATATAATCAGCAGTGTCACGCGTCATGCCGTTTCTTTGCAAGAAAATAGTGATATCGTTTGTAGAACCAAACTCCACATATTCATACCAATCGTTATCGAAAGGCTGCCAATCATTCTTTAATCTTTTATATTCAGTTGAAAAACGCAAGAAGTAATTAGTAATGCTAAAGAGAATGATATTCTCTATGTTTCCAAGAAACACTACACTGTATGGCGAATTATCAGAAACCGTACATCTAAACATACATAAAACTAGAAAACTTCCTATTGTTAAAAATGAATGCGAAGCTGGTGATTCTTTAACTCTTGCTTCTCATTTAAAAACAAAAGAAAATCATCATATTTTTGAAGATGTCTTTTTATTATTAGTTGATACATTGGATTATTTCATTAATAAATTCTTTAGCAATAATCTGGACCTTTTGAAGTATTTAGAAGCTGTTAAGATTAACAGATTTTGCATAACTTCAATTTCAAAAAATGTATATATTGATGAAGCTGCAATAGTGTAAGAATTTCCTAACATTAAAGAAGATGCTTTTGATGGATTAACCGAAGAATCTAAAAAAATGGTATTAGAGAAATTTGGAACTGTCTATAATTTTTGTAATGCTATTATTCAAAAGAAAAAGTAAAAGTAAGAGGGATGTGTAAAATTCGGTCAGTGGTGCGTAATTGTATCAAAATAGGTAATCACTGCCAGTCAAATATCTGCAACATTTGAAGGAAAAGTAGCTCACAAAAAAACAGATAATAATTTTTATTGCTAAAACATTGCCTGTTTTTGTGGATTACTCTATTTTCAAAAGACTTATCATTATTTAATTCTATTTTCTAAAAACTATGCTTATTGTTGTTCCTATACCGATTTCACTTTCAATGGAAAGTTCTGCATTGTAAAGAGCACAAATATGTTTTACGATTGCAAGTCCTAAACCCGTGCCGCCCGTTTTTTTAGAGCGTGATTTATCTACACGATAAAATCTTTCACAAAGGCGTGGGATATTTTCTTTTTCAATACCGATTCCCGTATCGGCTACGGTTATTTTTGTTTCTTTTTTATCTTCGCTTATTTCTATGGTAATTTTACCGTTTTCCACGTTGTAGTGGATTGCGTTCGAGCAAAGATTTTCAACCACTTCAAAAATCTTTTTATTATCTGCTAAAACCGTTCCTGCGCCTTTAACTTCCAAAGTTATATTTTTCTTCTTTAATTCAGAAGCAAGCTCTAGCGCAACTTCATCCGCAACGGCTTTCACGTCAACGGGAGAGTGAATCATATCAATATCTTCGCCGTTTTCAAGTTTACTTAATTTGAGCATGTCCGAAATGAGCGAAGCAAGGCGTAAACTTTCCTTATGTATTCTATCCACTTGTTTTTTAGAGCCCTCGTCAAGCGTTTCTTTTGCAAGCAATAATTCCGACAAACCTTGCATAACTGCAACGGGTGTTTTTAATTCGTGCGAAGCGTTTGCAAAGAAGTCGCTTTTTTCCTTTTGCATTGCTTTTTCTTTGGTAATATCCGTAATAATCACGATAGAATACACGTTATCACTTTGGCTATCCACCTTGCGTATAACTACGGACAACTCTTTGCTCTTATAGGTGTATTCCGAAACGTAATTCTCGCCAAGATGACGGGAAATTTTCTCACAAAGTGGCAAATCGTCGATCAAATAGATAAAATCTTTACCTGTAACGTTTTCGGTAGAATCGAAAATAGTAGAGATGCTCTTGTTTACGAAGATAATTTTCTTTTGCTCGTCAATAGCGACGATGCCTTGCGATACGTTTTCAAGCACCGTATTGAGCTTATTATGTTCTTCTTGCACTCTTAAAATATGCGTATGCGTATTTGCGTTTAATTCGTTGATTTCGTTGAGTACGGAATAGAGTTCAGGTTCGCCAGAATCCGTTTTGATAGGGATATAATTCCCTGCGTTTAAGCTGCGCAAGCTATCGCCGACTTCGGTGATTTTTCTTGATATTTTATTAGATAATACGTTAGAAATGACGATAGAAGCAATCAAACAAACGACCAAAACAACAATCAAAATAGGAAGAGCAACCCTTAAATATCCGTTGATTTGGCTACTTTTTATGGCTAAACGCAGTATAATTTCCGTACCGTCCGAAAGTTCCGTTTTTAACGCATAATAGGTCATATTGCAGCCGAACGTTTCGGAATATCTTTCTACCGTTTGCGGTTTTCCGTTTAATGCGTTTTTGACTTCTTCACGGTCAATGTGGTTTTCAAGTGGGGATTTCGTGTCGCTCTCAAAAAGCACGTTTCCGCTTAAGTCTATAATGGTTACACGGAAAGCATCATTATTTGAATATCTTGCAAACCCCGAAAAATCTTCTTCCGTTTGAACGAGTGAGCAAGCAAGTTCCGTTTCTTCTGCAAGCCTTTCTTTCATCATTGCTTTTGCATTTACGTTTACGGCAACGATTCCGAAAATAAACATTACAAGCACGGAAATAAAGGTAAGCGAAAGGATTTGTAATAAAGTTTTCTTTTTCATTTACTTATTTTCAAACCTATATCCGATACCACGAACGGTAACGATACAGTCTTTTCCTCCAGCTTGTTTAATCTTTTCTCTTAACGCCGCTATGTGCATATCAAGCGTTCTCGTTTCGCCCATAAAATCGTCGCCCCAAACTTCACGGAATAATTCTTCACGCTCTATTGTTACGCCTGCTTTTCCAATAAGGATTTTCAAAAGTTTGAATTCTTTAATAGTAAGACCTAAATCTTTATCGTTATAAAACGCCTTATACACGTTGTTATCAATCGAAAAGCCGTCTGCGCTCGTTATGTAAAGTTTTGCTCGGCGCAAATTAGTTTTTACACGTGCCAAAAGCTCAAGGATCGAAAAAGGCTTTGCCATATAATCGTCAGCGCCCTTGTTCAAGCCTTTCACGAAACTGATTTCGTCCGATTTTGCACTTACACAAATTACGGGGGTTTTCTCATCAACTTCACGAATTTTTGTTAAAATCGTAAATCCGTCCATGATCGGTAGCATAATATCAAGAATTACAAGATCAGGTTTTTTAACGTTAAACACGTCAAAAAAATCTTTGCCGTTTTCAAAGATTTTCGTTTCGTAATTCTCTTCAAACGCGCCTTCGTATACTTCTTGCATACCTTCGTCGTCCTCTACGATATAAATAAGTTCTTTCATTAGAAGTTTTGGTGTACTCCCGTTTCGTTATATTTTGTCCATTCGCAAACATTTACAGCGTGGTCGCCTATACGTTCCAAATACTTTGCAACCATCATAAGTTCAATGGCTTGGTCACCGTTGTTTCCGTCTTTTTTAATGAGTTCAATCAAGTCGTTTTTTACGGCTAAAAACATTTCGTCCATTTCGTCGTCAAGTTTAATAACTTCATCCGCTAAACTTTCATTGTTATTTATAAACGAATTTACGCTTTCTCTAACCATTTTTAAAGCAAGATTACCCATAGCGGTAATGTGTGTAAGTTTTTTAATATACTTTTCTCCCGGCATAGTGCAAACCAAATCGCCTATATCGCTTGCTTGGTCGCCGAAGCGTTCGATATCCGTTATCATTTTAAGAGCTGTAGAAACTTCTCTAAAATCCTTTGCAACGGGTTGTTGCTTCAAAAGTATTCGCATACAGCGTTTTTCGATATCCATTTCATATTCGTCAACACGCTTATCCATTTGACCGATACTTTTTCCAAGTTCTCTATCACGGTTAACAAGCGCAGTAATTGCATTTTCTATCATTTGCTCGGTTAAGCGGCACATTTCCACAAGTTCGGTCTTTAACCCAGCAAGTTCTTCTTCAAATATTTTTCTAATTGACATTGTCTTTACTCCTTAATTATAGCGTTTTTTTACAAAAAATTAATAATTTGACAGGTATCAACCGAATCTACCCGTAATGTAACGTTCGGTGCGTTCGTCTTTTGGTGACGTAAATATATCGTCGGTGTTGCCAAACTCCACGAGTTCGCCAAGCAAGAAGAAAGCCGTTTTATCTGCAATACGGGTTGCTTGTTGCATATTGTGGGTAACGATAACTATGGTAATTTCCTTTTTCAATTCTTCCATAAGTTCTTCAATTTTACCCGTAGATATAGGGTCAAGCGCAGAAGTTGGCTCGTCCATAAGCAGTATTTTAGGATTTGCAGCAAGAGAACGAGCAATGCAAAGTCGTTGCTGTTGACCGCCTGAAAGCCCTAGTGCAGATTTATTTAATCTATCTTTTAATTCGTCCCACATTGCTGCTTGCTTTAAGGTAGTTTCCACAATTTCGTCAAGTTTGGAGTGTTTTGTGATACCAAACGTTCTCGGACCGTATGCGATATTATCGTAAACACTCATCGGGAAAGGGTTAGGCTTTTGAAATACCATACCAACATTCTTGCGAAGTTCGTTTACATCGATTTTACCGTAAATATCCGTTTCGCCAACGTAAAATTTTCCTTCAATTTTACAACCGTCCACCAAATCGTTCATACGATTAAAACATTTTAAGAAAGTAGATTTTCCACAACCCGATGGACCGATAAATGCCGTTACTTGCTTTTCAGGAATTTCTACGCTTATATTTTTAAGAGCTTGAAAATCGCCGTACCAAAGGTTGACGTTTTTCACAGAAATATTTTGCCCGTATTCGTTTATTTCTTTTACCTTCTTCATTATTTATCTCCTTGTAATTTCTTGTTGAGTTTTCCCGCGATAAGTTCCGCTAAAAGGTTTAATCCAAGTACGAGTATGATCAAAACGACTGCCGTAGCATACGCTTCGTTTACATACCAACCTTCGCCTGAAAGTCGATAGAGTGCAACCGCAAGTGTTGCGTTACTGTCTAAATAACCCG
>JALEUS010000071.1 GCA_022780765.1 Bacilli bacterium | reverse complement strand
ATGACCGAAAACAGTCCACCTCTGGAGCAGATGTTCCGGAGAAGGATTTCCTTGCCATGAAGGATGAGAAAAAGAACAACTGGTATCCGATTAACCATCAGATCCGGCTCATTGCCGGAGAGGACTACATCTCCTATTGGTCGAAGCTGCTGAGAAACGAGACAAATGAAAACGCACCCGACTTTCGTTCTACAGGATACGATTTCCAGATATTCGACGACTGTGCCAAAATGATGGATGCGATAATGGAAAAAGACAAGGAATACGACGGATTATGTCGAGTCGTCTCCGGCTATGGTTTCCCATTCACCAAATCCATGCGAGATAAGAAAGGAATCCATTCCACCCAGGACTATGACTTCATGATTGATGGAAAGAAATACAGGTGGAATGGAATCAACGAAAACTTCGCAACCGATAAGAAATCCGTATCGCTTATCGGCTCGGTTTTCACCTGTCAGGGATATGATCTGAATTATGCAGGCGTCATATTTTCAAACGATATCCGGTTCAACAAAGAAAAAGGCATCATCGAATGCGTTCCAAGTTCCTATTATGATAAGCATGGAAAAGTAGGAACGGATGCCAACAAAACTATTGAGGACATCATCAATTCCTATCTCGTTCTACTAACGAGAGGAATAAGAGGAACCTATATCTACGCTTGTGATCCCGACTTGAGAGATTATCTGAAAGCGAAGTTTAATGCCGATTTATAAGCAAAGAACAACTTTAGCATTTGTTTTTGACGACTTTATCGGCAAAACTTCTTTCGACAAAGGGTTTGATGTTATTCAGCAAGATTGCGGTGATTTTCTTATGTTGCGCGGCGGTAATTTCATCTTTGTTCCTTTTGTTGAATATGTGGAGAACGAATTCGTATGAGTCTTTCGCCGGGTAACGAGGGTCGTTCGAGTCGAATGCTCCTTCGTCATATAGAAAGCAGAGCAGCTTTCTGCTGAAAAGATCCGTGCTCAGGCTAAGGAACTCGTGATTCCCAACAGAATGGTAAAGCCTGAACATCTTTTCACGGATGCTTACTTTTTCGTTGAGGTCGGTACGATTGAACTTGTTGATGCACGAACTTCCGATCGGGGAAAGGATTTTTTCAGTCACGTCGTTTTGAATGGTATGGAGATAGCGAATGTTTTCCTTACCGCAAACACATGTCTCCGATGCTTCTGGATCTTCGTCGGTATCGATAATTTTCCATTCCTGGACCGCTCCCTCCCAAGTGGAGGAGCTGGAATTCTCGAGAACAGCTTTTTTCAAGTTTTCAAATGAAGACGGCATATTAACCTCCTTCAGCGGACTACGTTTTTCTTTTATTATATCGCTTTGCTGAGACTGATTTTATATAATAGTTTGAATTTGTTACATAAAAGATTGATAAAAATCCTCTTGCTATGCTAGACTGGAAATAAGGAAAAAGAAGATAGGCACAAGCGCTTTGTGCGTTTGGCGGACGCCTAAAACAAACTTAGTGTTCAAAATAAAAGCAGCCAAGGAGGGAGTCATTAAACTTCTTGGGAACGGATCATCTAACTTTCTAGAATAAAGTTTATTGTCCACACCATTGCAGCGTGGGCATTTATAATTCCTTCGAACAACCTTTACTACTTCAAGGAACCCTTTGTGATAAACAAGCTTGTAGGAAATAGAGCTGGAAGCCTCAACAAGTTCCTCACCGCATTTAGGGCACACTTTCTCTTCAGGATCGATATATTCTATCCTGCTTACTTTATTCTCTAGTTCATCTACAGAATAACGTTTTTTCTTCTTTACGCCTTTCTTCAAACGGATTTCTTTTTTCTCTTCCTCTAGGATGCCTTCAGCCTCATCAATTTGTAGAAAAGACTCTGTCTCTGTGCTTGGAGCAAAAATTTTTGCACTCTTGATATCCAGTTGTTCCCTAAGCGAAAGAATCTCTTTGTTTTGCTCATTGATTTTCTGATTTGCAATAAAAAGTAGTCTTTCAAGTTCTTGAATACGCTTGCAAAGTTTGATGTTTTCAGCAATATACTGTCTTTCCGATTTCATATAAATATTATAACATTTTTTATTCTTCTTTCCAAGAAAAAAGCCCGATTTCATCGAGAAATTCAGGCTTTTTATCTTGCGTTATGCATAAGAGATTTTTGCTCTATATTTTGTAACTTCAGCACCTTCTAGAAGATATTTCAAATCCTTGGCGGAAAGTGTTCCACCCTTGTCAAAATCAGGCCATCTAAATTTCGAATAGTTTAATTTTCTTGTTAGCAGAGTTCTTCCGAACTCGTCCTCGTGATAAATCTTGACGATTTTTCTGCTTCTAGAAACAAATACGAACATTGAGTCCAATAGTTCTAGCGGAGAGAAGTTTTGAGAGAGGATCACCTGAATTTTCTCCATGCCCAA
>JALEUS010000060.1 GCA_022780765.1 Bacilli bacterium | reverse complement strand
GAAACACCATAAAATCATTAATATTTGTAGTATTTATTTCTAAAAAAGAAAAAATAGCCGAAATTTTGGTATCGACTATACTTAACTCTAGTGGTGCCTGAGAGGGGAATCGAACCCCTACAATCTCACGATTATCAGATTTTGAGTCTGACGCGTATACCGATTTCGCCACTCAGGCAACTTGATTTATATAAAACTAGCAGGTTGCCCTGCTAGTTTATCTTGTCACTTTTTAAGAAAAAAATCTATTAAGCAGATCTTCTTGTTGAGTTATCAGTTTTATCTTTTTTGATAACTTCTTCAAGTCTAGCAGCTTTTCCAGATCTCTTTCTGAGATAGTAAAGTTTGTGTCTTCTAACTTTACCATGCTTGAGGACTTTGATAGAAGCGATGACAGGTGAATTGACGAAGAAATTTCTTTCGACACCGACACCTGCACTTGTCTTTCTGACAATGAATGTTTTGCTTGCACCGTTACCTCTTATTGAGATTACGACACCTTCGAAGGCTTGTTGTCTTTCTTTGTTGTTCTCTTTGATGGTGACCATTACTCTGACTGTATCACCTGTTTCAAATTCAGGAAGATCGTGTCTTATCTGTGAGAGAGCAACCTGTTGAACTAAGTTTTTGTTCATATTGTTTCTCCTTTGGAAATAATTATATTTTCTTCAAGTTCACAGGTGTGACAGGTCCTGGCGGAACTTAAATCAGCTTTTTCAAGCGTATGTAATATATATTAAACGACGAGTTATTTCAAGAAGAAAAGCGATTAATTTATAAAAATAATCATGTTGTTGTTAAAAAAACTTTATTTTTTCATCAAAAAAACTATTTTTTTCTTGAACAATAAGCGGTTTGTGAGTAAGATTATTAAGTTAGGTATTATTATGCCTTTTTTATGGCGTAATAATTTGTGGAAAGTCAGTGACAACTGTTTACCACGCACGTTACCTAGATAAGGAGGATGAAAACGTGAAAAAAGTCACAAGAGTAATGATCATCCGTGCAGAAGGTGGAGCAGCCAATCCAGCCAAATTAGGACAGAAGCTTGGTCCCTTTGGTATCGGTGGAAAGTTCTGCCAAGAATTCAATGCAAAGACAGGTGATCGCAAAGGAGAAATCGTCCCTTGCATTTTAACGATCTATGAAGATCGTACTTTCGAGATGTCTTTCAAGACAACTCCAACAACCTATCTTCTTCTCAAAGCAGCTAAGCTTGAAAAAGGTAGAAAAGGAACAGACCATGGTGGAAATCCAAAGGTCGCTGTTGGACATGTTTCCAGCGATGAAGTCAAGAAGATCGCTGAGTACAAGATGCCTGATTTGAATGTAGATTCCTTAGAAGCAGCAATCAAATGCGTAGAGGGTTCTGCAAAGTCTTTAGGTATCGTTATCGATAAGTAAGGAGCAAGAAGATGAAAAGATTACCAAAGAAATATCAAGAGAGCCTCAAACTCATCGATAAAACAAAGAAATATACAGTTTCTGAGGCTTGTGAATTAGTTAAAAAGACCGCCAAGTCCACAAAGTGGGATGAGACAATCGATGTATCATTCAAATTAAACATCGATGCTAAACAGGCAGATCAGCAGCTCAGAGGCACAATTGTTTTACCTCATGGAAATGGTAAGACCAAGAAGCTTTTAGCTGTCACCGATAAGGTTGAGGAAGCCAAAGCAGCAGGTGCTGATTTTGTCGGTGGAAAAGAGATGCTCGAAAAGATCGAGAAGGAGAACTGGTTTGAATTTGACGTCATCGTCGCAACTCCAAACATGATGCCTTCTTTTGCAAAGATCGGTAAGGTTTTAGGACCTAGAGGATTGATGCCTAATCCAAAGAGCGGAACTGTTGCAGTCGATATCGCTTCTGCTATCAAAGAGATCAAGAACGGAAAGATCACTTACAGAAACGATAAGGATGGAAATATTGCTGTCAGTTTCGGAAAAGCTAGTTTCGATGCTCAGAAATTAGCAGATAATCTCAATGCTATAATCGATGTCATCGTCAAGGCAAGACCTAGTGCTGTCAAAGGAACATACATCTTAAACTGCACTATCTCTTCTACTTTCGGACCATCGATTCGTATAGCTATCTAAAATTATTATTAAGGGTGAATCAATATACCTAAGACAGTGACTGCGTCAAGCTTAATTTGTCACCCAGGTAGTTTTATAACTAACATTAAGTATATTGTTTTATACACCAACCAATGGAGGTGAAAGATGAATCAGCAAATCTTAGCTGAAAAGAAGAAGACTGTTGAAGAATTGACTGAACTTATCAAAGGTTCACATTCTACAGTAGTCGTCTCTTACTCTGGCTTAGCTGTTTCTGAAGTCAACAAGCTCCGCAGCGACTTAAAGAAGGTTGGATGTCGTCTCTCAGTTCAAAAGAACACACTTATGAGAAAGGCATGCGACGCTGATGGTTTGAGTCAGTTGGATTCCTGTTTTACAGGACAGAACGGAATTGTTACTTCGAAAGAGGAAGGTCAGGGTCTTGGAGTTTTAAAGAGCTTCAAGGATGCTCACAAAGAGTTCACAATCAAGGGTGGTATCATCGATGGTACTTATTGTGATGAGCAAACATTAAACTCTTTGGCAAGTGTTGGAAGCAAGGAGAACGCAATCTCTATCTTCCTTTCTACACTTCAAAGTCCACTTGTTCTCTTCGCTTTGACTCTTAAAGCAGTCGGCGAAAAGGCAAACTAATCGTTAAACCATTAATTACGGAGGAAAAAAGAAATGGCTAAACTTAATAAAGATGAAGTTATCGCTTCTTTAAAAGAGATGAACATGGTTGAGATCATGGAGATAGTAAAGGCAGTTGAGGAAGAGTTCGGTGTCAAGGCTGCTGCCGCTGCTGCTCCTGCTGCTGGTGGTGCTGCCGCTGCAAACGAAGGTCCAAGCGAAGTCTCTGTCGTTTTAAAATCCTTTGGTACAGCCAAAGTTGCATGTATCAAAGCTGTCCAGGCTATCACTGGCTTAGGCTTAATGGAAGCCAAGAAGTTAGTTGATTCTGCTCCTGTCGCAGTCAAAGAGAAGATCTCTCCAACTGAAGCTGAAGCTATCAAGAAACAGTTAGTCGACGCTGGCGCAGAAGTCGAAGTCAAATAATCACCCATTTTAAATGAATCCCACTGGCCCTTTTTGGGTGCAGTGGGTTTGTTTGTCTCTATGATAATAGTAAGTAGAGATTTATTTTATAAAAAGAGGATTTAGATCCGAGAACTATTTAACGAGGTAAATTAAATGGGTAATAATTTTTTAGAAAAGTATCCTAGAACTGATACTGGTCGTATAGACATGTCAAAAACTTTCTCCACAGTTCCGCTTCCGGACTTGTGTGAAGTACAACACAAATCTTTCAATTGGTTTGTTAAATATGGCGTGGATGAAGTTTTCAATGATATATTCCCAGTCTACAGCAATCAGGACAGCAAGAACAGAACTATCGATACTGATAAGATAGCTGTATTGGAATATGTCTCAAGCGAGTGGGGAAAAGTAACCTCATCAAGCAAAAAAAAGCTCTCTCCTTTGGAGTGCAAAAAAACAGGAGTCACATATTCTTTACCCCTTCATGTCACATTTAAACTTACCCATCCAGATGGTACAATGATTCAATTACCCATCTTCATGGGCGATTATCCATATATGACAACTTCAGGAACCTTCATCATCAATGGTTCTGAGAAGTGTGTAGCTAGTCAGCTTGTCAGATCACCTGGAGCTTATGTTTCAAAACAGGTGGATGAAGTCATCATCAAAAAAACTGATACCGATGCCAAGAATGAGAACAACATCGTCTATGGTTCTGATATCATTCCTGCAAGAGGTATTTGGCTCGAATTCTTAACAGATAACAGAGATTATCTTTCAGTGAGAATAGACAAGCAGAAAAAAATTCCTGCTCTTACTCTTTTGAGAGCTATCGGTATCACTTCTGATTCCGATCAGTTAGAGGATAAGACTCTGCCTGTCAGAAGCGATGGAAAAGAATCAAACAGTGCAACTGGTATTTTAGGACTCTTTGGTTACTCTTCTTATCTAAAAGAAGCTCTGCTTAGAAATCCAGTTGATGAAAGCAAAGGCGATCTGGATCGTTCAAACAGAGCTATAGCTGATATCTTCAAAAAGCTGAGACCTGGTGAACCATTTACAAACGAGTCCGCTGCTTTGATGTTGAAGCAGAGATTTTTCGATAACGATCACTATGATTTAGGAAAAGCTGGAAGATTCAAGATAAAAGAAAAACTCGGTATCTATAACCGTCTTGAGAACGTCACTTTAGCAGAAGATCTCATCTCAAAAGATGGAGAGATAGTCTTTGAGAAGGGACACACACTCTCTGTTAAAGATGTCGTCAAACTCAGAGAAGAAAACTTCTTTGAAGGAAATCCAAATCACAATCATCAGGTATCATTCAATTCTTCTTTGGATAACCATGGTGTTGTCACTATTGTCAGAGTATTCAACCCAAACATAGAAAAATATAAAGAAGAAGAGAAGAAGTTAGCTGAAATCACCACCATCATCGGTACTGATTTATCAGTTGACTTAAGACATATCACAATAGCTGATATCTTAGCTTCATTCTCCTATATGCTCAACATTATCGATGGTATAGGTGAGGAAGATGATACGGATCATTTGGGTAATAAGAGAGTTCGTTGCGTAGGTGAACTCATTCAAGAAAAATTCAGATTAGGTCTTTCAAAAATTAAAAAGAACATTCATGACAGAATGTCAACTTCATCGAATCTCAACGAGATAACAATATCTCAGCTGATCAATATCAAGTCTTTGACTTCTCAGGTAGGCCAGTTCTTCAACTCTGATTCTCTCTCACAATTTATGGATCAGACAAATCCTTTAGCTGAGATCACAAACAAGTGCCGTCTCTCCGCTTTAGGAAGAGGTGGTCTTACAAGAGATAGAGCATCCTCTGCTGTCAGAGACGTTCATCCAACTCACTACGGTAGAATCTGTCCTATTGAAACTCCAGAAGGTCAGAACATTGGTTTGATTTCCTACTTAGCATGTTACGCTAGAGTCAATGATATCGGCTTTATCGAAACTCCTTACAGACCGGTTGTAAACGGTATTGTCGACAACGATATAGATCACGTCAAATGGCTTACTGCTTCCGGTGAGAGAAATCACAAGATAGCACAAGGTAACACCAACGTTGATAAAGAGACAAATCAGATTTTAGATGAGAGTGTCAACGCTAGATTCAATGGAAACTACATAACCTGTTCAAAAGATGAGATCGATCTTATCGATGCTTCACCTAGACAGATTGTCTCTGTTGCTGCAGCCTGTATTCCCTTCTTGGAAAACGACGATGGTAAGAGAGCTCTTATGGGTTCTAACATGCAGAAGCAAGCCCTCCCTTTGATTGAACCTGAAGCTCCTTTTGTAGGAACAGGTTTAGAGAAGAAGATTGCTCACGATTCTGGTGAATCGTTAATCGCTACCGATGATGGTGTTGTCACTTATGTCGGTGGTAAAGTGATGCTCGATTCAAAGACTGGAAGTCAGGTTGTCAAAAAGATCATCTCTGTCAAAGAGAGCAATGATGTTCACACCTATGAACTTCAGTCATTCATATCCTCTAACAAGAGAACATGTATAAATCAGACTCCTATTGTCAAAGTAGGAGACAAGATTAAGAAAGGTCAGTCCATCGCTGATGGTCCATCCATGAAGGATGGTGAATTAGCTTTGGGTCAAAACGCACTCATCGCATTTACAACCTGGCACGGATACAACTATGAGGACGCTATTTTGATATCTGAGAAATGCATCTACAAAGATCTTTTCACCAATCTCATCATCGAGGAATATGATGTTACAAGAAGAAAGACAAGACTCGGTGAAGAGAGATTTACAAACGATATACCAAACATCTCAAATGAAAAGGTTAAACATTTAAACAGCAGCGGTATCATCGCTGTCGGAAGTGTTGTCAGAGAAGGTGATATTTTGGTTGGAAAGACAACTCCTAGAGGAGAGAGCACTGAAAACAATAACGACTATTTGTTGAAATCGATTTTCTCATCCAAATCTGATGAGCAGAAGGATGCTTCTTTAAGACTTCCTCACGGAGGTGATGGTATCGTTTTAGATGTCATCAGAATGTCTAGAGAAAATGGTGATGAGCTTCCAAGCGATGTTTTAGAACAGGTTAAAGTTCACGTCGTTCAGAAAAGAAAGATTCAGGTCGGTGACAAGATGTCAGGAAGACACGGAAACAAGGGTGTCATCTCCAAAGTGTTACCAGTTGAAGATATGCCATATCTTCCTGATGGTACACCTATAGATATCCTTCTTTCACCAATGGGTGTTCCTTCCCGTATGAACATCGGTCAGGTTCTTGAAGTTCAGTTAGGTATGGCTTGTAAGAAACTCGGTATCAAAGTTTCAACACCTGTCTTTGATGGTGCTACAAATGAAGAGATCGCTGAGTTTATGAAGGAAGCTGGTGTCGAGAAAGACGGAAAGAGCGTTTTATACGATGGACAGACCGGTGACAGATACGATTCACGTGTTGCTATCGGTGTCATGTACATGATCAAACTTGACCATATGGTTGAAGATAAACTGCATGCAAGAGCTATCGGACCTTACTCTTTAGTCACTCAGCAGCCTTTGGGTGGTAAAGCACAGCACGGTGGACAGAGATTTGGTGAGATGGAAGTCTGGGCATTAGAAGCATATGGTGCCGCTTATACTCTCCAGGAGATGCTCACTATCAAATCAGATGATATGGTAGGAAGAAACAAAACTTACGAAGCTATCTTGAAAGGTAATTCGATACCCAAACCAAACATGCCTGAGTCAACAAGAGTTCTGATCAAAGAGCTCCAAGGTCTCTGTATCAATGTTGAGCTCAAGGATGCTAACGATCAGAATATCGATGTCAACACTCTAGCTGAAGATGCTCAGAGAAAAGCACGTAAGATAAGGAATAATATCAACTCCTTTAACCGCAATATCGAAAACGAAAAATTCGATCAGAAAGAAGAATTGGTCGCTGCTGTTGAAGAGAACTTCCAGGATGAGGAAGAAGAGGAATAAGGAGGAATTATCATGTTTGATTTAGATAAATTAACTTCGGTTAAGATTTCCTTAGCTAGCCCTGAACAGATTCACTCATGGGCTCACGGCGAGGTCACAAAATCTGAGACTATCAATTACAGAACTCAGAGACCAGAACCAGATGGTCTTTTCTGTGAGAAGATCTTTGGTCCTGTCAAAGACTACGAATGTCGTTGCGGAAAGTATAAAAAGATCTCTGATGCTGGAAAAATATGCGACAAGTGTGGCGTTGAAGTCACTTTAAAATCTGTGAGAAGAGAGAGGATGGGTTACATCGATTTAGCCTTCCCCTGCACTCACATCTGGTTTGTTAAAGGTGCTCCTTCTAAGATGGGCCTTGTTTTAGGTATACCTCCTAAGTCACTTGAAGAGGTCGTCTACTTCGTCTCACATATAGTCATCAATCCTGGTATCTCTAAGATATTGACTTACAGACAGGTCTTAGATGAGAACTCAGCAAGAGAGGTCTTCTCTGCTGTCATTCAGAAAGAGATCTTGGATGCTAATAGAATAGATCCATCAAATGAAAGAGATCTTAAAAAAGCTGATGAGTATCTCAAAAAGATAGGCAAAAACTCTCAACCTTTAGATTTCTACACAGTTGGCAAATTCATCTCTAAGTACCTTGGTTGTGAATTCGATATAGGTGGCGAAGCCGTTTTAAAACTTTTAAAAGAGCTCGATTTAGATAAAGAGATCCAAGAGGTCACTGAGATCTTAAAAGAGAAGAACACCACAGAGAAAAATGCTAAGAGACAGAAAGCTATCAAGAGACTTGATGTCTTGGAGTCTTTTAAGAAGTCAGGAGTCAAACCTGAGTGGATGGTTTTAAAGACCATTCCTGTCATTCCTCCTGAACTGAGACCTATGATGCAATTGGATGGAGGAAGATATGCTTCTTCTGATCTCATAGATCTCTACAGACAGGTTATCATCAAGAACAACCGTCTAAAAAGAGAGATCGAAGAGCATGCACCTAATGTTATTTTGATCAATGAGAAGCGTGTTCTTCAAGAAGCTGTAGATGCGCTTATTGATAACGATAGGAAGAACAAGCCTGTCACCAGCAATGCTGGTATCAATTTGAAGTCTCTTTCATCATCCCTCAAAGGAAAACAGGGAAGATTCAGACAGAATCTTTTAGGAAAGAGAGTCGATTACTCTGGACGTTCTGTCATCGCAGTCGGTCCTGAGCTCAATATGGACGAGTGTGGTCTTCCTAGAGAGATGGCTGTTCAGCTCTTCAGACCATTCATCGCTCAGAGACTCATCTCTGATCCTGATGCTAATGTCATCTCTCAGAAGCAAGCAGATGAGAGAATCGCAATGGGTGATTCAAGAGTCTACGATGCTATTGAAGAGATCTGTAAAGACCATCCAGTCTTATTAAACAGAGCTCCTACTTTACACAGACTCGGTATTCAAGCTTTCAGGCCTATCCTGATAGAAGGAAAAGCAGTCAGACTTCATCCTCTTGTTTGCCCTGGATTCAACGCTGACTTTGACGGAGACCAGATGGGTGTCTACGTACCTCTTTCAAGACAAGCTCAGGCAGAAGCTATGACCCTGATGCTTGCAAATCACAATATTTTGAAACCTTCTGATGGTAAACCTATCTGTGTTCCATCTCAAGATATGATCTTTGGTAACTACTATCTCACTTTAGAAGATAACTCCTCTTTAAATGAGATCTACTCCAAGTATTATGAGAAGAGAAACGATCCAGATATGGCACAGAAGTACAGATCATTTAATCAGTACGAAGGCAAAGTGTTCAGTGATCCTGATACAGCTATCCTCGCTTATCAAAATGGTCTCATCTCATTGAGAACAAGAATATTTGTTCCTGGAGCATCTCTTAAGAAGAAAGAATTTTCTGAGAAACAGAACAAATCGTATCTGCTTACAACTGTTGGTAAACTTATTTTTAACTCCATTTTCCCTGATGATTTCCCATATATCAACTTCCCAGTTAAAGGTTCACCAACGGCTAAGAGCGATTACAAGAGTAACTTTGCTCACACTTTGGATGAGTTCTTCGTCACCTCTCATGAGATAATGACATATTTAGAGAAAAATAATATAAAGGTTGATAATAACATCAACATCTTTAAAGAGTACTGCAAACTTCAACCCTTAAGAGCTCCTATCGATAAGAAAGGTATCCAGACTATGATGGATTACATCTTTAGAAAGTACGGAGCCATCAAAACAGCACAGATCATGGATGCATTCAAGAATCAAGGATTTGATTACTGCACTAAATCTGGTCTTACTGTCTCACTTGATGATATCGAACCTCTGAAGGGAAGAGATGAACTCTATGAAAAGGGATATAAAGAAGTCGAGAAGATAGAAGAGATATATAATCTCGGTTTCTCAACCGATGAAGAGAGACATGAAGAGATCATCAAGACTTGGGAGAGAATAAACAACAAAGAGATGAAAGAAATGCTGAAGGTCAGAATGAAGAATTCAGCTAGAAACCCAATGTTCATGATGATGGAATCCGGAGCTAGAGGTAGTGAATCAAACTACATGCAGCTCATCGGTATGAAAGGTAACATTCAGGACTCTCAAGGTAGAACCATTGAGATTCCTATCACTCACTGCTTTGCTGAAGGTCTTTCAGTCTTCGAGTACTTCACTGCAACCCACGGTACCAGAAAGACAGGTTCAGACACCGCTTTGAAGACTGCTGACTCAGGTTACTTAACAAGAAGACTTGTCGATGTCTCACATAACGTCATCGTCAGAGAAGAGAACTGTAATTGCGATCACGGTATAGTTGTCTCTGATTTGAAAGATGGCGATGAGGTCATCGCTACTTTAGAGGAAAGAATCGTCGGCAGATACACCATGCACGATGTGGTGAAAAAAGAGAGCAATGGAGAGATTGTCATCTTAGCTAAAGCTGATACCTTTATCGATGAAGAGATAGCCTCCAAGATTGTTGAAGCTGGCATCAAAGAAGTTGAGATAAGATCAGTATTGACTTGCACATGCACAAATGGTGTCTGTGTCCACTGCTATGGTAGAAACTTAGCCACCGGTGATCTTGCAAAGATCGGAGATACAGTCGGTATCATGGCTGCTCAATCAATCGGTGAGCCTGGTACTCAGCTGACACTTAAAAATTTCCACACCGGAGGTGTCGCTGGACAGACAGATATCACAACCGGTTTACCTCGTGTTCAAGAACTGTTGGAGATCAGAAATCCAAAGATCAAAGATCTGGCTTTGATATCATCTATATCTGGTAAGGTTATCGATGTTCACGAAGAAGGTTTAAGACATGTCTTCGTCGTGAAGAATGATATCGAAGAACAAAAATACATCTCTCCTACAAACTCTGTTCCTAACGTTGTTAAAGGTGAGATTGTCAAAGCTGGTCAACCTCTTACTAAAGGGCATATCAATCCTCAGGAACTTCTTGAGTGCACCAACTTAAAAGAGGTCAGAAATTACATCATCAAAGAGGTTAAGAGCGTCTATCATTCAAATGGTATCGCTATTGCTGATAAACATCTCGAAGTCATCGTCAGACAGATGACAGACAGAGTTCAGGTCATCAATCCAGGATCGACAGATATGCTTCCTGGAAGAAGATACTCATTTGTTGAGTTCACTTTGAGAAATAAAGAAGCTTTCAAGTCTGGTGGCATCCCTGCTTCTGGTAGACCTATCATCTTAGGTATCGCTAAAGCTGCTTTAGCAAGTGATTCCTTCCTCTCTGCAGCTTCTTTCCAGGAGACAACACGCGTCTTAACAGATGCTGCTATCAAAGGTAAGACTGATCATCTCAAAGGTCTTAAAGAGAATGTCATGATAGGTAAATTGATTCCTGCAGGTACCGGATTAAATCCAATACTCAGCGAGGATTCTGATATCGATCCTAATTCAACAGACACATACATTGAAGCTTAATTGAAATGCTGGGAGAAATCCTAGCATTTATGCTACCATCGTTCAGTGGCAGGACCTCTCCTTCCCAAGGAGATGATGCGGGTTCGATTCCCGTTGGTAGCTCCATTATAGTAAATCAAGTTTGATACAATAAAAGTGTCAAACTTTTTTGTTGTATGACGGGCATGTTATATATCTAGGGTGAAAGTCCCAAGAGGTGTAGTTACCGACGAACTTGATAGCGACTTGCAAATCGTAAACCAGTGATGGAGCGTGAAAAGAAGCAATAGCGAAATCGTGGCTCAATGAACAAGAACCTAATAAAAGGCATATTGAACGGACAAGTTGGCAACACACAACAAAGTCCTAAAGGTAACCGTAACTTCAATATAGTA
>JALEUS010000003.1 GCA_022780765.1 Bacilli bacterium | reverse complement strand
TGATCCATGAGAAGGGAGAATTTTTCCTCATCTTTATTCATCTCTTCTCTTGCTTTGAAATAAAGGTCAGTCTCTTCGGTGCTTTTCTTCTCATTTAAAGATATTAGGAATTCTTTTATTGAAGAGTTCTCTTTCTTATCTAGTAAAAAGAGAAGATCAGTTTGATGATCATATTTTTTGTCATCCTTATGTCTGAGAAGGAAACAGAGCTTCTCATCAGCAAAATTGGTCAAAAAAGAGTAAGCTTTTTCAATGTCTTTATCTACACCGTTACCAGTCTCATAGATACTGATTAAAAAGAGAAGATCTTCTTTTTCTCTTCTTGTTTCTCTCTCTTTGATAAAACTATCTCTATCGTATGTCTCATAGTAGAGATCAATCAGCTCATTTTTATTCATATCTACATTTTATAACCTGTGATGGTGGTTATAAAAAAATATTTTTTAATATATATATTTTTTATATAATAAATAGGTAATAAACAGGTTGATTTTGTTATGGAAAAAAAGATAGAAAACCGCAAGAGTGTCTTTCCTCGAATGAAAGGACTCTTAGGCAGGACCCCTTATCGTGTATATGCGATTTTGTATTTTGTCTACATCATTTTTAATTTGATATTTAATGAGCTTTTTGAAGGAGATAGGTACAAGGTCCTTCCTTTTGATTTGATAGGTGATTTCACCGGTTTCTTTTTGGCTTGCATAATGCTAGGATTCACCCTTGTTTTCATCGGTCACAAGTACTTCAATGTGAAGAACTCTCTTCCTTTTATCATCGTTTTATCTATTATGTTTGTAGGTAATACAGTTGCTCTTTCCACATTTCCAGAGACTTTCATCGCTGTTGATTTTTACGGGAAAGATTTTTTTTATAGTCTTCTTCTTTCAAGAAGAATCCAGTATATCTTCTCTTATTTAAACGCTTGTCTGTTTCTATATGTCACTTATATCTTTGTACCGCATTGCCGAATCAATAAATCGTACTTTAAATCTTACGCCTACATTTTTTTAGCGATCGTTTACTTGAGCATCTTCTATTCATTTTTGGCTAACAGTGAGGGATACGCTTTCGCATTGGGTTTAAGTGAGATTCACACTCAGGACATCCCTTCCTTTTTTGGAGATAAGAATGTTTTCGGTATGGTCCTCTTCTTAGGAATGATCGTTCATTTCAAATTCTTATACGAGCATGGAAACAAGATGCACGTTTTCTTTATCCTCTTCCTTTTCCTGATTCAAGTGCTGGTAGCCTGTCGCTCTTCGATGATCGCTTCTTTAGCTCTGATAATAGGATATATGATCATCATCGCTTTAAAAGAGATGAAGAGGAGAAAGTATATATCTGTCATCATCTTCTCGATAATCGGTCTTGGAATAATTCTTCTTCCGATGATTCTTCTCATCCCTGCTTTTTCTAAGATCAAGATATTCAAGAGTTTAGCTAACGCTATCAATGGAACTTTCGATAAAAACTCCACCTTCTATTCAAGAATACTTGTCTGGAACAAATTCTTCACTTTGGTAAACAGCAATTCTCTATACTTCATCTTCGGGCTGGGTTCGATGAATTTCAACATAGCATTCACATATGCTGTCGATAATAACGAAGCTAAGTACTGGCATCTCCACAACGGATTTTTAGAGCCCTTTGGAGAAGGAGGAATCATCCGTTTCATCATCAATCTGCTATTTATCATCTACATCATATACATGAGCGTCAGACTTTTTGTAAAGACAAAAGATAAGAGGATACTCCTTTATCAGACCTTCTTTTTGTCTCTGTGTATAAGAATGATCTTTGAACCAGAGTTTCTTCTCTCTACAAATCTGCTTTCGATACTCAGCATAGTGATAATCGCTCTTCCTTTATTCACTTACAAAGCTCAGTTAAATAAAGAAGTAACTTATAGGAAGCCTTCTCTTATTGTTAAACAGGATAGAAACTACTTGAGGCTTCTATTCCTTCTTCCTGTCATCTTTATTCCGCTAGGTGTACTTTCTTCTAAGCTGCTTTTACAGGTTGCATTCATAGTTTCTGCAGTCTCTTTACAGTTTATTGCCTACTTCCTTCTGATGAGGAAAAAAACCTATCAGATACAGGAAGAAAGGAAATTTAAAGAGTTCGCTTTCATAGTGATAATGGACTGTGTCATCGTGTTTGAAGCTATCATCTGCCGTTACAGTTTCACTGTCGATATAGCACATTATCTCTTCAGCTGTTTCTTTGCAATCACCTTTGCCTTTCTCTTCTATTACTATTCCCTTGAGTTCTCTTTCATCGATGATGAGATAATCTTTTTTAAAGAGACAGAACTCCTTTATGAGAAGAAGTACTTTGAGCAGATGAAGAGAGATGAGGTCAAAAAAGATATTGAGAAAGAATATGTTGAGGTCAGAAAGAATGAATGATGATTTCATCTTTCAGGAGAAGAAGATTTCAATTCAGTTAGGTAATCCTCTGTATATTTTGACCATACTGATTCTATTTTTTATTATATTCTTCTCTTTGAAACTGTGTCATAAGAAAGGAAAACAGTTTTCTTACAGATTTATATTAGGAATACTCATCTTCAATTTCCTTCTTCATTTTGCAAAACAGCTTTTTCCTCCTTATATGAAGGATTTTCCTTCTTCGCTGTGGAAATCCACATTTGAGAATCTCTGTGCGACACTGATTCTCATCTCACCTTTCATCTTCGTGTCAAAAAACAAGTATTTGAAAGATTACATGTATTACATAGGAGTGATCTCTGGAATAGGAGTGTACTTCTTTCCGTTTGGAACATTTGGAAGAGATCTAACAAATATGGATGTTCTTATAGATGTCATCAGATTCTACGTCTGTCATATACCTTTGGTTCTGTGCGGATTTTTGATGGTGGAAGAAGGCTTCCATAAGCTTGATTACAGAAGACTGTGGTCAATACCGATAACTTATCTGACACTTCAGTGCGTGATATTTACAAACGATGTTGTCAAGTTCGCTTGTGGAGGCTACGCTAATGAATGCGGTTATATTGATTCAAAAGAAGCCTGGATGATCTTCCTTTACAGAAACGGTCCTGCTAATGAATCAACAAATATGGGATTTAAGGAGAATTTTGATTCTTTCTTATCATGGCTTTACATTCCTTACTTGATGACATACAAGATGGATGGGAGAACCTATTTTATTCCTGTTCTGTGGGCATATCTTCCTATCTTATCTCTATCTTATCCGGTGGGAACAGTTCTTGCTTATCCGTTTCAAAAAGAACAGATGAAGATCGACTACAGAAGATTTCTCATCAAGATGCGTTATCGAATCAAAAAATAATTTTTTTAGCAAAAAAGCATAGATATCATCAGGCATCTGATGTCTCTATGCTTCTTTTTATTTGCCTTTATCTGCTTTGATATTCTTCGATTATCTTTTTGCTCAAAGTCTCATTTACCACTTCGTAATCGAAAAACTTCAGATTGAAGAAACCGATACCTTTGGTGATAGATTTTATATCGTTAGCATAATCTAATATCTCTTTCTCAGGCACGATAGCAATGATGTCGACTGTGTCGTAGGATGATAAAAGAGTATCGCTTATTCTTGCTCTTCTCTTTGCAAGATCAGAGAGTATAAGCCCCAGGTACTCATTTGGAACATTTATCGTTATCTGATAGTAAGGTTCAAGAAGGACTGGCTCTGCTTTCATATATGCATCTTTGAAAGCTAAGATAGCTGCGTTTTTAAAAGCTAGTTCATTTGAGTCGACAGTGTGCTGTTTTCCATCTTTTAAAATCGCTTTTACATTTATAACAGGTGCACCGACAAGTCCTCCTGATTTACAGGCTTCAATAAATCCTTTTTCAACTGCGGGGAAGTATCCTTTATCGATGTGTCCTCCGAAGACTTTGGATTCAAAAGAGATTGAATCAGATGGAAGGAAAACCATCTCGACAACACCGTAAAATCCGCTTCCTCCGGACTGTTTGATGTATCTTCCGTTACCGGTGGCTTCTTTGGTGATCGTCTCTTTATAAGCTATCTTTATGTTTTCAAGCCTGTATTTGATGTTAGCCATCTCATTTAATCGCTCCAGAGCGTCCTGAAGGTGAGATGAAGATAAAGCAGCTATGACTATCTCTTCTGTGACAGGATCTCTCTGTATCGATAAAGAAGGATCCTCTGCTGTCAGTTTTTCAAAGTTTGCAAAGAGTTTGTCGCTGTCGCTTTTGCTCTCCAGATAGATAGCTTTCTTGTATGTAGGAGTCGGATAGACTATCTCTTTGAACATCACTTTTCTCTTAGGTGAAGTCAAAGTGTAGGAAAGATGTATATCATCGAGTTTACCTACTGCTAGAATATCACCTGCAGTTCCTTCGCTTACTGGAGTTAATTTATCACCCATTATTCTGTAAAGAGATGATATCTTGTAGGTTCTGTTATTGTTTGGACAGAACAGTTCATCATTGATGTGGAGTGTACCAGAGCAGATTTTAAAGATAGATATCATTCCTTGGAACTGGAAGTATACGTTTTTAAACACCTGCAGAGAGACCTCTTCATTCTCATCTGTATGGACTTCTATCACATCGTCGTTGAAGGTAGCTTCAATAGGTTTTAAATCCTTTGGTGAAGGAAGATAATCGATGAACATGTTAAGAAGTGTGTTTATTCCTATATCTTTTGTAGCAGAGCCGACGATGATAGGATAAAGTTCACCAGCAAGAACACCTTTTCTAAGTCCTATTTTGATCTCTTCATGAGAGAGAGGTTCTCCTGAGAAGAACTTCTCTAACATGGCATCATCTGTTGTAGCGACCGCTTCACATAGCCTGTTGTGCAGTTTGAAGATGATCGGTTTTTTATCTTCATATATTTCATCATCTTCACAGGTGACACCATTATATTTCCTTGCTTTCAACTCGACCACGTTGACAAAGCCGTCGAAGTTTTTCTCTTTTCCTATCGGATAGGAGAATGGTACACATTTATCTTTGTCAAGTTTCTCTTTGATGTCTTCAAAAAGAGAGTTGAAATCCACGTTCTCTTTATCCATCTTGTTGATGAAAATAAAGATAGGTACACCTCTTTTTTTCAGCAATCTAAACTGTTTTATGGTACCGGTCTGAACTCCTTTAGATGCATCTATTACTAGGACAGCACCTTTGATAACTCTCGTTATTGATATCGTCTCGTAGATGAAATCATCATTTCCAGGAACATCGATGAAGTTTAGATGGTATCCACTGTAATCTATTGGAATGATAGAAGAAGAGATAGATGATAGTCTTTTCTTCTCATCATCTTTAAAATCAGAGATGGTGTCTTTTCTTTCAATGCATCCTTTTTTTGAGATGGCAGAAGCTTTGAAAGCTAAAGATTCTACCAGAGAAGTTTTTCCGCTTCCCTGATGACCAATGATAGCGATGTTTCTAATTTTTTCAGGTGTATATGCCATAACTGTTCCTTTCATGTAAGAGCTTACATACAAATATATATTAATATATATTACGACTTTAACTTTTACAACTTAAAACAGAGATGACGGCTGATTATTTAGTTTCTGTTCGCTTTGATTAAGATGCGTTTTAAATCATCTTCAAAGAAAAGTTTGATGACAGGATATAAAGGATTAGCCTCTTTTTCTGCATGTGAGGCAAGAGAAGAGATGTCCTCATCTTTGATGACACCTTTAAAAGAGGAAGGGATGTTCATCTCTTTATTGAGCTTTTCAATGTACGATATAAAATCGGTTTCTACTGGAAGATTTATATACTGCTTTATGTACGATAGTTTCTTTTCAGCCTGAGGCATGTACTCTTTTAAAACTATAGGAAGGAGAATAGAGTTAGCTTTACCATGCGGTACATGATACTTTCCTCCTATAGCATGAGCTAAAGCGTGAACGTATCCAACGTAGCTCCTTGTGAAAGCTAGACCTGCTAAAAATGAAGCCTTGAGCATATTGTTGCAAGCTTCACTGTCCTTTGGATCGTGATAGAAATTTAATAAATTCTCATATATGAGCTTTATGGCTTTCAGACTGTATTCTCTTGTTTTCTTTGTTGTTGCATTTCCTAAGAACGCTTCAACAGCATGGGTCAAAGCATCCATTCCTGTGGTCGCTATCACTTCTTTTGGAAGTGTCTTAAGTAGGGAATGACATAAAATTGCGTAATCAGGTACTATCTTAGGGGAATTGATAGCGTATTTATCATCGTTTTTCTCATCGCTTATCACGCTGCAGATTGTTGTTTCGCTTCCTGTTCCGGCAGTTGTTGGGACAGCGATGAAGAAAGGCAGTTTTTTTCTTACTTTTAAAAGACCGCGATAATGAGATATATCTTTGTTCTTGTTTTTAGCTAAGATTCCTACAGCTTTGCTCAAGTCTAAGACAGTTCCTCCTCCGACAGCTATGATGCTGTCAGATTCATGCTCCAGATAAGAGTGATAAAGCTTGTTGACAGTATCGACTGTCGGTTCTTTAGCTGGAGCTATCTCGCATCTAAAGTTGATTTTTTCTTCCTGAAGCTTTTCTATCATCTCTTGAAGAGTAGTATTGTCTTTATAATCGGTGAAAAGAAGAATGAATGGCTTACTTAATCCTCTCTCTTGAAGCAGTTTAGCAATCACAGAGAGATCTTTTTGGTCATCGATCACCTTCGGTTCCTTAATTGAAATAAAATGGATGAATATCTTGTTCATCAAAAATTGATAAGTGCGGCAGTATAGACGTTTTATTGTATTCATAAAGAACTCCCCAAATATTCATTTTAACATCATTTTGAGATAAAAAACTAATAAAGTTAAATAAATTATTTTTTATTTGAAATGGTGGAACTATCTCTTGATATGAGGTGATTTTACATCTAAAATAAAGTAGTTTTTTCAAGGAGGAAAATAATGAAAAAAACAAAAATATTATCGCTTTTGACGATGGTGACACTTCTATCTGCAGCATCGTGTAAAAGTAATGATTCTTCAACTTCATCATCCTTGACACCATCGTCCTCTATACCATCTTCTACTCAACCTTCTACATCTTCAGAAGAGAAAAAAAGCGACGATGTAGCAATTCTCTACACTAATGATGTCCACTGCAATATTGTTTCATCAGGAGATAGTAACATCGGTTACGCTCAAGTAGCTGGAAAGAAGAAAGAACTTCTTCAAAAGTACAACAATGTCGCTCTTGTAGATGCAGGTGATCATCTTCAAGGTGGAACATATGGTTCTATCACAAGAGGACAAGCCATCGTCGAAATCATGAACACAGCTGGTTACGATGTAGCTACAATCGGTAATCACGAGTTCGATTACGGAATGGATATGTTCTTCCAGAACGCTGCCAATGCTGAGTATCAGTATGTCTCCAGCAATTTCATGAAGGGAGATGAGAATTACTTCAAACCTTACTACATCAAGAAATTTGGTGAAAAGAAAGTTGCCTTTGTCGGTGTTACAACTCCAGATACCTACACTTCTTCAACACCTGCTTATTTCAAGAAAGACGGATATTCTGGTTATTATTACAACTTCTCTGAAGGTGTTGATAGAGAGCATCCTGAATCTTTCTATGCAGCAGTCCAAGACGGAATTGATCTAGCTAAGAGTCAAGGAAAAGCAGACTATGTCATCCTTCTTGCTCATTTAGGAACAGACAATGTCAATAGTCCATATCAATCCACAGATCTTATTGCAAATGTCTCAGGTGTCTCTGCTGTTTTAGATGGTCACTCTCATACGATGATCGAAAAGCAGATTGTTAAAGATAAAGATCAAAAAGATGTTGTCCTATCTTCGACAAAGACAGCATTAAATTATGTCGGTTTCTTAACTATCGACGGAAAAGGTAATATCGATACTAAGCTGTTAGCTCCTGAAGATCTCACAGCCACCGATCCTGAGACAAAAGATCTCATCGATACAATCAAAGCTCAGTCTAATGAGTATCTCTCAACTGTTATCGGTAATACAAATAAACCTCTTACGATCAACCATTATGATGGTGATACAAACACCGGTGTCAGAAGAGTCAGAAAAGGTGAAACCAATCTCGGTAATCTCATTGCAGATTCATATGAGGACATTATAAAAACTTATGCAGATAGCCACGGATTTGATAAGTTTTTCGGTGTTGTCAATGGAGGTTCCGTCAGAAAAAATGTCTCCGGTCAGATCACAATCGGAGATATCATCGATGTATCCCCATTTGCAAACAAGCTCTGTATCTACAAGACCAAAGGTTCTGTCATCAAGACGATGTTAGAGTACTCTGCTTCAAAATTTACAACCGGGCAAGCTGTTGATTTTTCAAATAAGAATGATGAGTTTGGTGGCTTCTTACAGCCTTCATCTAATTTACATTTCTCAATCAATCTCAATAATGATCCTGCTTTAACAAAGGATGAACAAGGAAATTATACTGGATACGATAAATCCAGGAGTCCTAGAGTACAGAATATTGAAATCAATGGTTCAGCAATAGAAAATGATGTGGATTACTACTTTGCCTCTAGTAACTACACAATCGATAGCGGTGGAGATGGTTACTTTATGTTCAAGATGAAAGGTAAAGTTCCTGCTGGTGAAGAGAACATTGAGGATGTGACTCCTAGCGAATTAACAGATACAATCGATAATCAGGTCTCGATTGACTTCATCAGCAAACTTTGTGCAACGCCACAAGGAATCTCAACCTTGCCTAGCAGATACGATAATTATACTGGAGAAGGAAGAATCACTTTTATCAATCCTTCTCAGGGAAATTAATCCTATCTAAACAATAATCAATCAATTCGACTACAGAAGCTGTCCTTTGATAAGGGCAGCTTTTTTAAAACTTTCTTTTATCTATATACTAGTATCTTCTTTAGTTATATAATAACTTTATCTTTTTCAAGGAGGTCTTTATGGAAAAAATATCAATTGTTATTCCCTGTTACAATGAAGAAGAAGCTATTGAAATATACTTTTCTAAGATAGATGAGTATATCAATAAGATAGAGGATTTTAAATTTGAATTCGTTTTGGTAAACGATGGTTCGAAAGATAAAACACTGGATATATTAAAAAGGATACACTCCAGAAGAGATGATGTTACCATAGTAAATCTCTCAAGGAATTTTGGACAGATGCCTGCTATCAGCGCTGGTCTTTACACTTGCAAAGGTGATTTTGCTATCATCATGGACGCTGATTTACAGGATCCACTTTACATGATTGAAAAGATTGCAGCGAAGTTTAAAGAAGGGTACGATGTTGTTAATCCTCACAGGATAGACAGAAAAAAAGATTCATCTTTGAAGAGAAATACAGCTGGTTTCTTTTATAAATTTGTCAATAAGATTGAAGGGAAGAAAGTTATTCCTGAGAATGTCAACTGCTTCAGAGGCCTTTCAAGAAAAGCTATCGATGAGATACTGAAGATGAAGGAGAGAGATCGCTATCTTTTAGCAGAGATACCTTACATCGGATTTAAGGTATGCACAATCGACTTCTCAAGAGAAGAGAGAATCTGTGGCAAGACCAAGTACAATCTGAAAAAGATGACAAGATACGCTCTTGATAATATCTCTGCAATTACTTCTTTTCCTCTTTACTCGATTATCAAATTCGGAGCTCTCTCTTCACTTTTAACTTTTGTCAATTTCCTTGTGATGTTGATTTTATTTATCTGTTCAAACCATCTGCCTATGAATCAGATAATATTTATGACATTGTTTATTGTCAGTGTGATACTTCTTTGCTCATCGATCATCATCTTCTTTTTAGGAGTGATCGGTGTGTATCTTCACAATATTCTGATAAACACAAGGGAGAGAGAAAACTTTATCATCGATGAAGTTATAACTCAAAAAGATAAATAAAAAAGTGGGATGAAAGTATATTTTCATCCCACTTTTTATCTGTAAAATATTCTCTGTTTTAATTTCAAGTTGCTTTATTTGTTATCACTGGTAAAACAGCTTGAAGAAGGAAGGCTAGCAAGAAGAAACCAGTGACGCAGTAGATAGGAGTTTTAACTTCTTTATATCTTTTGCATGCAAACATCATCACCACGTAGATGATCAGTCCCAAACCGATACCATCGCTGATAGAGTAAGTCAAAAGAGCAAAGAGGACTGTTGCAAAGGCGGTGAAACCGATGACTGGATCTTTCCAGTTTAAGTCTTTTAGATGAGATACAAAGATCATCGCACCCACACAGATGAGAGCAGAGGAGGTGACACTTCCTGCTGTGAATATAGAGAAGACAGGGTAAATAAAGGCTGAAAGCAAAAATAACAGGGCGGTTATACATGCGGATAATCCTGTCTTTGCACCGACAGATACTCCGACATTGCTCTCGACAAAGGAGGTGACTGTAGAAGTTCCCAAAGGACCGCAGATTAAAGCACCGCTTGCATCTGCTAAGACTGCTCTTCTGTAGTTTTTCATCTTACCGTTTTCATCGATGATGCCTGTAGATTCACCGACAGCTAATAATGTAGCAGTGGTATCGAAGAGATTGACAAAGCACAGAGAGAAGATGGCTATGTAACTAGCAGGTGTTTTAAATACCAATGTGAGATCCTTTCCAAAGTCAGACAGCGAATAGGAATCTGTTGCTAGGCCGAAGAAGAAAACCTTTTCTACTCCGGAAGCTCCCCAGCTGAGATCTTTGCTATGCCATGGGGCTATAGGAAGATTCATCTGCAGTTTTGAAAGATTATCAGATGTGTACATCCATCCATTTTCATTGACAAGACCACCATTTGAAATCAGGATGCTTGAAGTGATGATACCTAAGATGGCTGCTAAGAGAATCGATATAGGAATAGCTAGGGAAGAGAGCATCTTTCTTTTAGTCATCATCAGGAAGAAACATACAAGGAGACAGATAAAAGCTATCAGCATACCTGGGTCGAGGAAACTTCCTAATGACACTAAAGTAGATTCATCGCTGACTATTATTCCAGATCCTTTCAAACCTACAAAAGCTATGAACACACCTAGTGCAGCTGAGATGATGTTCTTTAAATCCTTAGGAATTGATTCGATGATTATTTTTCTAACCGGAGTCAACGAGAAGAAAAAGAAGACGATTCCAGAGATGGTGACGATGATCATCTTCTGCTGCCAAGAAGTGAATCCTAGATTGCTAGATAATGTGAAAGCTAAATAGGCGTTAAGTCCCATACCTGCTGAAAGAGCGATGGGATAGTTTGCAACAAGACCCATGATCAAAGTAACTATGCATGATACTATTGCAGTCATAGCAAAGACTCCAGCAGAGTCCATTCCCATGGCAGGACTTGAGAGAATCGAAGCATTGACAGGCAGTATGTAACACATCGCGATAAAAGTGATGATGCCACCTATGATCTCATTTGAAAGCTTAGCTCCTCTTTCATCAAAATGGAATAATCGATTAAGAATTTTCATGAGATATATCCTTTCATATAAAGAAGTGAAAAAATAAGGAATTATTTCATTTTTCACTTCGTTTAGTATATCTCTAAAAACAGAAAAAATGAAAGGGGTTTTATTTTAATTCTGTAAATTATCTGCGATTTTTTTTGATTTTTTTGTTTTTCATGAATCTATTTAAAGCTGAGAAGGTCTCTTCAGAGATGTCATGTTCTATTTTGCAGGCATCCTCTCTAGCTTGTTTTTCATCGACACCGATCATCATCAAAAAAGAAGTCAACATCTTGTGTCTTTTGTAGACGGAAGATGCTATATCTCTTCCTTTCTCAGTCAAGGTGATATAAGAGTTTTCATCGATTTTTATGAGATTCTCTTCTGCAAGTTTTTTCATAGCGACAGAGACGCTCGCCCTTGAATAAGAGAAAGAACAGACGATATCTTTTGCTCTGATCTTTTCGATACCTCTTTCTTCCAATATCAAAAATCTTTCTAAGTAGTCTTCTTTTGAACGGTTGTTTTCCATATATTTATAATATCATGTTTCTCTTTGTTAGTTAAAACTAACGCATTTTATTGACATAGCATGGAAAGTAAAATATAATTGTTAGCGTAAACTAACAAGGAGGATTCAAATGATATTGAAAGATGCCTTCCCGATGAAAGAATACCTTATCAGCAATATCTGTTGCGATAAGAGAACAAGCAGAAGACTTGAGACTCTCTCTCTTATTGAAGGAAAGAAGATCAAAGTCATTTTTATAGGTTATGGTGGATGTATCATCCAACTTGGAAACGCTCGTATCGCTTTAGATAGAGAGATACAAAACAGCATTTATATAGAGGAGGTTAGTGATGAGTGAGATGAAGACATTTGCACTTATTGGAAATCCAAACTGTGGAAAGACTACTCTTTTTAACTCTTTGACCGGTTCTACAGCACACGTTGGTAACTGGCCTGGAGTAACTGTTGAAAAAAGAGAAGGTGATTATAGGAAGAACAAGAAATCGATTGCAAAGATAATCGATTTACCTGGTATTTACTCTCTTTCTCCTTACACTTCAGAAGAGATCATTTCTAGAAATTTCTTGCTCAAGGAGAAACCTGACTGCATTATCAATGTGATCGATGTCATGAATATTGACAGGAGTCTTTATCTGACAAGTGAACTGTTTGAGATGGATATTCCTCTTATCATCGCTTTGAATATGGTTGATGTCTTAGACAAGAATCACATGTCTATCGATATTAAAAAGATACAGGAGAGAGTGAATGTGCCTGTCATCTGCATATCTGCTTTGAAGTTTGCTAATCTTGATAAGCTCATGGAAGAAGCTATTAGCTGTGCTGAGAAAAAAAGAGAAGGTAAACTTGTTTTTTCTACTATAAAAGAAGATGAGATAAATAGAGCCTGTGATGTGTATAAAGAATACGGCATCTCTGATCCTTTATTTCATTCTATCAGAGCTCTTCAGGGTGATATCATTGAGCAGCAAGAGAATAAATTTATCTGTGACAAGATAAAAGAGCTAAATTTGATCAGCGATGATTTTGAAAAGATAACAAGTCAGGAAAGATATAAAAACTTTTCTGATGAAATTGAAAAATGCATTATTGGAGAACCTCTTGTTGACAGTCAGAATTTCACTAGGTCAGACAAGATAGATAAGGTGCTTACCCATAAGATATTCGGTATACCGATACTTCTTGTTATTCTCTTTTTGATCTTCCATCTGACCTTTGGAACCGATCTCTTTTACCTTCATTCCATGGGTGTTCAGTTTGAAGAATATCAAGGATACATATCTTTTACTGATGCTTCTGGAGAACTGTTTAGACCTTTTGCTTCTCTTTTTTATAGTGAAGGGGGTATCCCAACGATAGGTGATTTTTTCAAGAGATTGATCGAGGGAATCAACTCCTTAATAATAGAAGGTTTAAGGCTTGGTTTAACAAATCTATCAGCCTCTGACTGGGTGGTATCTTTTGTTTGTGATGGTGTGTTAAACGGTGTCTTCTCTGTCATCTCGTTCTTGCCTCAGATACTGATTCTGTTTGCTTTCTTCACTCTCTTAGAAGATTCTGGATACATGGCTAGAGTCGCTTTCATTCTTGATAGATTCTTTAGAAAACTGGGAGTCTCTGGAAGAGCATTTATTCCTATGATCATGGGATTTGGTTGCTCTGTTCCTGCTATGATCAATACCAGGACTTTAAACTCTGATAAGGAGAAAATAAAAGCGATAAGAACTATTCCTTTCTTTGCCTGTTCTGCCAAAAGTGAAATACTTATCGCTATCGCATCCGTGTTTGCATCCTCCTTTGCATTCGATGCTGGAATCTTCACTTTCCTTATCTATCTTTTAGGTATGTCTGTCGCTATCATCTCGATTATCATGATGAACAAAACTAGTCTAAAAGAGAAAACACCTCCTTTCATCATGGAGCTTCCTTCTTATCAGAGACCTCAGTTATACTCTCTTCTTCTCCATGTCAGTGAGAAAGGTAAACACTTCATCAAGAAAGCTTTCACTATCATCCTCTTTTCAACCATTGGAATCTGGTTGTTTACAAACTTCACTTTTGACTGGAAGTTCATTCCTGTTTACTCGGAGTTAGATATCTCTTCTTCAATACTTGCTAATGTCAGCAAGCTGATACAGCCCATCTTCACTCCTTTAGGATTTGGTTCTCAGCTGAAATATGTAAAAAGCGATGGATCAACAGTAAACAACGGTTGGATATTTGCTCTTTCTTCTTTCCAAGGAGTCATCGCTAAAGAGAATGTTGTCTCTACTTTAGGAACTCTCTCCGGATTTGTCAGCGGAAGTGAAGGAAATATTCAATCTTTAATCAGTGTCACCGGAATAACAAAAGGAGGTCTCATCTCCTTTGTAGCTTTCAATATATTAACTATTCCTTGTATGGCTGCTGTAGCAACTGCTAAAATTGAGCTCAACAGCAAGAAGAGCTTTAAGTTCACTATTCTGTTCTGGTTGGTTGTCTCCTATTTTGTTTCCTCTCTTCTTTACGTGATGATCGATTACATGTGGACTATGTCATTCATCATTCCTCTTCTCATCCTGCTATTCTTTACTGTCCTTTTCTTTGACAGGATCAAAGAAGGTTTTAAAAGGATTAAAAGAACATGAAACTGATCGATATCATAGTTTTGCTTGTTGTCTTTGCAGTTTTCTTTACGATTCTGTTTTTTATGCTCAGCAAGAAAAGAAGAGGAAGATGTTTAAATGATTGCTGTTGCAAGAAGAACGATTTAAAAATATATATGAAGGTGTTAAGACACAACGAAAAAAAGAAAAAGAAGAAAGAAATTAAAAATAAATAAAAACTTTTCCCCCTTTAAAAGATAATGCTCAAGTGTGAAATATCTTTCTGCTTGAGCATTTATTGTTGTAAAATCAATCGATAATTGTACATTTTTTATATTTGTTCAATTATTTTTTTAAATAAGAATAACATTAAGTAAGTTTTCTTTTAAAAATTAGTATATAATACATAAAAAGTTGCTAAGGAGAAACTAAATGAAACTACTCAGAGTAAGCAAAACAACATCGATAAGCTCACTGGCAGGTGCTATCGCCCATCGTATCAGAAAAGGTGAGGATGTCGAATTGTCCATGGTTGGATCACAGACTATCAATCTTGCTTTAAAAGCTATTATGGCAGCGAGAAGATATCTGCAGAGTGATGATAATCCTTCCGATATCGTCATCATGCCAGAGTTCTGCTATCATAATGAACAATCTTCAATCGAGGAAACAAGACCTATCACTTCTTTGGTGTTCAGAGTTTTCAAGTGTCCTTTTAAAGAAGAGTACAGAGTTCCTGAAAATCCAAACAGAACTGTCGAGAATTCGGAAGTAAGCGAATAAGGAGAACATCAATGAAGACATCCGTAAGATTTTTCATCGACTTTTAACATGAAAACAAAGATTCTATCTTTACCTGATTTAAAAAAAGCAGGACAGAAAAAAGAGATCGAAAGTGTTCCTGTATGTAAACCCACTGATTACTTGCTCTCATGGGGAAGAGATAAGACATTTGCAATCAGAACTTATGGATGTCAAGCGAATGTCAGAGATTCTGAGATCATCAGAAATTATCTTCTTTCTCTTGGAATGAAAGAGAAGGAAGATTTTTCTGGTGCAGATTTTGTTTTATTCAACACCTGTGCTATCAGAGAGAATGCTGAAAATCATCTCTATGGTGAATTAGGTCTTTGCAAAAAAGCCTATGATAACAAGAGAGATATGATAATCGCAGTCTGCGGATGCGTCGTCCAGGAAGAAGAGGCTACAAGATATATACTGGAGCATTTCAAACATGTGTCGCTGATCTTTGGTACTTCCAGGATCAACTCCTTTTACTATCTTCTTCAGGATTGTCTGAAAGAGAAGATGAGAATAGTTGATGTTTCATCAACATCGTTCTCGCTTTTAAAAGAACCGGTAGGTTCAGTTGCAAGCCGTTTTTCAAAGCACAAGGCTTTTGTCAACATCATGTACGGCTGCGATAAGTTCTGCACTTATTGCATCGTTCCTTACACCAGAGGAAGAGAGAGAAGCAGAGATAAAGAAGACATCATCAAAGAGGTAGAAGAGCTCATCAAATTAGGATACAAAGAGGTTACTCTTTTAGGTCAGAACGTCGATGCTTACGGTAAAGATAAGGGTGAGAAATACGCTTTTGCTTCTTTGCTTGAAGAGGTAGCTAAAACAGGAATCAAAAGAATCAGATTTACAACACCTTATCCTTCTGATTTCAATCCTGAAGTCTTCCAGGTTATGGCAAAGTATAATAACATCATGCCATCGATTCACCTCCCTATACAGTCTGGAAGCGATGAGATATTAAAGAAGATGAACAGAAGATACACTTCAAAAGAGTATCTTGATATTGTGAAGTTATTGAGAGAAAAGCTTCCGGATGTAGCTTTAACAACAGATATAATAGTTGGTTTTCCAAATGAGACTGAGGAAGATTTCTTAAAGACATTAGATATTGTAAACGAGGTTAAGTACGATTCTGCATACACCTTCATCTATTCTAAAAGACCAGGAACTCCTGCAAGTAAATTGTATGATAATGTCAGCGAAAGCGTCAAACATGAGAGATTCGATAGACTGAAGAAAATTATTGATTTCTATGCAGAAGAGAATGCTAAAAAATACGTAGGAAAGACAACCGAAGTTCTCTTCGATACAGTCTCTAAGAGAGATAAGACGATGATTTCAGGTTATAATCCTCAGGGCAAACTTGTCCATGTCAAAGGTGATGAATCTATTTTAGGACAGATCAGAAAAGTTGAGATACAAACTTCACACACTTACTCCCTTATAGGTGAGATCAAAGATGAATGATCTTATAAAAAAAGCAGAGGAACTTGTAAACATGTTTTCTCATCTTGATATTTTCAGAAGATATCTCATGATGAAAAATGAGCTAGAAAACGATGCATACCTTTTAAAACTGAAAGAGGATATCAAGAAGATAAAAAACAATCTTCATCTTCTCAAAGCTGATCAAAGAAAGATCTATTTGACTTTATTAAAAAAGATGGAAGAAGAGTACAACTCTTATCCTTTGATGTGCAATTTCAACAGCTTAAAAAAGCAGCTTCAAGATATGGTTTTACCTTTTACTCAATTTGAATTTTGATATAATTTAAGATGTGAAAAAAGAGAAAAGTAAAGAAGAGATGTACTCTCCAATGGTTTTGCAATACCTCAGTTTTAAAAAACAGTATGCTGACTGTCTGATTTTTTTTAGAATCGGAGATTTTTACGAACTTTTTTTAGAGGATGCTGAGAAAGCATCAAAAGAGCTTCAGCTTGTTTTGACAAAGAAAGCGTGCGGTAACGACAATTTTATTCCTATGTGCGGAATTCCACACCACGCTTATTTATCTTACGTCAATAAGCTGATATCAAAAGGATACAAAGTAGCTATATGCGAGCAGGTTGAAGATCCTAAACTGACTAAAAAACTGGTGAAGAGAGATGTTATTCAGATAATTACCCCCGGGGCGAATATAGATTCAAATTCAATTGAAAACTCATACATAGCTTCCCTCTCTTTATACGATTACATCGCAGTGATCTCCTACTGTTCTTTGCAGACAGGAGATAGCTACGTCATCAATGTAGAGAATAAAAAAGAAAAGATTTTGCAGTCTTTACTGATGTTTGATTGCAAAGAGCTTGTCGTGAGCACATCAACAGATGCTGCTTTGCTTCTTTACATCAAGAACAATTCAAATGTCTTCATGTCTTACTTCAATGATTGCACTGTATCTTTGCAGAACGAGAATCTCTTTGTCAACATCAATGATGACAGGCAGATAAGCACTTTTTCAAGACTGTACAATTATCTTCTGACTTTGGAAAAAAGAGAGCTTCCTTACTTCAAACCTGTTGTTTTAGCTACTGACAGCAAAGTGATGAAACTGGATTATCAAGCTATCAGCAATATGGAACTTTTTAAAACTCTTGATAATAAAAACCAAGGCACTCTCTATTGGCTAATGAATGAATGTGTGACCTCGATGGGAAGCAGATTTTTAAAAAGTGCTCTCTCTAAACCCTTTGCTGACAGAGAAGAGATATTGAAAGTTCAAAATATCGTCTCTCTTTTTGTAGATGATTTCTCTTTAAGAGAGAAGTTAAGAGATGTTTTAAAAAGCATCTACGATATGGAGAGACTGATAGCTAAGATGACATATGAGAGTGTCAACGGAAGAGATATGCTTCAGTTAAAGCAGTCTCTTTATGTTATCCCCAAAATAAAAGAGCATTTAAGCTTATATAAGGATGATAAGAGAATAAAGAGCATCTACAGCGGACTAAAGGACTTCTCTGTTCTCACTGATACATTAGAGAGAGCTATTAAAGAGGATTGTCCTTTGACTATAACTGAAGGAGACATCTTCAAAGAAGGCTATGATAAAGAGCTCGATGAGCTTTTGCTTCTGACTGCTGATGATAAGAAGTGGCTTGCTAATCTGGAGATAGAAGAGAGAGAAAAGACCGGAATAAAGAATTTGAAAGTAGGTTATAATCCTGTTTACGGTTACTATATTGAAGTGAGCAACTCGCAGGTCAAGGATGTTAAAAGCGAGTTTGGATACATAAGAAGACAGACGCTTAAAACCGGTGAGAGATACATAACAAATGCGTTGAAAGAAAGAGAGGATAGAATTCTTCGTTCAAAAGATAATAAAATTGCTTTAGAGACTAAACTTTTTAAGGAATTAAGAAAAGTTGTCTCATCATATACCGAGGATGTTCAAAAGACCGCTGACGTTATAAGCATGCTTGATTATTATCTGTCTTTAGCAAAGGTATCCGCTGATAACAACTATACAAAACCTGTCTTTTCAGAGGATAGACACGTAAGGATCATCGATGCAAGACATCCTATCATCGAGAAAGCTAATCCTGAACTTATATTTGTAAAAAATGATTATCTGATTGATAAAGATACATCTTTGCTGATCATAACCGGTCCAAATATGGGCGGAAAATCCACCTATATGAAAGAGTTTGGACTGATTGTTATATTAGCTCAGCTAGGTTGTTATGTTCCTGCAAAAGAGTGCACCATACCTATATATAGTTCGATTCACACCAGAATCGGTGCAAGCGATAATCTCATCAAAGGACAATCTACTTTCATGACAGAGATGGTAGAAGTCTCTGCTTCTCTGATGGATGGAAAAAATACATCTCTGTTTCTTTTTGATGAGATAGGAAGAGGAACAGCAACTTACGATGGCATGGCTTTAGCACAAGCGATAATCGAATATATAGTCACCAACATCAAAAACACCACCTTCTTTTCGACCCACTATCATGAGATCACCAGGTTGTCAGAGAAGATATCATCGGTGAAGAACATTCACTGTCAAGTGAAGGAGAACGATGATGGAATCACTTTCTTATATAAGATGAAAGAAGGTAAGATGGAGAAGAGCTACGGTATAAATGTAGCAAAACTTGCTTCTCTACCAGATGAAGTTATCAGCAGAGCAAACGAGCTTCTCTCCTACTTTGAAAACAACAAGAACATTCAAAAAGAAGCTATCAGAGATATTAAACCTAAAGAGGACAAGAATTCTCCAGTGATAGAGAAACTCAAGGAGATTGAGCCTTTAGCTATGTCTCCTTTAGAAGCGCTGAACTTTTTAATCAACATCAAAAAGGAGATAAAATGATGTCTTCTATTCAGCTTATGAACGATAAACTTGCTAATCTTATAGCAGCAGGTGAAGTCATCGAAAGACCTTCTTCGGTGATAAAAGAGCTCGTTGAGAATTCTATAGATGCTAAAGCTACCTCTATTTTTATAGGGGTTTTAGAAGCTGGAAAAAAAGAAATAATCGTCAAAGATGATGGCATAGGAATGGATAGAATCGATGCTGAAAACTGTTTTTTAAGGCACGCTTCTAGCAAGGTGAAAAATGAATTCGATTTAAATCATATCAGGACCTTAGGTTTCAGAGGAGAAGCTATTCCTTCTATTGCAGCAGTCAGCAGAGTAGAGCTTTTGACCTCTTTAAAAAATGAACCCGGTGTTTTGATCATTTCTACTCCTTCTTCTCCTCTTGTTAAAAGGGATGCCTTATCTATCGATGGAACGATGTTTAAAGTGAATGATCTATTTTTTAATACACCAGCTAGACTGAAGTATCTAAAAAGCGATAGAGCGGAGATCTCTTCCATAATCGATGTGATTGAAAAGTTTGCGATATCTTATCCTGAGATAGCTTTTGAACTTGCAATCGATAACAAAGTAATTTTGAAGACAAATGGAAGAGGAAATATTTTAGAGTGTATAACAAAGATCTATGGAATCGATGTTAATTCTCTTTACGAGATAAAAAATGATTCTTTGAACTTCTCATTTAAAGGATACATAGGTAAGCCTGATATCAATTATTCGACTAAAAACAAAATAGTGACATTTTTAAACAGAAGGTACATCTATTCATTTCCTATAACCAAGGGAATAATAGATGCTTTCAGTGACTATCTTGCTCCTATCAGATATCCTCTTTGCGTACTAGATATTTCAATCGATTCTGCTTTAGTCGATGTCAATGTTCATCCTTCAAAGAAACAGGTCAGAATCTCTATTGAAGATGAGATAGTTTCAAAGATAAAAAAACAGATCGTTGAGACTTTAAAATCGAATAGACCAGTGTATTCTTTTTCTGATGTTAAAGAGAAGATTAGTGTTCCTTCTTTTACTGAAAAGAAAGAAGAGTACAGTTCATCATCTCTTTTTGACACTTATGCTAAGGAGCTTTTTGAGAAGAAAAAAGAGAGCATCTCTCATGAGAAGAACAGTGAAGAATACTATCTAGAAGCCTTCGATGATGAAAGTGAATTCTCTTTAGAAGACATGGAACCGATAGGTCAGATTCTCGACACTTACATCATCTGCAAGACCAAAGAAGGAATGAGCATCATAGATCAGCATGCAGCTGCCGAAAGAATCAATTATGAGAAGACAGAACATCTTTTCAAGACAGTTAAAAAGAGCTGTATTCCTTTAATACCTCTCATCTTTGAATTCTCTTCTTCTGAGATAAATAATCTCGATGAGAAGAAGATGGAAGAGTTCTCTTCTCTTCTTTTTAAAGTTGAGAGATTTGGTGACAAGATGATAAAAGTCAGCGAAGTACCTGTGTTTTTAAATGCTGTCGATAACGAGTATCTTATAAGGACTATTACATCAACCATCTTAAATTGTAAAGACAGCGATTTTTTATCTCATTACAAAGAGATAATCGAGTCTATTGCTTGTCATATGTCAATAAAAGGAAACAGCAAGCTTAATTATTTAGAGATGACTAGATTAATTAAAGATCTCTCGTGCTGTAAAAATCCAGCTAACTGTCCTCATGGAAGACCTACCATCATCAGGCTGTCAAAGAAGAGCATTGAGAAGATATTTAAAAGGAGCGGATTTTGATTTACGTTATTTTAGGACAGAGCGCTTCAGGGAAGACTTCTTTAGCTATCTCACTTGCAAAGAGATTGTCTATTCCTATCATCTCTGCTGACGCCTATCAGTGCTATAAGAAGATGAATATAGCGACAGATAAACCTGATAAAGAAGAGGTTGAAGGAATCGATTATCAGTTTTACGATTGCTACGATCCATCTTTTTATCTGTCTGTCTTCGAGTTTCAAAAGGAAGGAAGGAAACTTCTTGACAAGTATTTAAATGAAGGAAAAGATGTGATAGTTACAGGTGGAACTTCATTTTATATTAAAGCTCTGCTTTACAATTACATCTTTAAAGACAACGTGATTGAAGATGACTATGAAAGCAGAGATTTACTAACCTTACAAGAGATGCTTAAAAAAAGAAGCTTGGAGGTTTTCTCTTCTATCGACAGCAACAATCCTAGAAGGGTGATAAATGCTTTAAGGCAGTTAGATAACAGTGAGGACAGATTTTCTATTTTGAAGGAGAATGATCAAAAACCTATCTATCCATGTCGTTTCTTCTGTATCGATATCAAAAAGGAAGAAGGTAATTCTTTGATAGATCAGAGGGTAGAAAAGATGTTTGAAAAAGGTATCGTTCAAGAGGTCAGATCATTAAAAGAACAGTATGATTTCTCTCTTCCTGCTTTTAAAGCGATAGGCTATCCTGAGATCGATTCATATTTAAAAAATGAGATCACTTTAGAGGAAGCAAAACAGCTTATCAAAGTTCATACCCATCAGCTAGCAAAGAAGCAAAGAACGTTTATAAGACATCAGTTTGCTGATGTCATCTTTGAAAAAAAAGAGAAGATCACCTCTTTGATTGAAAACGATCATCTACTAAAAGAGAGAACAAAGATCATCTTAAAAGGGGATATCTCTAAATTAGAAAAGATATCTGTCTTAGTCGCAGGATTAGGAGGTGTAGGTTCTATCGTCGCTTCCTCTTTGATCAGAGCAGGAGTGAAGGATATCTTTCTTCTTGATAGAGACATAGTTGACATAACAAACTTAAACAGGCAGATAATGTACTCTTTAGATGATTTAGGTGTGAGCAAGGCGCAGTGCTGCAAAAATCATCTTCTGAAGATATCTCCACTAGCACATATTAATACATCAGAGATATCCTTCTCATCTTATAAAGATGTAGAAAGAAAATTCACTTACATCATCGACTGTATAGACGATGTAAACGGCAAGGCTGAACTTTATTTAAAAAGTGTGAACGACCGATCAAAACTGTTTGTCTCTCTAGGTGCTGGATTTCACATAGATTCAACAAAAGTCAGAATAGGAAAATTGAAGGATTGTCATTCTTCTTTCATTAAAAGGTACAGAGAAGAACTCAACAATAAAGGTGTGGAAGATAGGATGATAGATGAGATAGATTCTGTGTATTTCACAGACAGCAGAATCAAAGCAGACAGGAATGAAAAAAGGATAGGTTCTTTTGTAAGTGCGGTCAACTCTGCTGGTTTAGCTCTGGTCACCGCTTTGATCAAAGATCTGATAAAAGGAGATACGAAATGAAAAAGATAATAGATATTGCAAAAAAAATAGGTGTGAGATCTTCATCTCTTCAGCTTTACGGAGAATACAAAGCGAAGATCGATTTTAAAAATTATCTCAACAAGAAAAGAAAAGGTCATCTCATTTTAGTGACAGCAATGACTCCTACTAAGGTCGGTGAAGGAAAGACCACAACTGCGATAGGCTTAGCTGATGGTTTAAACAAGATAAAGAAGGATGCCATTGTTGTTTTAAGAGAACCATCCATGGGACCCGTTTTTGGATTGAAAGGAGGAGGAACTGGAGGAGGAAAAGCTTCGATTGTTCCTGAAGATGACATCAATCTTCACTTTACAGGTGATCTTCATGCGATAACATCTATCAACAATCTCATAGCTGCTTTTATCGATAATGAGATCTTCCAAAAAAGTGAACTCAACCTAGATTTAAACAGCATATCTTTCCCAAGAGCAATAGATATGAATGACAGATCTCTAAGAGAGATAGAGACATGTTTAAAAAAAGGAAGCGGGGAAAGACACCGCTCCAAGTTTGTCATAACAACAGCCAGTGAGATTATGGCATGCTTCTGTTTAGCAAAAGATGAAGATGATTTTATAAGGAGAGTCAACTCTGTAGAGATAGGAAAAGACTATGAGGGAAGGAGACATTTCGTTGCTGATTTAAAGTTGGATAATGCGATAAGAAAGCTTGTGAAAGATGCTATAAATCCTAATCTTGTTCAGACTCTTCATGGTACTCCTGCAATCGTCCACGGCGGACCATTTGCTAATATCGCTCACGGATGCAATTCGATAATCGCTACTGATCTAGCTTTAAAATTATCTTCATACGTTGTTACAGAAGCTGGTTTTGGAGCTGATTTAGGAATGGAAAAATTCTTTGATATAGTCTGTCAAGAGAACTCTCTTAAGCCTGAACTAACTGTTGTAGTTGCTACTCTTCAGGCATTAAAACTGCACGGAAATGTTCCTTTTGAAGAGCTTGATAAAATCAATAAAGAGGCTGTTAAAGAAGGTTGTAAAAATCTCTTCCATCATCTCAAATCTGTAGAGAAATATCATGTCTCCTCTCTTGTATGCATCAATATTCATCCGAATGATAAAAGAGAAGAATTAGTTTTTTTGGAGAAATATTTAACTGAAAACAACATTGAATATGTAGAGAACACATCTTATTCAGATGGTGAAATTGGAGCTGTGTCTTTCGCAAAGAAAGCTGTGGAGATAATCGATAGAAAGGAAAGTGATTTCCTTCCTCTTTACGAGGATAAAGAAGATATCTACTCCAAGGTCGATAAGATTGCAAAAGAGATCTATGGTGCTGATGAAGTGATATACGATGAGAAAGTTAAAAAGCAGATAGATGATCTTATCAAAGATGGATATGGAGATTTTAAAGTCTGTATATCAAAGACTCCTCTTTCTTTAAGCGATGATCCAAAGAAGCTGAATGTTCCTTCCTTCTCTTTGCATATCAATTCACTGAGACTTTTCTTCGGTGCAAAATTTGTGGTTCCGATGTCTGGAAATGTAATTGCAATGCCTGGTTTAAATAAAAATCCACGCGGGAAAAACATGTGAATTAAAAAAACACTTCACTCAGATCAAATAATTATTGATGCTTGAACTGAGTGATGTTTCTTTTTCTTATGATAAAACTGTATTACAGAACATAAACCTATCCTTTCCAAACAGGGGTATTGTTGTCATCTTAGGCAAATCTGGTTGTGGGAAATCTACTCTTCTTTTTTTGATGAATGGTTTACTGAGATGCCAAAAAGGTGAGATAAGAAAAGATAGAGTGACAACCATCTTTCAAAATCCTCTACTTTTAGATTACCTCACTGTATCAGATAATGTTGCCTTCTCTCTTCTTTTAAATGGAGAGAAGAAAGATGAAGCATTGAAGAAGGCATATTCTATCTTGAACAGTTTAGATATACTCTTCTTAAAAGATAAGTTAGCTTCTTCTCTATCCGGAGGGGAGAAGATGAGAGTTTCTCTAGCAAGGGGTTTGGTTATGCAAACAGATATCATTTTGCTTGATGAGCCAACTGGTCAGCTCGATGAGAAGAATTCAGCTCTTCTGTACTCTCTTTTTAAAAAGTTATCTGAAGATAAACTGATTGTTTTAGTGACTCACGATGAGAAAAATGCAGTCCCATTAGCAGATGACCTATATGTGTTAAAGGACAAAAAGCTAAAAGAGATAAAAAGGACAACAGTGATTGAAAAAAGAAAAGGAATTGTTGAAAAGAAGAAGACTGTTCTTTTTTCTTCATCATTTGAAATAACTTTGAAGTATTTGAAACACAAGAAAAAGAGAATTTTTCTTTTTTCCTTTTTCATCTCTTTGCTGATGTCTCTTCTTTATTTCTTTTTTGCTATATCTTTTTCAAAACAGGATATGCTTTCGAAGATAGATAAATCATTTTTTAATCATGACTGTTACAGAATAACTTATATAAAGAAGATAGATAGTGGAAACAGGGTTTCCTTAAACAAGATGACTATCCCTTCGACAGAGGTTTTATCATCTCTTGATATAAAACAGTACTATCCATCCTTGAGCTATTTTTTACCGGAGTATTATTCTTTTTCAAAAGATGGGAAAGAGGATATCATCTATCTTCTTCCTTTCTTTGAAAAAGAGTATAAAAGCAATCAATCCATTCAGGTTTATATCAATGATTCTTTTAAAGATTATTTTCTATCTAAAGATGAAAGCAAAATAATAGATATAAAAAGGAGAGTCTTAATATATTTAAAAGATACAGAGTCTAAGGACGCTTTAGATATCTCTTTATCTTTTGATATCTCAGGTGTTTTTAAAGAGATCAATCTACTTAACAAACCAACTATTTATTACAATTACTTTCAG
>JALEUS010000045.1 GCA_022780765.1 Bacilli bacterium | reverse complement strand
ATCGACCCTGAAAAACAGTTCGCTTATGGAAAGAGTTTTATAGCTGATGCTACAAAAAATGATGACTATGGTATCTGGTTTATAGCTCATTCAAATTTGACAAGCGATAAGTGGAACGATGCTTGGAAATATGAGATCACTTTTGAAGATGGAGTCTGCAAAGAGATCGATGAAACTTTTGATTCAAGCAAGAAGAAGAGCGAAAGTGAACTTGAAAGAGCAACAAAAGAGAACAATTTCACTCCAACACGTCTTATTTTTGCTAAAGATGACAAGACCGGTAAATATGTATTCTTAGGACTTTTCACAGTCGGTAAATCTACAAGAAGCTACTCATATACAAAGTGGTTGTGGAAGAAAGTTAATGCAAGCTACCTTTATTAATTGATGAAATCATTATCCAATTTTTTTCTTTGGAACAATCCAAAAAACTTTGCAAACAGCTCTGAAGAGATACTGAGAAAAGAAAAGGCTTACCTTTTACCCTACTCTTTTGCTTCTTACAATTCAAATGAAAACATATTCTCTTTAATTAGGGCTGCAATACTTTTAGAAGGTTTTTACAACAAGAGCTGTTTTGAATTTTTTTTAAGTCACTTCACTTCAGAACAGCTTCAATTCAATGCAGATTCTCTTTACACGAATCTGAAATATTTTGTGTGTGATGGTGAGAAGATCTATCTACCGTTTTTTAGCAAAGATATAAATCGTCTGTTTCTTCACCTTTCAGATTTAAAGGACTCAAAGTACAGTGATCTGATACAGAATCCAAAAAAGTATTATATTGATCCGTTTATTTACTATAACAATCTTCCTTTTGACTCACTCTTCTCTAGACTTGTTTTAATAAACAACAAAATTGAGAGCAAGTTCTTCTATCATGTGGAACTGCAGACTATCGTAGTTATAGATGAACACGGTGAACTTGAAAATGAGTTTCCTATCTTTGATGAGAAAATTAAAAAAGATAACGATGATCTCTTTAAGAGAATATATCTCTCTTCTTTAGCATACTATCAGAGTTCTTCTTTATTTCTCTCTTCGCTTAAAGAGAACAGACTGATCTCTGATCTCTTCTATCAACAAGCTTCTTCTTTTAACAGTAAACACAGGTGATATGACATTTAAAATAGTTACTTTAGGATGCAAAGTTAACAGCTACGAGTCTTCTATCATAGAAGATAGGCTTTTAACTGCAGGATACAGGAAAGATGACGTTAATCCTGACTACATATTCTTAAACACCTGTGCAGTGACAGCCAATGCTGAAAAACAGGATAGACAGGTTCTTAGGTCACTGATAAAAAAATATCCTGAGAGCAAATTTGTTGTAGTAGGTTGTTCAGCACAAGTAAACAAAGATGACTATCTCAAGTATAAAGAGGTAATCATCGTAAAAGGAAACGATAAGAAGTGTAGGATCGATAATCTTGATTCTAAGATAAGAGATCAGGTCAATTTGTCATCCAGATCATTTATCTACGATGAAGAGAGAAGCTCTCTTCCAACCTACAAATCAAAAGCGTATCTGAAGATTCAAGATGGATGCGATAACTTCTGTTCATACTGCATAGTTCCTATAGCTAGAGGAAAATCAAGAAGCAGAGACAAAGATTCTATATTAAAAGAACTGCAAGAATACATATCAAGTGGAATAAAAGAGATCATAATTGGAGGAATAGATGTTTCATCGTATGGAAACAATTCATACACTTTGACTGATCTTATAAAAAAGATGACCTCTTTTAAAGGAGATTATCGAATAAGAATCTCTTCTATTGAAATAAGTAGGATCGATGAAAATTACGTATCCTTATTTAAAGATAATCCTCACTTAGCTTATCACTTTCACATTCCGCTTCAGTCTGGATCAAACAAAATATTAAAACTGATGAACAGAAAGTACACCAGAGAAGAATTCATATCCAAAGTTAATATGATAAAAAACATTTTACCTGGCATAGCTTTATCTACAGATGTGATCACAGGTTTTCCTGGTGAAAATGAAGAAGATTTTAATGAAACTTTCTCTTTATTAAAAGATCTCTCATTTATGAAGATCCACGCTTTCCCTTACTCTGAAAGAAAGTATACTAAAGCAATCACATTATCTGACAGTGTTGACAAACAAATAAGAAAGAAAAGAGTAAAAATCCTTGATGAACTGTCAAAAGAAAATCAAAAAAAATACTATCTATCATCGAAAGATAATCTAGATATTCTCATCGAGAAAGTTGAAGGAAATAAAGTCTATGGTTACTCTTCAAATAATCTTTACGTCTGTGCGGAGAGTGATAATGCTGAAGTTGGCACTATTATAAATGTTTCACCATCTTATCACATCTACAAATAAATATTGAAAGGAGAGAATATGAAATCAGACACGATAATTAAAAAGATAATTGACTGCGGTGTCATCGCTGTCATCAGAGCTAAAAGCAGTGAAGATGCACTTAAAATAGCTGAATACTCCTTCAAGGGAGGAATCAAGGCTTTAGAAATCACATTCACAACACCTGACGCTGAAAAAGCTATCAAGGAATTTGCATCTTCTTTTAAAGAATCCATTGTTGGAGCTGGAACTGTCTTAGATGAAGAGAGCGCTAAAAAAGCCTACTTAAACGGAGCACAGTTCATAGTGTCTCCCTGTTTTGACGACTTTGTCAATGAGTTTTGCAAGAGTGTTGACATTCCTTATTTTGCAGGCTGCCTTTCTCCAACCGAGATATATAACGCTGTTAAAAAAGGAGTAAAAGTCATAAAAGTTTTCCCTGGAAATCTCTGTAAACCTTCATATTTTAAAGATATTCACGGTCCTTTTCCTCATGTCAAACTTCTTCCTTCTGGTGGGGTGAATCTTGATAATATCGACGAGTGGATAAAAAATGGAGCAGTTGCTATATCTGCTGGTTCATCATTAATAGAACCATATAAGACAGGAGAATATGAAAAGATTACAGATCTTGCTTTTAAGTACGTTGAAAAAGTAAAAAAAGCAAGAGAGCTTTACAAGTAGGAGATGATATGAAAAAAGTAGTAACATTTGGAGAAATAATGCTCCGCCTAGCAAGCAAAGATTATCTTCGTTTTGTTCAGAGCGAAGAGTTTGAAGCCACTTACGGAGGAGCAGAAGCAAACGTCGCTATCTCTTTAGCAAACTATGGAATAGATAGTCTCTACGTCAGCAAACTTCCAAACCATGAGATAGGGCAAGCTGCATTAAATTCCTTAAGAAAGTACGGAGTAGATACTTCTTACGTTTTAAGAGGTGGAGATAGATTAGGCATCTATTATCTTGAAAAAGGCGCCTCTCAACGTCCAAGTAAGGTGATCTACGACAGGAAAGATTCATCTTTTGCTCTCTCAAAAGAAGAAGATTTCAATTTTGATAAAATATTTAAAGACTGCTCGTGGTTTCACATCACTGGTATAACTCCTGCTCTATCAGATGAGGTTGCTAAAATCACTTTAAATGCAGTGAAAAAAGCAAAAAAGCTAGGACTGACAGTTTCTTTAGATCTGAATTATAGACAGAAACTCTGGAGCAAAGAGAAAGCAAATTCAGTATTAACTGAGATATGCAAGTACGTTGATATATGCATTGCAAATGAAGAAGATGCTGCAGACGTATTCAATATTAAAGCTGAAAAAAGTGATATCAATTCAGGATCGCTATCATCTGAAGGATATAAAGAAGTCTGTAAAAAACTCAAAGAAAAATTCAATTTCAAAAGTGTCTGTATCACTCTAAGAGAGTCTGTATCAGCAAATGACAACAACTGGTCTGCAATTCTTTTAAGTGGAGATGAGTTTTACTTCTCTGACAGATACTCTTTAAGGATTGTGGACAGAGTAGGTGGTGGTGATTCTTTCACTGCTGGATTTATTGCTGCTACTTTAAAAGGATATCAAAATCAAGATATCATAAATCTTGCTGTCGCCGCTTCTGCATTAAAACACTCCATTTTAGGAGACTTTAATTTAGTATCGTGGGAAGAAGTTGAAAAGCTTGCTAACGGAAATAAATCAGGAAGAATTCAAAGGTAAACATTTCAAAATATTTTTTTCTGAAAAAATGTGGTTGTAGAGACTGAAAACAGAAACAATAAATACGAACACAAACAAAATATAATAGATAATGAAGATGACTTTACTGTCAGATAATGATCTTCAAGTTTTTAAAAATATACTTTAACCTATATCAGAGATATCATTTCTTTTCATCGGTGATGCAAAATTTATCTGATATAAGATAGTACGTATCAGCAGGTATACAGAAGATAAAAGAAGATAGATAATCGATGATAATGAACATATTTTTAAAGCGGTTAAATCCTTTTTCTGCTATGCAAAATTAAAATGGAACTTGCGAAAACAAAAAAAACTAATGATATGTCCTTCAGCAAGTAATTGATAGTGTTTATCTCCAAGTAGAAAGAGGATGTTCTCTTGTCACGAAAAATAAAGCTATAGGTAACATCATAAATAAACAGTAGTCAAACATCAAAAGAAAGGATGATAAAATCAGATGTGAATATATTCTCTTTTCACATACTGTTTTTCTGTGTTCACTTTTCTTCTATAATTAATTTACAGAATATTATATACTTTTATGTTATTGATGTTTTCTTCTGATTAAACTTTTAATCATTATTCGTTTTCTGAATAAAAATATTTTGCTTTCATCTTGATATTAGGAATTAAACCATATATAATTTATAGAGTTTTGGGCCTGTAGCTCATCTGGAAGAGCGCGTGCTTTGCAAGCATGAGGTGGAGAGTTCGAGCCTCTTCAGGTCCACCATTGATATGAAATTAAGATTTGATCCGGAATGGTTTCAAATCTTTTTTTGTT
>JALEUS010000010.1 GCA_022780765.1 Bacilli bacterium | reverse complement strand
GAAGAGGATAAAAGAAAGGAAAGAGAGCTGCTTAAAACAAAGATGAACAGCTTCTCACTCTCTGATAAACTCACTCCTTGTTCAACAAAAGATTATCTCAATAATGAGCTTTTTATAGTTGAAGGTGATTCCGCAGGCGGTTCTGCTAAAAAGGGAAGAGATCCTCGTCACCAAGCTATTCTTCCTTTGAGAGGTAAACCAAAAAACACCACTGAAATAGAGGATGAGAAGGTGCTTTTAGGAAACAAAGAGATCGCTACATTGATTTACACTATCGGTGCAGGTTTTGATGACGATTTTAAGATCAAAGACATCCACTATGGAAAAGTGATCATCATGACTGATGCTGACGATGATGGAAGTCATATTCAATCTTTACTTTTGACATTTTTCTACAATCATATGAAACCTCTCATCAAAGAAGGACACCTTTATATCGCTTGTCCTCCTCTTTATCGAGTCTACAAAGATAAAAAAGAGATCTACTGTTACGATGATGAAGAATTAAAGATCGCAAAAGAGAAGATAGGAAATGGTTATAAGATAAACAGGTATAAAGGTTTAGGTGAGATGAATTACTCTCAACTTGCCTCAACAACCATGTCTAAAGATAAAAGAAGGCTTCTCCAGGTTCACATCCTTGATGATGAAGAATGCTCTGATAAGATCAATCTCTTTTTAGGAAAAGACACTGACAGAAGAAAAGAATGGATAGAAAACAACATCGATTTTGCAAGCAAGGATCCTTTTACTTCGGAGGTCAAAGATGAAAAATAAGATAAAAGAAAAGATAGAGATAGAAGAGAATATCATCTCTTCTCCTTTAGATGGTGTTCTTATCTCTGCTTTTGACAGATATGCAAAAGCGGTCATCTCTGACAGAGCTATTCCTGACGTGAGAGATGGTTTAAAACCTGTTCAAAGAAGAATCATCTACGACATGTACAAAAATGGACAAGTCTTCTCAAAGCCCACTGTAAAATGTGCAACGATAGTAGGACACGTGATGGGACATCTTCATCCACACGGAGATTCATCCATTTACGATGCTTTAGTCCACATGTCTCAGGACTGGAAAATGTCTGTTCCTCTGATTGCTTTCCAAGGAAATAATGGAGGTATCGACGATGATCCTCCTGCTGCCAATAGATACACTGAAGCTAAATTAGCAAAGATCAGCGATTACATGTGTGAAGACTTAGATAAAAAGACAGTCGACATGACTTTAACATTCGATGACAAGTCATTAGAACCGATTGTTCTTCCTTCAAAGTTTCCTAATCTTCTTGTCAATGGAACCTCAGGTATCGCAGTCGGTTCAACTACTTTTATTCCTCCTCACAATCTAAATGAAACTATCAATGCTATCATCTATCGTCTTGAACACAAGAGATCCACTCTTGAGGATATAATGAATCTGATACCTTGTCCTGATTTTCCAACAGGTGGTATTTTAGATGACAAGGAAGCTATAAAGAATTTATACGGAACAGGAAAAGGATCCTTTTCGCTTTATTCGCGCTGTGAAGTAGATGAAGAGAAGAAAGAAATCCATATTAAAGAGATTCCTTTCGGCGTTGTTAAAAAGGAACTTGTCAGTCAGTTATGCAAGAGAAAAGAGAATGACAAGCTTGATAATATCGCTGAAATAGTAGATGAATCCGCTGAAGATTATATCGACATCTGTATAAAGATAAAAGAGAATGCTTCTTGTGATGACATATTGAATTATCTGCAGTCTAAAGGTGCATTAAGAACAACAATATCATGCAATTTCTTAGCATTAGATAATGGTCATCCAAAGACGATGTCTTTAATGGAGATAATCGATTCATACATCTCTCATCAGAGAGTTGTCTTAACTAAATCTTTGAATTTTGATCTTGTAACATACAAGGACAGACTTGAGATAGTTGAAGGTTTAATCAAAGCCTATCCTATCATTGATGAGCTCATCAAAAAGATTAGAAAATGTAGCGGCAAAGAGGATGTGAAAAAAATGATCATCAATGATTATCATTTCACAGAGAGACAAGCTGAAGCTATCGCAATGCTTCCTCTGTATCGTCTATCAAACACCGATATCATGGCTCTGAGAAAAGAGAACGATGAAATCAATGAAGCTATTTCACATATAAGTGAAGTGTTAGCAGATGGAAATAAGCTTGATAAAGAGATAATCAAGACGCTCAAAGAGATCAACAAGAGCTTTGTTTTTCCAAGAAAGACTACTCTTCTTGAACAGAAATACAACTTTGCTGCTGTATCGACAACAAAGCTGATTGCTAAAGAAGAATGCTATGTTATGATCACAAGAGACGGCTATGCTAAACGTTCTTCTGTCAAATCTTTCCAAGCATCCTATGAAGCTAATAAGAAAGATAATCCTTTAGGTTTGCCAAAGCTTAAACCTGGAGACATGATAGTAGTGAATAACAAGTGTTCAACTCACGATAATCTTCTGCTTTTTACTGATTTAGGTAATTACTGTTTCATACCTGTTCACCTGCTCAGCGATATGAAGTGGAAAGACGAAGGGAAACATCTGAATAATCTCATCTCTTTGCAAAACAATGAGAAGATAATCAAAGCATTCTTCATATCTGACTTTTCTATAAAAGCAAACGTGGTTATTTTAACAAAACTTAACAAGATAAAGAGAGTGACTCTTGCAAGCTTTATTCAGGAGAAAATAACCAGAAAGCCTCTGCGTGCTTGCAAGCTCTCCGACAAGGATGACAAGGTCGTCTCAGTAACTGTGACAAGCGGAAACTCAGATTTAATCGTCGTTGATAACAAAGGTAGAGCAAGCAGATTCAACGAGAATGAAATAGAGCTTGTCTCTCCTTCTGCAATAGGTGTGAAGGCTATATCTTCATCTATAGACCAAGGGGATCTCATCGAGGTGATATCTATCAATTCAGATGAAAATCCTTATCTGTTTGTTCTTTCAAACAGAAGAGCGTGTCGTATTATCTCTGCTTCAAAAGTGGAGACAACTGAAAGATTGGGAGCAAAGACAAATCTCATCAGGATCTTTAAATCTAATCCGATGATCATCGTGGCTGTTTTACCTGTTGAAAAAGCAAGAAATCAAGACACTTATCTCTCTGTCTTGACTAAAGATAAGATGGCGACAGTCAACATCAGAAACATCGATCCAATCGATGTGAACTGCGATATGAGAGAGAACATCACCTCCTTAGGAAGTCAGGAGATCATCGGTGTTAATCAGTTCGCTTCAGTTGTCGATGAGAATTTCAAGGTTGAAGAACCTGCTGTTATAAAGACAGTTAAAGCAAAAGTTAAACCGACTGTCAAAGAAGGACAGATATCTTTGTTTGACCTATTTGAAAAATCCAAGAATAGCTGATGTGTAGATTAAAAATTGATTACAACTGTGAATCTATCTATGATGTAGATGATGATTTCTATTTAAAAAATCATATTAAAAATCTGATTATCGATTTAGATCAGACTCTGGATTCTCCTTTCAGCAAGACTCCTTGCAAACAAGCAAAGGATTTTATTTTGAAGATGAAAGAGATGAATATCAGAGTCATCATCGTATCAAACAACACCAAGAAAAGGGTTATAAAATACTGTCATGATCTTCCTGTAGAATATATCTACAGTGCAAGAAAGATGTTTTCAAATAGGATATACAGGTATCTTTTAAATAACAATATTTCTATTTCAGATTCTCTTTTTGTAGGTGATCAGCTTTTGACTGACTGCCTTTACGTTAACAGAATAAAAGGAAAGTTTCTTCTTGTACAACCGCTGACAGAGAAAGACAATATTTTTACTAAAGTAAATAGAAAGATTGATATAATAATTAGAAGGAAAAAGAAAAAGAATAATCAACTTGGATTATATATAGGAGGAAAGAGTTATGGCAGATGAAACAAAATCAGGTGTGACCGCTCAAATCAGAGTGAGAAGATGCTACGGATGCGGTGCTATCTTACAGGATCAGTATCCTGAGGAGAAAGGATATATACCACCAGAGAAGTTTTTATCGGAAGAGGAGACTCTCTGTCAGAGATGTTATAAACTTCGTCATTACTCTGTTTATAAAGAAGCGCCATCTTTAAACAATGAGTATCTGACTATCTTGAATTCCGCTAAAGAGAACGATAATCTTATCGTCTATGTTATCAATGCGTTCACTATCAATGGTTCAATAATTGAAGGAATATCAGAGCATCTTTCAGACAATGTGATAGCGGTCTTAAATAAAAGAGATGTCGTCTCTAACTTAAAAGATGAATATCTCTTAAACAGAACAGAAAAGATCCTAGCTGAAAACAATATCAAAGTGAAGGATATCATCATCCTCTCTTCTTTGGAGAGCGATAATGAGAAAGTATCTGCCCTATCTGAAAAAATAGAGAAGTTCAGAAATGGAAAATCTGTGTACTTCATCGGTGTCAATCAGGTTGGAAAATCATCTTTAGTGAATCTGATACTTAAAAACTTTGTAAATAAGACAGATAAGATGATCACTACCTCTCCTTTCCCTGGAACAACACTTGATGTCATCTCTATTCCTCTTGATCAAAACTCGTTTATTTACGATACTCCTGGAATAGAAAATCCTTCTTCTATCATCTCAATCATTGAGCCAACTTTAGCTAGATTTATTCTTCCTAGAGAGAATGTTAAAGCTAAGAAAGAAAGCTTAAAACCTGGTCAATCTCTTGTTGTTTCAAACTTCTTAAAGATAGATCTATTAGAAGGTAAAAAACTTAATTTGACATATTATCTTTCAAGATATCTGCCAGTTAAGAAAGTTAATCTCACTAAAGCAGATTCATATATGAATGAACTTAAGGAGTCTTCTTCTATCATCACTGAGAAAGTTCAATCATACGATGATTTATCAACAACAAATCTGATTGCTATCCCTGATAAGAAAAACATCATCAGAGTATACGGCTTAGGGACATTCGTCTTCCAAGGAAGTGATCAAAAGATTGAAGTAAAGACTTTTAAAGGAGTAAAAGTACTTCTTGAAGATGAGTGATTTTTTATCTTTTGATTTTAAAAATACAGATGAAGTAACTAGATTTCTCGCCTCTGACAATGAAGTGATAACTGATATAAAATCTCATTATAAGGTTACTAGGTTTGAACATGCAAAGAGCGTTGCTACTCTCTGTTTTGAGGTAGCTCCTCTTTATAAATTAGACAGAAATAAAATGTTCTTTATCGGACTTTTACACGATATATATAAAATGTACGATGAAGAGTTGCAGCTGAGTATTGCAAAGAAAAACAAATATTTTATTCCTTTTCTTCCTTCTTTTTCTTACCATGCTTTTGCTTCTGCAGAGTTTGTGAAAGAGAGATATACAGATGATGAAGAGATGTATGATGCAATCTCATTTCATGCTACCGGTAGAAAAGAGATGACTGATTCAATGAAGCTTTTATATATAGCAGACAAAAGTGAACCTACAAGAGAATTCGCTACTGAAAAAGTGAGACATGCTCTATTTAAAGATCTACATGAGGCTTTCATTTTACAATTGAAAGAACAGAGAGATTATTTTTCATCTAACAAGATAAATTACACATCGAATCTGTACTCATATCAGATGTTTGAATATTACAAAGGAGAAATAAACAATGTTAAAGACTGAAGAAAAAGTGTCATTAAATATCGAAGATAAGGGTGTCATTGATGATCAGAAAATGATCAACATCGCCTCTGATTTATCATACAATCACGGAGATGATGTCATCATATACGATGTCAGAGAGAAAAGTCCTTTTCTTTCATATTATATAGTAGTTTCTTATTCAAATGAGAGCAGACTAAAAAAAGGAGTCTCTGTGGCTGAAGAATCCTTATATAACAATAACATAGTTATTGACCACAAAGAAGGAAAGAATAAATCCAGATGGATTCTCATCGATGGAAAAGAAGTCGTGTTGCAACTGTTTTTAAAAGATGAGAGAAAAAGAGTTGATTTCGATTCTCTCTATTTGGATTGTCCTCATAAAGTTATTGTCTCTGAAAAAGAGATTAATTATGAGAAGAGGGGAAAATGAAGATAGTAAACAGAAAGAAGAGAAGAGTTATTCTTCTCGTGTTTGCTATGAAAAAAGAATTTGATGCTTTTTTCGATGACAAAGATATTTTTTATTCCAAAATAGATTTAGTTGACGGCTTCTCATTTTATAAAACAAAGATAAATCAGTACACTGTGTTTGCATTTTACTCTGGTGTAGGTAAAGTATCCATGGCTTACAATATTGGTCTTTTTAATTCGATTATTAAACCGGATTTAATTATCAATATCGGTGTAGCTGGTTCAATAAGTGACCAAGTCAAGGGAAGTGATTTACTTGTCGCAACTAAAACCTGTTTTTATGATGTTGACTTAACTAAAGTGGGATACAAAAAAGGACAGATACTTGAGGATGTACTTTACTATGATTGCTGTGGACCTCTATTAGACTTTATAAAAAACAATTATAATAATGAACATATCAAGTATGGTTTAATCATCACTGGTGACAGATTTGTCACTTCAGATCTCATTGATGATAATTGGTATCAACAATACGATAATCCTGTTGCGTGTGACATGGAAAGTGCAGTTGTCGGTCAGATATCTCATATTTCTGATATAGATTACCTCATTGTTAGATCAATATCAGATGATGCTAAAAATAGTACAGACGATTCTGATTATAATGTACATGTAAATAAAGCTTGTATAAATTCTGCTTCCTTTGTAAAAACATTATTAAACGATCTAAGCAAACGCGACGTTCATAAAAACAAATAATTTATATTTAAAAAAGTAAACAAATAACCAATTAAAAAAATTGGAAATATAAGATATATATTTTTAATATGCAAAAATATACTAAAATAATAATAGTTGAATAATAGTACTAATAATTTGCTAAATATAAAATGAGTTTAATTGAATGAAATATCATAAAAAAATGAATATGAAAAAGTAATTTACTAGTACTATAAATTTACTATATATAAAATTAATAATAAATAGTTAACTTCGTATAATGTTTATTATGTAACAAAAAATTAAAAAAATATAAATTAGCAAATAAATAGTACTATAAAATTACTAATATTATATTTACAATGTTACAGTTAAAAAATAGTACTTATTATTTACTAATATGATTTTCTAAATTAATTCTTTTTATTTACAATCGATTGTTTTTATCTTTTTGATGAGCAGAGTAACTATCACATCGAGTACAACTGATATACATAAAGAGATTATTATGTAGTACATCATCTGATGGTATTCGACCAATGAATAAGATTGATATATGAGTTTCCCTAATCCAAAACTTCTCGATGAGTAACCGAATGATTCTATGGTTATCTCTGCTTTAAAAGCTATTGCAATACTTTGAAGTATTGAAACTAAAATAGAATTTAAAGACAGAGGAAGAATCACTTTTACACTGTTTTCGATAAAATTGTTTTTTCCATCTACTCTCAGTACATCGTTGTATTTATTTTTTATTTTAGAAGTCGATGAAGACATCTGATAGAAGATCAAAGGAAAGATAACAAAGAAATTGACTATAATCTCATAGTATTTAAACCTGCTTATAAACATCAAAAGAAGAGCAATCAATGGAAATGCTTTTATTACAGATAAAGTAGGTTTTAAAAGATAATCTATCTGAAAGAAATAACCAGCTAACAGACCTAATATTATTCCTGAGATTATTGAAACTGTCAAAGAGAAAAATAATCTAAAGAAAGTGTAAGAGAAAGCTAATAAAGTATCCTTTTTAAATAAATAATTGAAGGACATATAAATAGAATAAAAAAACTCTTCAATATATTTGTTTGAAGTTGCTAAAGCGATGATATCCCAAAAAGAAATAAAAAGGATTATCCCTAAAAAAATAAAGATAATCCTTTGATTTTTTTTAAAAAAATCAGTTATTTGCATAGAGTTTTTTAAAGACGAGATCAGGTATTAATCCCTCTCCAAAAGAGAATATTTTTTTATTCTCATCTAATGAATAATTCTCACTTTTTCTGTTTTTCACTAAAAATAAATTTCCGTATGTGACCATCGAAAGAAGTTTATATGAATAATTGTTAGCTTTTGAAAGATTGTAGCCGTTGACCGCATCAAAGATGACAATATCGCTATCTTTCTTCACAAAGGAGTTTTTTACATTGTCAGGTGAAGTTATATTTAAATTTTCACTGTTTAAATGCGTAGCAAAGATTGCAGATGGTGCACCAGATGGCACAGTCACTTTGTAATCAAGATTTTTATTCTGTTTTATTTCAACTTCTTTTGAGTAATTTGAAGAGAAGATATTCTCATCGATATGAACATCAAAAAGAGCAAAATCAGATATCAATTTATCTTTTTTTACCTGATTGAACTCGATGAATGCTAATGAGTTTTCCTTCTGACACTTTTCTAAAGTTGAAGCAGAAAAACCTAAACGATTTTTCTGTTCATCCGCTGTGTATGAAGAATTCAAATACTCAACAGTTTTTTTACCATTGTTTTTAGAAAGATCATTTAGTGAGTATTTTATGTCAGCAATAAAATCTGAAGCCAAAGATGAGTCAATATCGCTTTTTACAAAGATTCCAGCCTGTGGAAAACCTTCTGTATTAAATCTCTTTGAAAACTCATCTTTTAAAGACTGATACACTTCTATATCAGCACCGCTATCAATAGCGTTTTGAATCACAGGATAAGAAGAGATAACAAAATCAATTTTTTCACCTTGAAAAGTTCCTTCTTTCATCACCACTGCTGTCTCAGACACACTCTTTCCGTAATAAGAAACATGTAAAGAAAGTGGTATATCTTTATTACAAGAGGTCAGAAATGACAGGAAAGAAAGTAAGGAAACAAGTTTTTTATTCTGCAAGCAATTCATTAATGACAGTACCTATCTGATTATCTGTTGGACTTACAGAATAATTCTTGAGAATTGTTTTTCCTATGCAAGCAAAAGTATCTCTCTCATCCAAAAGTTTTCCGTTCTTATAGCTCTTACTATAGGAGATCAAAGGAACTCTCTCTCTTGTGTGATCACTTCCTGTATGTGTCGGATCATTTCCGTGATCAGCAGTTATCATAAGAAGATCATCATCCCTCATGCACTTCAAAAACTCACCAAGATCTCTATCGAACTCTTCAATGCATTTTCCATATCCGAGAGGATCTCTTCTGTGACCATATGAAGAGTCAAATTCAACTAGATTGACAAAGCAAAGTCCGTCAAAATCTTTGTTTTTAGCTATCTCTATTGTCTTCAACATTCCATCGTGATTTGAAGTTGTGTGCTCTCCTTCAGTAATACCAACATTATTGAAGATATCAGAGATCTTTCCTATAGCGATGACATCTTTTCCATTAGCTTTTAAGCAGGACATTGAAGTTTCACCAGCAGGAGATAAAGCATAGTCTCTTCTATCTGATGTTCTATAGAAATCTTTAGCACATGTTCCAAGGAATGGACGAGCGATAACTCTTCCTACCTTCCATTCAGGTTTATTGGTGATCTCTCTTGCAACTTCACAACAGTGATATAACTCATCTAGAGGAATGACACCGACATGTGCAGCAAGCTGTAAAACGGAATCAGCTGATGTGTAGATGATAATCTTTCCATCTCTCATAGCTTCCTCACCTAGTTCCTCTAAGATGACAGTACCAGAAGAAGAGTAGTTTCCGATATATTTTCTGTTTGTCTTCTCTTCTAGCTCCTTTATAAGTTCAGGAGGGAAACCGGTATCGGTAAAAGTGATAAGAGGATTTGGAGTATATATTCCCATCATCTCCCAATGACCTGTCAAAGTATCTTTTCCGTTTGATTGTTCTCTGAGAGTCTGAATGTAGCTGTTAGGATGTGAAACTTTATGAGTCCCTTTGATATCAGCTAAATCAGCGATGCCTAAAGCATTCAGATTTGGGATATTTAATCCGCCACATTTCTCAGCTGTGTGAACCCAGGTGTTTGTCCCAGCATCACCAAATTTTTCTGCATCCGGTTCAGCACCTATTCCAACAGAATCCATAACGATCAGGAATGTTCTTTTAAATTTCATTTTTTACCTCACAAAATAAGAGAAAAATAAGTATTTCTCTTTAAAAAAATTATAATTTTAATCATATATTTTTACAAGTTAAACGCTTACTTTAATTGTCAGAAGAAGAATTTTTACCTTCTCATAGATATGTCATAGATATCTTTTACAGTCTTGTTTTCAAGGTGAGTATAAATTTCAGTCGTCTCTATTTTCTTATGTCCCAAAAGTTCTTGTATCTGCTTTAATTTTGCACCATTTTCAATCAATCTTGTAGCAAATGTATGTCTTAAAACATGCGGCCCTATCTTCTTTTTTATTCCAGCTTTTATAGCATTTTTCTTTAACTCTTTATAAAACCATTGTCGTGATAGAGTCTTATATTTTCCATCCGTGAATAGATATTTGCTTCTTTTTTTATCTTTCTTATCTAAGTAATTCTTTAACACTGTGTAGCAGCTATGTGAGAATGGGACAAGTCTCTCCTTTTCTCTTTTCCCTTTTACCTTCACATATCTCTGTTTTAAATTCAGTGAATTAATCTTTAATGACAACAGTTCAGATACTCTTAAACCGGTAGATAAATCAAAGAAGACCAGAAGATAAACAAGCTCGTCATCTTTGCAACAATCAAGCAATGAACTGCACTCTTCATCGGTTAAAACAACCGGTAATCTTATCTCTTTTTTAGGAAGATCGAGCTCTTTGATATTTGTTTTTATCAATCCTTTTCTGTTTAGAAAAAAAAGAAAAGAACGAAGAGAAGTGATCTTTCTATTGATAGTCGTCCTCTTGTATCCATTGTCCATCAGATATGCTATATAATCGTCAATATAATTGATATCAAGTTTCTCAATGTCGATATCACCATAGATCTTTACAAACTGATTTAAATCTGTCAGATAGTATTTCGATGTCTCTTTGTTATCACCTTTTTCGCTGATGAGGAAGATATTAAAATCATTAAAATAAAGTGACATTTTCATATCAAAAAAGTTTTATCTCCTCATCTTCAAAACAGGTATCATAAATCACATTATCATATCCGACTCCTATAAGACGCAAAGTCAAAGATGTTGTGTACTTTTCAAAGAGTGTTTCAATCTCTTGATACATTGAATCAAATGAGTCAAAGAATTCACTTTTAGTGACTCTTTTGCTGTGGGTGAGAAAATCAATGGTCCTATATTTTATCATCACAGTTTTGCTTTTCCCTTTGTATCTTTTTAGCTGTGTATAGCACTCTTTACAGATAACTTTTGCCATGCTCAGTATCTCCTCAAGATCGCTGACATCGCTTGAAAAGGTTCTCTCCGCAGATATCGATTTAGGAAGATCATACTCGGTTTGAACATATGACGAGCTTTTTGCTTCAAGAGCGTCAATAAAATAAGAGTAATTGCTTCCTAAAGAAGAAATGACATCTTCATCCCTGCTTTTATATAGATCACCGATTGTATTAATTCCCATCTTCTTTAAGCGAGGAGCTGTCTTCTTTCCTATTCCATACATCTTTGAGATATCTAAAGGAAAAAGATACTCTTCAATATCCTCTTTATGAATGATCGTCAAACCCAGAGGTTTTCTAAAATCGCTTGCCATCTTTGCTAGGAAATTGGTATCTCCTAAACCGATAGAACACTTCAAAGAGAAAGTTTTATATAACTGAAGTTGAAGGTCTCTTAAATAGTCTTCTTCCTCTTCCCTTGTCATATTCTTTAAATTCTCGCTCATATCTATGTAACACTCATCGATAGATACCTTCATCAAAACAGGATATCTCTCTTTTAAGAAAGAGAAGAAATCATGAGATACTTGAGAGTATTTTCTATAGTTTCCTGGAATTATTATCAGCGAAGGAAGAATCCTTTTAGCTTCCTTACTTGGCATACCAGATGATATTCCAAACTTTCTTGCCTGATATGTGCAGGTAGATAAGACACCTCTGTTTCCATCATATCCGATAGCGACAGGTTTATCTTTTAGTGAAGGATCTGATAGGATCTCTACTTGAGCAAAGAAGTAATTTAAGTCGATATGTACTATCTTACTCATTTGAATTCTTTCACCAGATTTTCAGCCTGAAGCAACGCTTCATCTGTGATGCTCTTTGATGATAGTAATTTAGCAATAGCTTTAATTCTCTCTTTTTCATTCAGTTCTTTCACAGTCGATATAGTGGTGTTGTTCAAAGTTTTTTTCTCAACCTCGTAGCTGACATAAGATGAGGCCACAACCTGAGGAAGATGAGAGATAACAAGGACCTGTGAAGTCTTTGAGATCTCTTTTAAAAGAGTTCCTACATAGAAAGCAACCTTTCCGCTGACACCGGTATCCACTTCATCAAAAACCAGAAGAACAGAAGGATCAAGAGAGTTCATGATGCTTTTTAAAGCCAGCATCAGACGGGAGTTCTCTCCTCCAGATACTGCTTCTTTTAATGAAGAAAAAGGCATACCTTCATTTAAAGAGATAAGGAAACTCACATCGTCCACACCATCTTTTGATAGCTCTTTATCTTTTATCTGTATTTTAAAACCATCCTCTTTTAAAAGAAGCTTTTTTAAGACAGAAGAGATGTCTTTTTCAAGCTTGTAGGCGTTTTCTTTTCTCGTTGAAGAAAGTTTTTTAGCTATAAGAAAAAGCTGCTCTTTTTTCTTATCTATCTTTTTTAAAAGATTATCTTTATCTATCTGATACTCATCTAAAAAAGATAATTTTCTTTTATACTCATCTAATTTACCTAAAATCTCTTCAGTAGATCTGCCATATTTTTTCATCAGTCCTTTTAAATCAAACAATCTCTGATTGATGTACTCTAATCTGTCAGGATCGATATCCATGTTTTCAAAGTCATTTTCAAATTGAGAGATGGATTCTTTTAAAGAAGAGAGATTGTCAGCAAGAGAAGAAACATCTATCTGAGAGTCTTTAAATCTTCTGATGACAGAAAGAAGAGAGGATAGAGATGACATAATATCACTTTGATAAAGTATAGAAGAAAACTCCTGATAATCCTTTAAAAGATTCTGATAGCTTTTCATTCTGCTCTCTTCATTTATGAGGTCTTCTATCTCGTTTTCTTTTAAATGATACTTCTCAATCTCATTTATTTGAAAAAGAAGATAGTCTTTATCAAAGTCTTCCTTTTCTTCTTCCATCGTTTTTAACTGCTGCAGGTCTTTAAGATAATCTGAGTAAAGAGAAGAGTACTCCTTTTTTATCTCACTAAGATCATTTTTTAAATAGCTGTCCAAATAGTAGAGATGATTTTTTTCATCAAGCAATGAGGAGTTTTCCCCTTGAGAATGTATATCTATTAAAAGCGACAGTATCTTCTTATATACACTTGATGATACCTGTTCATCATTTATATAGTATCTTGAGGAATGATCTGTGTTGATGATTCTTTTGACAAGAAGCTGTTTTGTTAAATACTCAGAAAATTCTTCATTTCTATCAATCAGTGAATCATCTATTACAAAAGAGGCAGAGAGCACTGTTTTTTTACTTTTATCCCTTATCAGTGAAAAATCAAATTTATCACCTTTTAAAATAGATAAAGAATCGACGATCAAAGTTTTACCAGCACCGGTCTCACCAACAAGTGATATATATGGTGAAGAAAAATCGATATTAGTATCCTCTATCAAGGCAAGATTTTTTATATGAAGCTCTTCTAACATAGTCAAACCTCCAATAAATATATAGATTAATCTCTGTCTTTTTTCAACTTTTCTTCAATCTTTTTATAGACGGATAAGTTATCAAGTTCGTATTTTAAATAAAGATCACTGACATCACCGTGAGGAATAAATGAAACTGGAAAAGAATAATAATTAAACTCGCCTCTATACTTGTTTTCAAAAAGATACGATGATATGTGTTCTACACTTCCTAACTTTGTGGAATACGCATCGTAAACAAAGATCCTTTTAAAATCTAATAGATTCATATTATTAAGCTGTTTTTTATCAGGAAGAAGATTTAACAAAGCGATGATTTTAAAATCGCTTTTAAAATACCTTTTAGCTAATTTAAAGCCTTCCTGTCCGATGACAATCAAAAGATTATCTTTTCCTTCTTTAAATATTAAATAGTCATCAAAATACTCTGCTGGATAGTCTTCTCTTATGATCTCATCTTTCGATAATCTTATAAAAGTAGAGTAATCGTTACTAAAGAAATCTCTCTTTAAAATGTGCTTGAAAGTCTTCTTGTCAAAAGGCATATAAACTTTACAATCAGGAATAGTCTTTAAAAAAGATACATCGTATATTCCTTGATGAGATGAACCATCGTTTCCAGTCAAACCTGCTCTATCGATAAAAAAGAGAGATGATATCTTATTTCTTGATATATCAGCAAATATCTCATCGTATCCTCTTTGAAGGAAAGTAGAGTAGATATCTATCACCGGATGTGAATCATCCAAAGCTAAACCACTTCCTACACAGATTGCGTTCTCCTCTGCTATTCCTACATCGATCACTCTTTCAGGATACTTCTCTTTTAAGTTAGACAGTTTTGATCCGACAAGCATAGCAGGAGTTATGACAAACATTTTTTTATCTTTTTCCATCGATGATAAAAGAAACTCTTCTTTAATATCAAGGAGAGATTCTTTCTTCTCTTTTGCTGGAGAATCAAACTGAGCATTCACCCCATGGTACTCACCTTCATCATCGTTCATAGCTGGATAGAAACCATATCCTTTTTTAGTGAAAAGATGCAAGATGACAGGTCCATTTAGTGAAGCTAATTTTGCTTTGTTAAATGCGATATCTAAGCTTGTTAAATCATTTCCATCAAAAGGACCCATGTACTTTAAAGACATGGATTCAAAGATGTTGTTTGGAATGACAAGTCTCCTGATACCGTTTTTTATCTTCCTTAAAAAGAAGAGAAGAGATCTTGACACTCTGGTTTTAGATAGTTTTCTATTTAAAAAAGATGACGCAGTAAAATAGAATTTTGAATTGCGCATCTTCACAAACTGTTTCTTGATGACACCAACATTCTGCGAGATAGACATGCCGTTATCATTTAAGATGATGATGAGGCGTTTTATCTTATCTTCAGCTAAATAATTCAGCGACTCAAAAGAAAGTCCATTTAAAATGGATGAGTCACCTGTCACGCATACTGTAAAGGAGTCATCTTTCCTATTTGCTTTGCTTTTTGCTATTCCTACAGCGATAGGAAGAGCATCACCAGCGTGACCAGAGGAGTACTTATCGTACTTGGATTCCTCTTTTAAAAGAAATGGAGATACACCATCTATCATGCGGATATCTTTTAAATTTCTTCCAGTGAGTATCTTGTATGCGTACGTCTGATGACCGACATCAAAAAGTATGTCATCTTTTAAAGGATTAAAACTTTTAAGACACTCTATAGTCAGTTCAACAGCTCCTAAGTTAGATGAAAGATGTCCACCATTAGCCAAGCACACGGATAGAATATCTGATCTTATGTCGCTAGCTAGACAGTTAAGCTGAGATATAGAGAGAGATTCAAAACCTAAAAAAGAATCATCCGATATCTTTGATCGTGTCTTTGACTTCATTCGTGAGCTCTTCAATTCTCTCTTCCATCCTCTTAAAAATCTCTTTCCCTTTTATGAAGACCTTCTGTGCTTCATCTAAAGGAAGAGAATCGTCCTGCAATTTTTTTATGCATTCATCTAATGATTTATCAAGTTCCTGATAACTCTGTTTTTTTGTATCCATATTTTTGACCTCATTTTATTATCGCATCTTTCTTACCATCGAAAAATGATAAAGAAACCTCATCTCCTGTTTTCAAATCATCAGAGGATTTAATTATTTTATCATCAATAAAAACTTTGATATATCCTTTTGTTGCTATATCCTGTTTAGAATTTTTCTCAAGAAGAAGATTTTTCTCAGTCAGTCTTGTTTTATACACACCGACTAGATTATTTATATTGTAATTCAGATGATCTTTTTTATTTTTCAACATCTCTTTCTGTCGAATGATGGCATCTTTAAAAAGTGAGACAAACAGATTCATCTTTTTCTCTAGAGTGTTTTTAAGCAGCTCTATTCTCTTATCAGAAGATAAGGATAGAAAGATCTTCTTTTTGAAACTCAAAGCGTTTTCATAATCACGCAAAACAGCGGTTATTAAATCTATGAGCATTCTCTTTTTGCTGTTTAAACTATCCTTAACCTCAGCTAGAGAAGGATTGATGCTGTTTCCAGCATCCGTAGGAGTTATGCACACTTTGCTAGCTACTCTGTCAGCTATTGTTTCATCTATCGAGTGTCCTATGCAGGTTATGATAGGAACTTTGCTCTCAGCAATTTTAATAGCTAATTCCTCATCATCAAAGGCAGATAGATCGCTGTTGCTTCCTCCTCCTCTTCCTAGGATGATGACATCTACTTTATCATCTATTGCAGCTGTCAAGGCTCTTATTATGCTTTTTGCAGCATTTTCTCCCTGAACCTGACAGGGATATAAAACAGTGGAAACTGGAAAACGGCTTTTCAAAGCGACCAGTATATCATTGTAAGCAGCCGAGAAATTTGCAGTGACAATTCCAACGTTGTTGACAAGTTCTGGAACAGGTATCTTCCTTTTCTCATCCAGATACCCTAACTTGTCTAACTTCTCTAAAATCTTTCTTTTCTTCAGAAGATTTTTTCCTAAAGAATCTTTATGTAATTCAATACCAGTCAGCCACAAAGTAAGTGAGCTTCCATGAGGATAATATGATAGTTTACCTCTCACTTTTACGATGTCACCTTTTTTGAAATCTTCTTTGGTTTTGATATCAAAACTTCTGAAGGCGCACTTTAAAATAGGACCTCTTGTCTGATCACCATCTTCATCTCCTAAATCGATATAAGTGAAGATTGAACGCGATTGTGTGATTGAATATATTTCACCGACGACTGTTACATTATAAAAGACTTCATTATCAAAAAGAGATTTAAGCTGAGAAGATAATTGACTTACAGATAGATATTCTTCCATCTTCATAAGACCTTATCAAGAAGTGAATTTATAAAGCGATACTCCTTGCTGTCAAGATACTTTTTAGCGAGGTTGACAGCTTCATTGATGATCACATTTCTTGGAGTTGTCTTAACATAAATTCCCTCAGATAAAGATAAAAAAAGAATAGCTTTGCAAAGAGGATTGACTCTCTCATAAGTCCAGGTGACAAGATGATCAGATATTATTTTTTTTATATCATTGAAGTTTTTCAAAGCTTCAATATATACCTGTAAAGCGTACTTAGGAATCTCATCGACATCATTTACATCGAAAACAGATAGTATTATAGATGTTGCATCATAATCCATTTTCTCATCTAAAAAAAGCAGGATCTGATATATTGATTGCATCACCTTTTCTCTTTGAACTGTTCTATTTACTTCTTTCATCTTCATCCCCCATGAAAAGCACATCATCTTTTTTTATAACTATCTCATCTTCTTTCTTCTTTTCTAAATATAAAGCGATAGCTAGCAAAATCAAAGATACTGTGTGTATAAAAAACATCAGCGTGATATCGATAGCCGATAGCTTGTAATTCAGATTCATGACATTGTTGACAATTATGCAAGCAAAGGAAAAAAGGAAATCTAACAGATACATAAGAAGTATGTAAAGAACAAAATCTTTTCTCTTCTTGACAAAGTACATGGTCAAAATGATGATGGGAAGACCTACTGCTAAAGAGGTGACACCCATGAGAGATCTTATCTGAACAATAGAAGAGGAAGAGACCATCATCGTTGTAAAGGCTGAGATTGAAAACATCCCTCCTAATGTGTATCCGTGCAAGATCCCATCTTCTGTGACGTTAGAAGTGGCTTGAAAAACTATCGAAAAGATGAAATGAAGAATAGCTATAACCAGAGGAAAACTGGTAGCTAAATGATAATTCTTCCTATATTTTTCTTTTTTTTCATCCATATCACTTCACCGATATGATTTCGACATCCACATTGATTGCCGATATGTCAGTATAATTTTTTATCTCCTCTGAGATCTTCTTCTTAAGAAAATCAGTGAGACTTTTTATATCTGCTTCTTTGCTGACTATGATCTTACAGAAGATATTTACTCCGTTTTTATTTATGATAGCTTTACACTTGCTCTCTTTGTTTTGAAATGATTTAACAAGCTGCTTAGAGAAAAATTCATCATCGTAAAGAGAAGATAAAACATTGTTAGCTATCATAGAGAAAGTTAAAACAGAGATGCCTAACAGCTCATCTGGATTATTTGAAATATTAAAATTATTTATCACAAATCATTCCTCCCTCAACTTATTTTACAATACAGAATACTATTTTTTAAGACCTTTCATAGAAAGAGAGATACGGTTTCTCTTCATATCTATCTCGATTATTTTTACTTTGATGATATCTCCTAAAGACACTTCTTGATGAAGATCTGAGACAAAGTGAGTATCAGATACCTCAGATATGTGAACAAGACCGTTTATTTCAACTCCTAAGTCTACAAAGATACCAAACTGGGCAATATTTCTGACTGTTCCTTCTAATACCATACCGATTTTGAGATCTTTGATATCAGTGATGTTCTCATCTAACTTTGCTACAACAGCTTGTTTTCTTGGATCTCTTGAAGGTTTGATCAACTCGCTAACGATATCTTTTAAAGAGAGGAAACCTATATCCAGTTTCTTTGAAAGACTTTCAATCCTCTTATCATCTAAAGATAAAAGCTCTTCTTTGCATCCTTTTAAAGTATTTTTTGAAAACTCTGCGATTATCTTTTTAGCAATAGGATAAGACTCAGGATGGACAGCAGTGTTATCTAACTCCTCTTCACTCTCATAAACTCTTAAAAATCCAGCACAGTTTGTGAAAGCTTTGTCCTTGAGATAAGGTACTTTTAAAAGTTCAGATCTTGAGCATATCTTTCCGTTTATCGATCTGTAGTCCACGATAGATGAAGCTATCTTTGAATTGATGCCAGAGACATAGGAGAGAAGCTCGGCACTGGCTGTGTTTAAATTGACACCGACATAGTTGACGCAGTCTTCAACAACTCCTTGAAGAGCAGTAACAAGTTTAGTGTGATTGACATCGTACTGATACTGTCCTACTCCTATCGATTCAGGTGGTATCTTGACTAATTCACTTAAAGGATCTTGAAGTCTTCTAGCAATTGATACTGCACTTCTTAAATTAGGTTCAAAATCAGGAAACTCCTTCTGA
>JALEUS010000008.1 GCA_022780765.1 Bacilli bacterium | reverse complement strand
TTATGTGTTTCAGAATTCTTTAATCCTTCATAGGTGATTGTGAATGTATCTGCTTGATAGATAGCAATCAGCTCGAGATTATCAGTTATAACAGAATTAAAATCAAAAGCAGATGTCTCTCCTCTCTTAGCCCAGAATCTGAAAGCATGTTTATCTTTACTAGCAGTAGGAATCTGACTTTGATATATCTTCTCACCTTTCTTTATAGACAAAGAAGCTGAACCTGTCAAAACTCCATTATCAGCATCAAAGGTGACAGTCACTTTCTCTTCTACTTTAGATGAACTAGAAGTTTCTACAGAATTAGATGAACTAGAAGATTCTACAGAAGTTGACGACGACGATGTGACAGATGATGGCTGAGAAGAAGATTCAGGGTTTTTAGGATTACATGATGCGAGCATTGCCACACTCAAGAGCAATCCAAATAAATTCTTTTTCATCTTTAACCTCCATTAATTGACAAAAAATATTTAATGATTTGAATAAGACGGTTTTGTCGAGTATTCTCCCTACTCTATAATAAAGTTTAATGATTATTAATCAAGTAAGCAATAAATACTTCAAAAAACGTCTAAAAAACTTCTTAAATAATTATATTCATATTTATTATTTCTTTATCAAAAATCCTAAGTTTTTTACATATTTATTTTCATTGACTATTTATCAAGATAAATTTATAATTCTATTGGTGAAAACCGCATTCCTTAATATGAAATTTTGGAGTGAGCCTGATTTTGGGCTCACTCTTTCTATTTACAGGAGGTTTTGTGAACGAGATAATTAAAGAAAGAGTAGAAAAGGTACTGTTAGAAGGATGCAAAGAGTTATCTTTACAGCTCATCAACTTCTGTTTTGAAGAGAGAGGAGAAGATACTTACCTGAATGTATCTGTTGACAAAGATTACTCGATATCGATGGAAGATATCTACAGTTTCTCATCTTTAATCTCACCTATGTTAGATAAGATAGAAGAACTGTCTTTCCCCTACATGCTGAATGTCTACTCAGGTGGATACGAAAGAAAGATCGAGTATTCAGAACTAAATAATCTGCTCAACAGATATCTGGATATCAAACTAAAAGATCAGAGAGTTCTCACCTGTAAGGTTGATAAAGTAGAAGATGAGCAGATATCACTGTTTTACTTCATCAAAGGAAGAAAGAAGAAAGAGATCATCAAAAAAGAAAATATTGAAGAGATTCATATGAGCTACAAGGATTAGGAGGATAAAAATATGAATGAAGAAGAATTGCTTGAAAAGACTCAAGACAAAAATCAGGAGACATCTGTCAAGAGAGCAAGAAGAAAAAAAGGAGATGCTGATGGAAGAATAAACACTGAGAAGTTTTCTACATCAATCGCCAGAATAGAAAAAGAGAGCTTGATCAAATCCGATCAGATCATAGCTCTTTTAAAGCAGGCTATCAGAAGAGCATATTTAACTTATATATATCCTGGTCTTTACAGCAAAGACAACAATGATTCTGGAAAAGAATTCATCGAAGCAGAAGTAGAATTTGAAAAGAATTTTAAAGAGATAAAAATTTACGATGTCAAACTCATCACTGAAGACAAGGAAGAAGATGTTGTCGATCCTGCTTATCAGATCTCTTTAGAAGAAGTAGATGAGCTTTTAAAACAGGGTGTTATCAAATCCAGAAAACAGCTTAAGAAAGGAGACAAGGTCAGAATACCTTATGACTTCTCTTCTCTTCCAAGCAAGGTTGCTAGAAACTCTCTGATCTATTTCAACAACTATTTAAACGATGCAAGCAGACAGGCTGTCTTTGAAGTGTACCACTCTCAGATCGATGGACTGATCGAAGGTGAGGTCACAAAAATAGACAGGTACGATGATTCTGAAGGAGGAATCAAGGGAATTGAAGTATCCTTTGGAAAAGCATCCGGATACCTGAAGAGAAATGCTCTTCTTCCTCAAGACAGATTCGCAATCAAAGACAAGGTTTTAGTTTATCTCTGCGCCATATCTGAAAAGAGCAACCCCACCTCTTTGATCATCTCCAGATCAGATGAGCGTTTCGTTGTCAAACTCATGGAAAAAAATATTCCTGAACTTGAAGAAGGAATAGTCAAGATAGAAGGTATAGCAAGAGAATGTGGAAAGAGAACAAAGATCTTTGTCTCTTCTACAAATCCTAACATCGATCCAGTAGGAACATGCCTCGGACCTGAAAGCAGCCGTATCAGAAGCGTTTTAGCTGAGCTCAAAGGTGAGAAGATAGATATCATGCCTTACTACGAGAACAAAGCTCTCCAGATCATCGAAGCTTTGAAACCAGCATCAGTGAGCGGTTTGACATGCGATGATGACTTCTTCGATGAGAACGTTCACTATCGTGAACTTGAAAGTGAAAAAGATTACGAATTTCCTAAGATTACAGCCATCGTCATGAATGGTCATCTAGGAGTTGCAATCGGTATGAAAGGGGTCAATGTCAAGCTGGCGAGCAAACTGACAAAGTGTTCTCTTTCAGTTTTAGAGACCGATGTTGCTATCCATAATGGAATTCACTATAAATCCATATCTGAGATATACTCTATCATCGAATCAATGCATCCTGAACTAGCCAAGAAGGTTGTCGAAGAGATCATCGATGATGATGATCTTCCTGAAGAGACATATATCGAACAGAAAGAGAGAGAGCAGAAAGAAGAGTTAGAAAACAGCATGAGTGAAAACGAGAATGCTGAAAGTGTTCCTGAAGAAAAAGAAGAAAAGATTGAAATCAAAAACATTCCTGAACCCGAGCATTCTTTCTCTGCTTTAGAAGAAGCTTTAGATTCCAAAGGAAAGAAGAATACAACAGTAACTAAGAAAAAGAATTTCAAGAAAAAGAAAGTTGAAGAAGTCAAAGATGAGAACAGTCAGATACAAGGTCTTCCTATCTACACCGATGAAGAGTTAGAGAATCTTGAAAACAGCATCGATGAGATAGATGACACAGATGAATACGAGGATGACTACTCTGAATATGATTCAGATGAGTTCTATCAAGAGTGATGAAAAAATACATCGTCCATCGAAGAGATATCTCTTCAAATGAGGTGATGAACAGAGAGCTGATGTTCAAAATCGTCTTTGTGGAAAACAGACCTGTTTTTGATAAAGACATGACGATCAAAAGAAGATCTATCTACATAAAAAGAAATATCTCTTCTATAAACAATGCACTCAAGAAAAAGATCTTCAAAAGATCAGATAGTAAAGATATCGACAAACTGAAGGAAGAATTATTATCGCAATTAAAATAAGGAGGTAGTATATGGCAATTAAAAAGAGAAATCAGAACAAACAAGGATTTAAAAAAGATGCCAAGATTGAAGATGGTGTTTTCATCTACTCTGGAAACATCACTTTAGATCAGCTGTGTAAGAAACTGTCCCTTCATCCAAATGAGATCATCAAATCATTCATGATGAAAGGAAAACTGATATCTTTGAATACTGTCCTCAGCGAAGAGCTCATTGCAGAAGTGTGCCTTGATAACAATTTCGACTTTAAAAAAGAAAACAATTTCTTAGTCGATGATTACACTGCTGTAGAGATCTTCAATAAAGAGAAAGATAAGGATCCAAGACCCTGTATTGTCACCATCATGGGACATGTCGATCACGGAAAGACAACCCTTGTCGATTCTATCAGACACTCAAGAATTACTGAAGGAGAAAGCGGAGGAATCACCCAAGCAATAGGCGCCTATCAGAAGGTGGTCAATGGTAAGAAGATAACATTCTTAGACACACCTGGTCATGAAGCCTTCACCGCTATGAGAGCAAGAGGAGCTAAGATGACAGATATTGTCGTCTTGGTCGTCGCTTACGATGATGGAGTTAAACCTCAGACTGTCGAAGCTATCAACCATGCAAAAGCAGCATCTGTTCCGATAATTGTCGCTATCAATAAGATGGATAAACCTGGTGCTTCATCTGAGAAGGTGAAAGGACAGTTAGCTTCTCTTGATCTCATTCCAGAGGACTGGGGTGGAAATACCATGACTTTTGAAATCTCAGCCAAGAAGAACATCGGTATCGATAACCTCCTTGAAGGTATTCTTCTCCAAGCTGAATTGCTAGAGCTATCATGCAATAACCAAGGACCAGCTATAGGCTCTGTAATCGAAGCTAAACTCGATAAAAAAGAAGGTGCCAAAGCTACTTTACTTGTACAAAATGGTTCTCTTCATTTAGGTGATTATTTAGCTATTGGCTCTCTTTACTGCAAGGTTAGAAGAATGACAAATGAATTCAATAAACCTGTCAAGGTAGCCACGCCTTCTACTCCGGTTGTTGTAACCGGCATATCTGGTGTACCTATTGCTGGTGACAGATTCATGGCTTTCCCGAGTGAAAGTGAAGCAAGAATCGCAGGAGAAAATCACAGCAAGAATGCTAAAAACGATAACGGAATATCTCTTCAAAACATCTCAAACGATGAGTCTATCTCATCCATTAATCTTCTTTTGAAAACAGATACACAGGGTTCTCTTGAAGCTGTTTTAGAGAATTTGAAATCTATTTCAGTACAGGGAGCTTCATTGAAGATAGTTCACGCAGGTACAGGAGATATTTCTCAATCTGACGTAATCTTAGCAGAAGCTAGCAAAGCTATCATCATCGCTTTCAATCTTAAAGTTTCATCCACTATAAGCGATCTCAGCAAAGAAAAGAAGATAGAGATAAGAAGCTACGATGTCATCTATCATCTGCAAGAGGATATAGAAAACGCCTTAAAGGGAACTTTAGCTCCCACTTACGAAGAGGTCATCTATGGAAGAGCAGAGGTCAACATGCTGTTTAAAGCCAGCAAAGTAGGACAGATAGCTGGCTGCATGGTCATCGACGGAAAGATTCCTTCCTCTAGCAAAATAAGAGTGTACAGAAAAGGTGAATTGATTTTAGAGACCTCTTTAGCTTCTTTGAAGAGATTCAATGATGATGTCAAAGAGGTGACAAGCGGTTTTGACTGTGGTTTGACAATTAAAGATAAGTTGAATCTGGAAGAGAAAGATATCTTAGAAGCTTACGGCAAGGAGATAGTCAATGGCTGATAAGAAAGGTCGTATTTTAGAGATCATTAAAAGAAATCTCTCCGAGATCATCATCTACGAGATGAAAAATGAACTCACCAGATACGCGATCATCAATGAGATTGTCATCTCTAAAGACTACTGCTACTGCAAAGTGTACGTATCTCACATCGATGAGAATAAAAACATCAATCTTGTCAATTTCTTAAACAAGAGAAAAGGACAGATAAGAACTCTCTTATCAAAGAGAATAGATATTTATAAGACTCCTGAACTCTCCTTTTTAATCGATGAGACGATGATCAACAAAAGAAAGATAGACAACCTTCTTTTGGAAGTCAAAAACGAGAAGATGTACACTTTACAGGATTTAAAAAGAGACCAGCAGAAAAGAAAAGAATACTCTTTAGAAAAGATGCAAAAAGAGATTAAATCTCTAAAGGATAAGAAAAGAGCTCTCTTCAACGAGAGAATAACAAGCAGAGTATTACCTTGTCTCGGTTTGAAGATGCAAGATATTAGAAAAATTGCAAACACTTACAAGCACACCGACTTATCGAATATGAATCTTGATTCCTCTTTAGAAGAGAATCTCATCTACTTCCTGATATCTTTATCAAATATTGACACCTTAAAAGAACAGATCAGTTTTACTTTGAAAAACAAAGAACATCTTCTTTCCTGGTATATTACTGACAGCATCTCTTCCTCATATCACATAGGAGATATAAACTCAGATAGCAGAGATCTGATATCTCTCCAGATAGGAAACAGCTATTGCAAGAGATTAAGATATTACATAATAAACAGATATCTTGTTAAAGAGAATGTAGGAAGAGTTCTTCAGCTGATTATAGATGATGAAGATATTGTGTGTAAAAAAGCTATCGCTTTCCTGTTAGAAGAAGCGTATTTCTTAAATAAAGAGAAGGTGATTTCATTTCTTAAAAAGAAGACTGTAAGTGAAAAAACCACATCTCTATTTCTAAGAAAAGTCAAAGAATCAAAAAAATTCACTCCAGAAGAAAAAGAAGACCTCGTAAAAAAATTAATAGTTTAACTTGCAAAAAGGATGATACAAAGCATCCTTTTTTTGATACAAAGAGATTATGAGACCATCTTTTTTGAAGAAGATATACTGAGTGTCAACATTTATCTCTTCTCCTTTTAAAGGATTTCCGTTCATCACCTTTTTTTCAACTTTATCATCTTGTAAATCAAGACACCTGATAAATGGAAACATGTCATCAATTGATATCATAGATGAAAAGATCTTCTCTATGGTATCGTCAACCTTAACAGAATTCTTTAAGGAGATATCTCCAATCTTTTCTCTTCTGAGAGATTTTAAATAGCAGATATTATCAAGTTTAGCTAAGATATCTTCTGCTAAAACCCTGATATAGCATCCTTTAGAGACAGTTGCTTTGAATGTGATAGATGACTCATCAAAGGATAGACAGGTCAGTTTATACACATCGATATCTTTCTCTTTCAGTTTGAAATCCACATTGTCTCTTGCAAGCTGATAAGCTCTTTTACCATCGACATGACAAGCAGAAAACTTTGGAGGTGTCTGCTTGCTTCTTCCGATAAAAGAAGAGAAGACAGAAGATATTTTTTCTTCTGATAAAGGTTTGATCTTCTCTTCAAAGATGACTTTACCTGTCCTATCTAAAGTGTCCGTTTTCTTTCCTAGCACTGCTTTTGCAACATATGTCTTCTTCTCTTCTTCTATTAGAGGAAAAAGCTTGCAAGCATCGTTGATTCCTAAAAGAAGAAGACCGCTTGCAAAAGGATCGAGTGTTCCAAGATGTCCTATCTTATCTGCTTTTAACTTTCTTTTTATCAGATTATCTACATGAGTCGATGTCATATCTTCATCTTTATCAACTATCAAAAAGGCATTGTTTCTCATATTATTAAAAGATAACACAAATTATATAAATCAGAAAAGAAAAGAGATAAAAAAAGAAGATGTAACTGCATGAAAAATGACATCTTCTTGTTAAACTTTTTAATCTTTCTTTTTAAAGATAAGGGTTATTATATCAGTGTACAAAAACAGAAAAATTATTGTTATAAAATATTGAATTATATTTGCTAATCAACTATAATTATGTGGCGTTTGACTGGTAATAAAGCAAGAGTCCTCTATCACTTATTTACTGGTTGACTGCGTATTAAAAAGGGGTAAATAAAATGGCACTTTCTAAAGAAGAAAAGAAAACAGTAATCGAGGAAAATCGCCTCGATGAAAAGGACACAGGTTCCTGTGAGGTTCAGATCGCTCTGCTTACAAAGCGTATTACCAAACTTACCGCTCACATGATAGCAAACAAGCACGATTACTCATCTAAGAGAGGTATGGACATTTTAATCGCAAGAAGAAAAAATCTCCTAAGTTATTTAAAGGCAACCGATCTTCAGAGATATCTTGATCTGACACAGAAACTTGGTTTAAAGGCCAACTGATTAAACGGCTAGTTTAACTAGCCATTTTTTAAAAAAGGAGATAAAAGATGAACGAAACTGTCAAAACCATCCTCAAAAGAAGATCATGCCGCCAGTTCAATAAGGAAATCATCAGCGATGAAGATCTTCTGACCATCATCAGATGTGGAATACATGCTCCTACAGCTTTAAATAAACAGAATCTCTTCTTTATCGGAATAAAGAATCAAGAGGTCATAAATAAATATAAAGATTATCTAAAAGATGATATTTACTACGGTGCAAAAGCTATCATTCTCTGCTTTGAAAGATTTGAATACGACTTTACTTCTTTAAACCTGGGAGCAGCTATTGAAAACATGCTCATTGCTTCTGAGTCACTGGGATATCAATCCTGTTGGATACACGGAAGTGTTAAATTTGACACAGAGGAAGGAAGGAAGTTTTTAAAAGAGCTCTTGAGCTTAGATAAAGAGTATAGAGTATTAGATTCTATAGCGATAGGAAAAAGTGACAACAAGGTTTTAAAACCTCTTGCACGCAACACGAAAAATGACAAGATCATCTGATATTCTCATCATTGGTGAAGGAGTATCTTCTATCTTTCCTATCCTCTTAGGCAAGAAGAGAGTCACTGTCATAGAGAAAGGTAAACCATTTTCAAGAATACTTGTCTCAGGAAATGGAAGATGTAATTTTTTCAATGAGGATATCTTAGATAAAGATAACAGATTCAATAAGATCATTTTGAATGAAGAAGAAAAAAACTATCCTGAAGAAGTATTATCATATATCCAAAATGAACTTGACATATCATTTTATAAAGAAGGAAAGTACTATTATCCCTTCTTCAATAAAAGCGAATGCTTCTACTATCCTCTTTTGAAGAAGATAGAAAAGTCAGAAGCTTTTTTTATAAGAGGAGAAGCTACTTTTATCGATCATCAAAAAAAGGAAGTGACCTATGTAAACGAGGGCAAAAAAGAGAAGATCAAATATAGCAAACTTCTTTTAGCTACAGGTGCTTTCTCTTATCACAGTGAAAGAAATTATCAGCTTCTTAACTCTCTTCAAGTGAAGTTGATTCCTTTCTCACCGAGTCTCTGTCCTATCAGAGTGAAAGAGAAGATACCTTCCTATCTTCCCGGTTTAAGAATAAGAGGAACTGTTCATGTTCAAATTGAAGGTGAAGAACTATATCAGGAAGAAGGAGAGATACTTTTTAAAAACGATGGCCTATCCGGAATTGTCATCTACAATGTATCGCTTTTTATAAACTCTCTTCCCTACAAGGAAAAAGAGATAAAAATACTTATCGATTACTCTTCTTTTTCAGGATTTAAAAACACTTCAAAAGTCGCTCTACCTGAAAATTTATTAAAGTACATCAACTCAAAAAATCTAAAAATCAACGAGATGTTAAACTTCACCTTTGATTCTTTCTATGACTTTCCTTTCTCACAGACATCTTATGGAGGCATCTCTCTTGACGAGATAGATCTTTCATCTTTCATGCTGAAAAGAAGGGAGGATATCTTTGTGGCAGGTGAGACTATCAATCTGAATTTCCCATGCGGAGGATACAATATCGGTTATAATATGATCGAGGGATATAAGATAATAAAAAGGATGTTATAAACAATGGAAAACACTGACAAAAAACTGATAGAGATCTTCTCTTCTTACAACAAACTGCAATCATCAATCTCTTTAAGACTACAAAACATCTTTCAGTTTTTTATAGATGATGACAAGTTTAAAAATTACATTCAAGATTATACATTTAAAAATGAATTACTAACTTTAATTCTATCTGAAATATCATTCTATCAAGATGAGAAACAGGATGAAGAGATATATGTGATTACCAAAAACAAGATACTGGTATTCATCGCAACCTACTCTTTTGACGAGATTGAAAAACAGACTCCCTACGCAACAGTTATTAAAGCAGCATTTCTGTTTTTAAAAAACATCAACCAGAGGCACAGTTTAATCAATCCTACTAAAACATTATTAAACGATCTGTTTCAGACCACATTTAAGAAGATAGATGCTTTCTCAACAATGATAGCAAACAAACTGTACACAGAAAGCTATGTCTGCTGGAGGACCATTCATGAAAGTGAATGCATCATCAAACTTTTATCATGCAAAGATGAAGAGCTTCTATCAACCTATGTCAAGCACATAGCTTACAATAACGCCTACAGAAATCCAGAAGCCTTCTCCGTTGAAGATAACGATGAGACTTTTGAAAAACTAAAAGCGGAGATGAAAGAGCACAACTTGAAAAGCAAGGACATGAAGAAGTTTATCGAGTACGGATGGCTTTACAAACACCCTTCTATAAAAAACAATCTTGAAGAAGTGAAGCTCAATTTCCGAGACGGAATTGAAAAGACAGCAGACTTATCTATATACAACTACATCTACGAAGGAGCAAGTGAACTGGTTCACTCTTCATCCTCCTTTTTCTACGTTAATGACAAGTTCTGTAAAGATGTCTCACTAGATATGACCTACCGCTCAGGAATCAGAATATTTGAACTGTTCCACGAGACCTTTAAAGAATACTTTGACAAGGAGAAAGAAGAGACCTATCTCTTCTTTGATAACTCACTAAAAGAGATGCTTAAGAAGATACTGAGTGACTTTGATGACAGTGCACTGTTTGAAAAACAGTACGATAAAAACTACTACAGAAAAAAAGAGTAAGAAAACTAATCTCTTCTCTTCCTGTAGATCCTGCTTCTTATTATCGAATAGGAAAGAGTCATGAAGAGGAATGAGACTGCAACAAGCAGAATGCTCGCACCTGGTTTGATGTTTAAATAATATGAGATGACAAGTCCTATGACCATAGAAGAGACTGAAAAGACAACCGAGGATATCGTCGTGAAGAGATATCCTTTTTTCAGTTGTAAAGATATGGCAGTAGGTAAGATGATCATCGAAGATACCACAAAAAGACCGACCACCTTCTGTCCGATAGCGATAGTCAAAGACAGCAAGACTCCTTGAATAAAATTGATGACAGGCACTTTTATTCCGCTGACTTTGCTTTCGCTTTCACTGTAATAGGATGAGAATATCTGGGGGAAGAAGATAAAATTGAAAAGGAGAATAAGAACAACAAGAGCGATAGTCACATAGAGAAGAGAATCCTCAATCAGAAGAATCGAACCGAAGAGATACGACTGAAAATTGTTGGTGTTAGTATATCCTGATAGGATTCCTATTAAAGCTATCGACACAGCTAATACGACAGTTATTGTCAGTTCAGCATACTTGTGGAATCTTTTTCTTAAAAGCTCAATTATCAAAAATGCGACAATACAGGAGACAATTGACATAGCTAAGGTGTTTAAACCTGATACTAGACCGATGACAATACCTGCTAAAGAAGAGTGAGCTAATGCTTCTCCTGAAGTCGATAATCTTTTGTAGACAGCTAAAGAACCCACAAGAGGAAGAGCGATACCTAAAAGGATAGCTACAATCAGTGCAACCACCATGAACCTGTATGTCAACATGCTATAAATCAACATGAATATGTCCCCTTTCCTTCTCTTCCTGATAAGTGATCATGGCTCCATCTTCAATAAAGAATATCTCATCTGCATTCTTTAAGTCCTCAGGATGATGAGAGACAAAAAGAATTCCTTTCTTTTTCTCATGGAGAGAAGAGATGACATCAAGCAGATGTTGATGAGATAAAATGTCCATTCCGATATCAGGTTCATCTAAGACCAGAAGCGAGGGAGAAGATACTAAAGCTTTAGCGATCTTCACTTTCTGAAGCTGTCCTCCTGAAAGCTCACTTATCAATCTCTTTCTTATATCATATATACACAATTCCTTCAGAGTCTCTTCAACTCTCTTTCTGTTTTTTAAGTATGAAAAAGATACCTTATTATCGACTAAACCGAGGTAGACGATCTCTTCGACTGTAGCCGGAAAAGAGATATCACCTAATGAGGTTGACTGAGAGATGTAAGCTATCTTCTCCTCTTTTCTTTCAACTGTTCCTGAGGTGGGTTTTAAAAGACCTAAAGCCAGTTTTAAGAAAGTGGATTTTCCTCCACCATTAGGTCCTAAAATTCCAATAAACTGCCCATCATTTAAACAGAAATTGACATTTTTAAGCACCTCTCCTTGCGGAAAAGAAAAGCAGACATTATCAAATCTGATCATCGTTCACCTCCAGTATCTTCAAAAGATTATCCTTCATGACAGAGATATAATCATTGTTCTCTTCTATCTCTTCTTTTGATAAGAACTCTAAAGTAGAGAGAGTCTCTATCCTGCAGTTTGTCTCCTTTGCTATCTGATCTACATAGGAGAAAGAATTCTCTTCGATAAATATCGTCTTGATGTTGTTCTCTTTGATGAAAGAGATAGTGGAAGCTATCTTCTTTATCGTAGGTTCATCTGAATAGGAAAGATCATTTATATAAAACTGATTGATATCGTAGTCGCTACAAAGATAACCGAAAGCAGCGTGAGCAACGACGATGTTTTTAATGTTTTTCTCTTTGATTCTTTCTCTGTACTCATTATCTAGTGAAATAAATTTCTTCTTTTCTTCTTCAAAGTTTTTTCTGTAGAAAGATATGTTATCGTTATCTACCACATTTAGAATATCGCATATGTAATCCATCATGTTTATCGCATTATAAATCGACAGATAATAATGAGGATCATCTATATTATCAACCTTCTTAATCTGTATTCTGTCACTTAATAGATACGTCTTATCTTTGATGACTTTAGGCAAAGAGTAATAGTAGCTTTCCAAATTGACTCCATTTAATAGAAGGCATCGTGCTTCAGTGACTTTGACCACCTCTTTTGCAGTGGGTTCAAATTCATGAGGTTCTGGAAAACTCTCAGTCAGATTGATCACTTCAAGTCGATTTCTTACTATTCTCTTTGTCAGATCATATATCGGATAAAAAGACGTGTAGATGACATCTCTTTTTATCTCCTCATGACAGGAAGTATTAAATAATAACAAAACTGACAGCAGAACACATTTCTTCATAGACAAAAGAAATATATATATTTTCATTGAATATTTCAAGGAAAAATAAAAGAGAATAAGATTATCTTTTCTCTTCTTTCAATCAATATTTCTGATGAAAAAAACTGTGAGACATATATTCTTTTATATATTTTATAAGAGATTGATAAAATACCTTAACAAGTTTAACTATTTTGCTTTGTAGTATTGCTCTAATTCAATTAAAATATATTAGTAAGAGATAATATTATGAAAAAAGTTATCATCATCGGAGCAGGTCCTGCCGGTCTTGCTTCCGCCTACGAACTATCGAAGAATCCTGATTTTGAAATACTTGTCCTTGAAAAAGAGAAATATGTAGGTGGAATATCTACCACCATAGATTACAAAGGCAATCACATCGATATAGGTGGACATCGTTTTTTTTCAAAAAGCAAAAGAGTAAACAATCTTTGGGAAGAGATTTTGCCAACTCAAAACTATCCATCGTATGATGATATCCTTTTAGGTACAAAAAAAGACTTTCCTAAAGGTAATAAAGATCCTGAAAAAGATGATAACTGCATGCTTATAAGAAACAGAGTTTCACGCATCTACTTCTTAAAAAAGTTCTTCGACTATCCTATCTCATTAAAGCTTTCTACTTTGAAGAACATGGGCTTTTTAAGAACAATGAAATGTGGCTTTGGTTATATTCACTCATCGATTTTTAAAAGAAAAGAAAGATCTCTTGAAGATTTTTATATAAATCGTTTTGGAAAACCTCTCTATCAACTGTTTTTTGAAGATTACACCACCAAGCTTTGGGGTGTCTCTCCCAAAGAATTATCACCCTCTTGGGGAAAACAGAGGGTCAAAGGGCTCTCTTTGATGAAAGCTATCACTTCTTCTCTTTTTAAACCATTCAAGAGAAAATCAAAAAAAGTTGAGACCTCCCTTATCGAGCAGTTCAAATATCCTAAATATGGACCTGGTCAAATCTATAAAGAGATGGCAAAAAAGTGTGAAGAAAGAAATGTAAAAATAGAATACGGATGCTCTGTTGAAAAAATTAAGTACGATGAAAAAGGAAATATCTCACAGATAATCACCTCCGATAACAGAGTTTTTAAGGCTGACTACTTCATCTCTTCCATAGCTATAAAAGATCTCTTCTTATTTTCAGATGATCATTTTCCAAAAGAGATCAAAGAGATAGCTACCTCTCTTCCATATCGTGACTTCATGACTGTTGGTCTGCTTTTGAAAGACATGAAGATCAAAAACAAGACCAAGATAAAGACGATCAACAACATAGTTCCTGACAACTGGATATACATCCAGGAGAAGGAAGTTAAAATGGGAAGAATACAGATATTTAACAACTGGTCTCCGTACATGGTCGATGATGTAAACAAACACATCTGGATAGGTTTGGAATACTTCTGCACTGAAGGTGATGAGTACTGGAACATGGAAGATGACAAGTTTATCTCTCTAGCTATCGATGAGTTAATAAAGATGGAGATAATACACAGCAGAGATGACGTTATCGATGCTACAAGAATAAAGATAAAGAAAGCATACCCAGCGTACTTTGGATCATATGATAAATTCTCTCTTGTCAAAGATGAATTAAATAAAGTAAACAATCTGTTTTTGATAGGAAGAAATGGACAACATAGATACAACAATATGGATCACTCGATACTGACTGGTCTTCTAGCTGCTGACCAGATAATCTCCGGAAATATTGATAAAGAAGTTATCTGGAAAGTCAACACGGAAGAAGAATACGCGGAGGAAAAAAAGTGTGCAAATAACTAAAAAGCGGGATCTTTTAATAAATGATCTAATAAGCTTAGCAGAAGAAAAAAAAGAAGAAAAAAAAGGTGTTCTTCACTATGTCTTCTGGATCTGTTTTCCAGTTTTCATCTTCTTTTTTACCTATCTGATGTACAACCTTTACAAGACAAGAGCAGAAAATGAAAATTATGAAATCTTTGTTAGGGTGACAGGTATCTCAATCATCGCTTTCTTGCTTATTGTCTTACTGATTCTTCTTTACTTTAAAAAACTAGATTACAAAAAAGCAGTGTTCTTCATCATCTTTATCTCTTACATCGGATTTTTGACTTACATGCTGTACACACCGATGAAAGTAAGACAGCACGACACTTGGTCTGATAATGGACATTACGATTACGCTGTATACATGTTCAATAATTTCTCACTTCCAAACAAAGTGTTTGATGAAAAAGAGATCTTTCAATTCTATCACCCACCTTTAAACTACTTTGTCCAAGCATGTTTCATGCACTTGTTCAAGTACATAGGATTTTATGATAACTTGGTTAGCAGCAATGAACAGCTGTTTGGAGCCTGCCAGATCTTATCTTGTTACTACTCCTTCTTGACAGTTGTTTTTATCGCTAAGTCAATCAATCTATTGAAGATAAAAGACTCACACAAGATACCTGCTATCATCTTTGGAGCTTTCTTTCCAAGACTCTTCCAGTTTGCAGGTCAGCTGAACAATGATCCTTTATCCTCTTTGCTTACTGTCATCTCTATCTACTATCTTCTTCGCTGGTACTTGAAAGGAAAGAAGATTTTAAACATCGTTCTCTGTGCAACATTTCTTGGTCTTGCTATGTCAACTAAGCTTTCATCTGTAATAGTCTGCGGTGGATTTGCAGTAGTCTTTATCATCGAATTTGTAAAGACGTTAGCAAGAAAAGATGGTTCACTGAAGTTCTCTTCTCTTCTCATCCAGTACCTTTCATTCTTGATGATCGTTGCTCCTTTAGGACTGTGGTTCCAGTTTTATTCTCACTATGTTTACAAAATACCATTTAATTTTGTCTTCAGAAATTTGAATGCTGACTTATTCACAGGCCCTAGAAGCTATATCCAAAACAGCTCTTTCTTTGATTTAAGCTACTATGATTCAAGTAATTCAGGAAAGATATACACAGATGACATGTTCAATCTGTTAGCTAGATTTATCTTCCCATTCTATATTCCTGACTGTCAAACTAATTTCATCTACGCTAACCCATTTGATCACTACAATATTCTCACATACGCAATCAAAACAGCTGCCTTTGGAGAATTCTCCTATATCAATGGAGATATACCTGCCGTTGTCATCATCTTCTTTGGATATATTCTCTACTTCTTGCTTCTTTTTATAATCTTCTATTCTTTGTTCAACAGAAAGTTATTTAAAGACAAAGTTTACCACCTATCATTGTTCACTGTCTTTTCAATAATAGCTTTCTATCTATATCTGCAAGTGAAGATGCCCTTTGGTTGTTCGATGGACTTTAGATACATCGTTCCTATCATCTTGCCACTTGCTCTTGTCTTTGGATGTGCAATAGACAAATTAGAAAACTCTTCTAATCTCTTCTCTAGATCGATGAGCAAGATACTTGTTTCCTCTTTGGTAACTTTCTCATCATTCTCACTTGTCTTCTATCTTGTCAGCAAGTAAAAAGTAAATATTCACTCTCCTTACAAACTTAAAATGGGACTTTTAATAAACCTGTATATCAAATTGTCATTCAAAGTCCCTTTTTTGATTCAAACTATTAAAAAACTGCAATTTTAAATTGTTTCTATCTGTCTATTATTTTGCATGCTGTCATATATCTCTTTTGTATTGACATAAAACGTTACCCAATCCATACCACATATTGTTTCCCAACCCTGTTCTTTTTTATCTAGATCTTCAAATAATGGATGAATAGGCATAGTGAAATAAAAGATATACTTCATCTCTTTTTCTATCTTTATTTCAAAAATGTCGAATCCATTCTTTTCTATGTTTTTATCTACATCAGTATAGTAAGTGATGAAAGAATATAAACTTTCAATTCTCACATACTGTTTATCTAAACGTATAGTGTCTGAAGGATAAAAGATATAAGTCAATCCCAAATCACATGTCTTACCATCATCATTAAATGTATACTCACCAGCATCGAGTTTTACTATTCCATGTCCTGTAGGTCCTCCATAATATCCCTGTTCTTCTCCCATTGAATAGATTCTTTGTCGTACTGGTTTACATGATACACATGTGATCAATAAGAGTGTGTGTAGTATTGTCAGCACCTTGTTTAGTTTCATAATAAATCTCTATCACATAATAATTGATATTAAATCTGATTTAATCCTAAACTTTTAATGCGTAGGTATTGAATCACCAAAGATATAAGCCAATTTGTCATATTCAACCTTCGTTCCGATTTCGATGATGTGTTCTTTTGCAATCTCTTGAATCGTTATTCTTTTCGCTTGTTCAATGAC
>JALEUS010000091.1 GCA_022780765.1 Bacilli bacterium | reverse complement strand
AATGCAAGTATCAACATCCTAAACAAAGGACTTGATATATTAAAAGGTAAGGACATTGCCGGTTAGCTCGTTGATACTGGATTCGGTAGAATCCTTGAGCGAGAAGCCCCCACTTCTATAAGTGGTGGGAGCATGTCACTTTCATCAGGTACATAATTATTGCCCTTATTTATACAAGCATAATAAGCATTGTTAAATTGATGAGTCATTCTAATAAAAGGATATTTGATAATTACAGGATTATTCCATCCAACTCCCAATTCTAAAAATAATATTTTCTTATTCTTATTGTCTTCTAAAAAGTTTTGATAATTCTTAGCAGCTTTGTGCCATCCATCATCTTCAACAAATTTATCGTCGCATCTTAAATTAGTCGTCATCTCTTTTCTGCATATTGGACATTTAGGGACTAAATAAGATGGTATTTTATTATCTTTTATCTCCTTAAGCATTTTATGAATAAAATCTTCATCTTTAAGGTCGGAAGACAAATAACCTTCTACTGTTTCCAGATCCGAATGTGCGCTCTTTTTTTTGTTAACATTATTAAAATGACTTACACTATAGCCTAGACCTTTCGTGTATGAGATTAAATTTCATCTGATATTGATGCAATAAAAAATTGGCATCTTCATAAATAGCAGGAATTAAACCCTAGCAAAATGCCCTAAAAATAACAAAAAAGTGCTGATTTGAGACAAAATTCTCGTATCAACACATTTGTTTCTAGATGGCGGAGCAGGGGAGATTTGAACTCCCGCTAGGCTATTCACCTACTGGCGGTTTTCAAGACCGCTCCCTTCAGCCGCTTGGGTACTGCTCCAATAGATAAAAATAAAAGCCTTGAAAAAGGCATTATTTGTTGATGGTGGGCGCTACAGGGATCGAACCTGTGACCTTCCGCACGTCAAGCGGATGCTCTCCCAGCTGAGCTAAACGCCCAAAAACGAAAAAATTATATTAAATAAATATGTAATTGTCAACAATCGACAGAAAAAATATCACTTGTTTTTGTTTTTTTGAACTGAGTACTCGTTTATTCTTTGAAGCATTTATTGTTTTCTTGATGTATAATAGAGGTGTTTTTATGGGCAAAAAAATAAGGAAGATAAGCGGTGAAATAGTAGCTTTTTTTTCAGTAAATATTCTTGCTTTGATAGCAGTGATAATCTCTATCTCTTTCAAAGAGTATTACGGAGCATTGTTCATATCGATTGCTATCTGTTTAAATCTGTTTTTACCTCTATCAGTAGAGCTTATAAAAAATGAAAAAAATAGTATGAAGGTCGCTGTTTTCTACACATTTCTCAGATTGGTGATGATAATCATTTCTGCGGGAATACCATGTCTTCTTTACTATTTTGTGCCTTTTATTAAAAACATGACAAATGTGGGGTTTCTCTTCGCTTCCCCTGTGATATCAATAGCATACTATATTGTCATCAGAACATATTATTTGATTCACGCTCTTAAAGACGATGTAAAGAAAGAAAACAACAAGGAAGGTCAAGATGAACATAGATAATATCATTAGAAGCGATTTTCCAAATAATGTTCCAGTAGAGCTGTTGTCTTCTTTTTTGGTGATGCTGATTATTATCGTTTTATCTTTTATTATCTATTTCAAGCAGAAGAAGATGAAACCACTTGAAAAACCGAGAGGAATAACATCATTGATGGAGATACTTATCGAGTATATGGACAAGAAGACAGGTGAAGATATGGGAATACTTCACGTATCTCTATCTCCTTACTTCATGTGTCTCTTCGCATACATATTTCTTGGATTCATTGTAGGAATAATAGGTATTCCCAACCTTATTTATTTAGGAGAGGATTCACAGTTTAATTCGAATAAATTATTTACTGCCTTACCTAATCCATTTACCAATTTAGCCTTTCCTTTAATCATCGGATTCATAACATGGATTTTGATTCAAGCTATATCTATAAGATTTAAAAAAGTAAAATATCTTAAGCAGTTTGTCTCTCCTATTCCAGGAGTAGGTTTGTTTACTGTCTTCTCTCCGCTGATATCTCTTTCATTACGTCTGTTTGGAAATGCCTTTGCAGGCTTCTGTCTTTCAACTATCACCTACTTTGCATTTTCACAGATAGTCAACGGGTTAGGATTGATCCTTGTCCCAGCAATCATGCCATTCTTCCATGCTTACTTTGATCTGTTTGCTGGTTTTATACAGTCTCTTGTATTCATGACGCTATCCATGATGGACATTGCAAATGAAGGTCCATCCATCGAGGAGCAGCTGTCGATGGTATCTGGAAGGTATAAACTTCTCAAGGATCTGCAGTGATTATTAAAAAGTCAATCATATTTAGGAGGTAAAATATATGACACTTATCAATTTTATTACAACATTAGCTGATGCTACATTACAAAACGATGGTTATTGGCACGCTCAAGGCCTCAAATACATAGGTATCGGATTCATGCTTCTTGTCATGGGTCTTGTCTCAATTGGAGAAGGTTTGGTCTGTGCAAAAGGTGTTGAGGGAGTTGCAAGAAATCCAGAGGCTGGATCAAAGATAAGAACAACCATGATCATAGGTACATCACTGGTTGAAACCTGTGCTATCTACACTCTGGTTTTAGCAATCCTTGTCATCTTCGTCGCTTAAAGGAAATTGAAATGAAAAAAAAGAAGCTATTTTATGCTTCAGGATTATTTTTCTCTTTCTTTTTGACTTCATGTCAAACAGAGAAGATCTCTTCTTCTATCTCTGAAGCCGTCAATAACGCTTTACCAAATCTCTGGGTTTCTTTGGCTCAGTTTGGAGCTTTTTTGGTGACGGTTTTTATCTTCTTTAAGTTTGCATACAAACCTCTGAAGAATAAGATCAAGCAGAGAAACGATTATGTTAAAAAGAACATCGATGATTCAAATGCTCTTTTATCTTCTTCAAACGAGCTGAAAGAAGAGTCAGAGATGATCTTAAAGAAAGCTAAGGTGGAAGCTAATGAGATCATTGAAAAAGCTACTCTTCAAGCTCAAAATGAAGCGGAAAAGATAAGGCAAGCTGCTATGTATGAAGTCGATAAGAAGATGAAAGATGTTCAGCTTCTTTTAAAAGAGAAAGAGGAGTATCTTGAAAGGAAAGCTCATAATGAGGTTGTGAAGAATGCTCTTGATGCGTCTAAAGAGATTTTAGCAAGAGAGTTCACATACCAGGACAATGAGAAGATTGTCAACGATTTCTTAAATAGAATCGAAAAGAGAGAATCTGTAGATGATAGATAAGACTGAGATGCAATTTGCAAGAGCAATTTATTCCATCGCAAAAGAAAAAGATAAGGTAGATGTCTTCTGTAAAAACTTTGAAGATGTATCTTCTGCTTTGCATGATAATGAAGAATTGATGCTCTTTTTATCATCTCCTAGCATAGACTTAAATACTAAAGATGAAGTCTTTAAAAAAATCTTCTCCTCCCTAGAGAAGGACATCTACATCTTCTTTCATATCGTTATTAAAAAACATCAGATAAGAAGGATATCATCTATTGTCGATGCTTATTATCAGCTGATGAACTACGATAGAAATATCTTAAAGGGTATCATTCATACAGCATTTGAACTTAATGATGAGACTAAAAAAAGGATCGAGGAGAAGTTTTCAAAAAGGTACGGAAAGAGAGTTATCTTCGATGTGGTTATAGATAGAAGATTGATCGCAGGTATGAAGATTCTTCTTGAAGACAGACTGATAGATTTCTCTGTCGACAGCAAGATTGAAGCAATTAAAGAAAACCTCTCTTTCAAGAGATCACTTTAGGAGGTAGATATGTCAAAAGATAATGAGTTATCAAATCTGATAAAAAAAGAGATTGAAAACTTCGATAGTCATCTTCAGATGAATGATGTTGGAAGTGTCATTTCCGCTGGTGATGGAATATGCACCATCTATGGTTTAGATAATGCTATGTACGGAGAGCTCTTAGAGTTTCCAAAAAACAATTACGGAATGGTCATGAATCTCAATGAAGATTCTGTAGGTGCGGTTATCTTAGGAAATGAGAATGAGATATTTGAAGGAGATATAGTAAAAAGAACAAACAGGGTAGTCTCTGTCCCTGTCGGTGAAAACCTTTTAGGGAGAGTTGTAAACGCCTTAGGTCAGCCTATAGATGGTAAAGGAGAGATCAAGGAAGATGATTTCTTCCCTATTGAAAGAAAAGCTCCTATGATCATGGATAGACAACCGGTTTCTTCTCCTTTGGAGACAGGTATCAAAGCTATCGACTCTATGATACCTATAGGAAAAGGACAAAGAGAACTCATCATCGGTGACAGGCAGACTGGAAAGACTGCAATCGCTATCGATACCATAATCAATCAGAAAGGAAAAGATGTCATCTGCATCTACTGTGCTATCGGTCAGAAGAACTCCACAGTGGCTCAGATAGTTGACAGATTAAAAGAAAATGATGCTCTCTCTTACACAGTCATAGTCAATGCTTCAGCAAGTGAAGCAGCTCCTATGCTCTATGTAGCACCTTATAGCGCCACCTCTATAGCTGAATACTTTGCTATCGATGGAAGAGATGTTCTCATTGTCTACGATGATCTTTCTAAGCATGCTGTCGCTTACAGAGCTTTATCTCTTCTTTTAAAAAGATCACCGGGAAGAGAAGCTTTTCCAGGAGATATTTTTTATCTTCACTCAAGACTGCTTGAAAGAGCATGTCATCTTTCAGATGAGAAAAAAGGAGGAAGCATCACAGCTTTACCTATAGTTGAAACACAGGCAGGAGATATCTCAGCTTACATTCCAACCAACGTCATCTCTATTACAGATGGTCAGATATTCTTATCGACAGATCTTTTTAATTCAGGACAGAGACCAGCTATCGATTCTGGTCTATCGGTATCCAGAGTCGGTTCTGCAGCTCAGTATAAGTCGATGAAGCAGGTTGCAAGCAATATCAAGATTCAGCTTGCTAACTATCACGAGCTTCTTGATTTTTCCAGATTTGGTTCTGATCTAGATTCGGTTACAAAGAGTGTTTTAACTCATGGTGAGACTCTGATGGAAGTTCTCAAACAAAAGCAGTACTCTCCTCTTTCTATGGAAGATGAGATCATCGATATTCTGATAGCTCAGTCATCTATGTTAAACAACATCAAAAAAGAAGATATTCATCACGTCTTGAAATTGACTCATATGTATCTTGTTAACAATAACGAAGAGGTCTTCACTGAGATGAAAGAGACTCGTCTGTTAAGTGAAGAGAACAAGAAGAAGATTTATGAGGCTTGTCAACATATCATCGAGGGTATGAAAGATGAGTGAATCCCTCATAGTGTTAAAAAGAAGAATCAGCACTATCAAATCGACATCGAAGATCACAAGAGCGATGGATCTTGTGTCATCTGTCAAATATCAAAAGTGGAAGAAAGTCTACGATGATACTCTCATCTACTTTAAATCTATGAAAGATACGATGGATATTCTTCTTTCTAATCTAGATATCAGCAAGTACGGTTTTTCTTACTACTATACAGGTTATGAAGCAAACAACTCTATATATGTGATTGTCACCTCTACATTAGGACTTTGCGGAGCTTACAATTATAATATTTTTAAAACAGTTGATCCTCTTTTGAAAGAAGGAGATCTTCTTGTTGTTTTGGGTAGCAAAGGTCTTATACATTATAAAAACAGCGGATTTGATATAGATGATAAATATGCAAACATTATGGAACAGATATCTTATAGCGATGTCAAATCTCTGAGACATTATCTTTTCAGATTGTACAGGGAGAAAAAGTATAAGAAGATATCACTGTGCTATACAAAGTATGTGAACTCTCTTTCTTTTGTCCCTGTTATATATGATATCGCTCCTTTGAATCTTGATCTCTTTGAAAAGAAAAAAAATTACTCTTATCCACCTCTTTTTGTTCCTGACTGCAAGACATGCGCTGATGAGCTTTTCCCTCACTATGCTGATTCATCGATATACAAGATGCTGATTGAAAGTCAGCTGTCAGAGCAAGCTAGCAGAAGAAATGCGATGCAGAGTGCAACAGATAATGCAGAAGATATATTGGATAATTTGAAGATAGTTTACAACAAGACAAGGCAAGGAAAGATAACTCAGGAGATAACAGAGGTTGTCGCTGGTTCCTTAGCAAGTGAAAGGAGTTAGTCTATGGAAGAAAAACAGTATGGAGTTTTAGTTCAAGCAGTTGGACCTGTCGTCGATGTCAGATTCAAGAAGGAACATCTGCCATCCCTTCTCATAGCTTTGAAAGTCAAAAACAATGATAAAGATCTCTATTTAGAAGTCGTTCAACACATAGGAGATGACACGGTTCGCTGTGTCGCTATGGGTGAGACAGATGGAATAAGAAGAGGTCTTCCTGTAGAAAACACTTTCTCACCGATCAAAGTTCCTGTAGGAAAAGAGGTCTTAGGAAGAATGTTCAACGTCTTAGGAGAACCGATAGATGGTAAAGAAGAAGTGAAAGCTGAAAGAAGATCTATCTATCAGAATCCTCCTTCCTTTAAAGAGCAATCTACAAAAGTTGAGATATTTGAAACCGGAATTAAAGTGATCGATCTTCTCTGCCCTTACATCAAGGGTGGAAAAGTTGGTCTCTTTGGAGGAGCAGGTGTTGGAAAGACAGTTCTTATCCAAGAACTCATAAATAATATTGCGACACAGAAACACGGTATATCTATCTTTGCTGGTGTCGGTGAAAGAAGCAGAGAAGGAAACGATCTTTACGGAGAGATGAAGGAGAGTGGAGTTTTAGAAAACACCGCTTTGGTCTTCGGACAGATGAACGAGACTCCAGGTGTAAGAATGAGAGTTGCTCTCTCCGGACTTACAATGGCGGAGTACTTCAGAGATGATATGCACCAAGATGTCTTATTATTCATAGATAACATCTACAGGTTCACTCAGGCTGGAAGCGAGGTGTCTGCACTTTTAGGTAGGATGCCTTCTGCTGTTGGTTATCAACCAACTTTAGCAACAGAGATGGGACAACTTCAAGAGAGAATTACTTCTACAAAAGATGGATCTATCACATCTATTCAAGCTGTGTATGTTCCTGCTGATGATTTGACTGATCCTGCTCCTGCTACCACCTTTTCTCATCTTGATGCTAAGACGGTCCTTGATAGGTCAATCGCTTCTTTAGGTCTTTATCCAGCTGTCGATCCTTTAGCATCCTCTTCAAATTTCTTAGATCCCAATGTCGTTGGAAAGAAACATTATGAGGTGGCTAGAAAAGTGCAAGCTTGTTTACAGAAATATAAAGATCTTCAAGATATCATCGCTATCTTAGGAATGGATGAGCTGTCAGAGGAAGATAAGCTTTTGGTCAACAGAGCAAGAAGGATAAGAAACTTCTTGTCTCAACCTTTCTTCGTCGCTGAGAAGTTTTCAGGTAAAGAAGGAAAGTTTGTCAAACTTGAGGACACAATCTCATCCTTTGAACAGATATTAGATGGTCATGGAGATTATCTACCAGAGGAAGCTTTCACATATGTTGGCACGTTTGATGAAGCTAAAAAGAAAGGTGAAGCTCTGTTAAAGAGCATAGAAGGAAAGAACAATGGGTAGTATTTTTTCTCTTCTCATCATCACTCCTACAAAGAGAATCAAATACGATGATGTCTCTTCAATAACTCTCTCTACCACTGAAGGAGAGGTCACGATTTTAAAAAATCATCTTCCGATGATAGCTAATATAGATATTACTCCTTTGAAAATTGTAAGAGAAGATAAAGAGGAGATCTACGCTTTAGCTATCGGTGTTTTGAAGGTCGATAAAGATTTTCAGGTGACAATAATAGTCGACTCTTTTGAAAGAAGAGAAGATATCGATATCTCAAGAGCAGAGCAGAAGAAGATAGAAGCAGAAGAAATACTTGCTAAGAAACCGGAAGGAAGAGAGTACAAGGAAGCTGAGAGGACTTTAAAAAAATCTCTTCTTAGAATAAAACTGAAAAGCGAGATCAAATAATATCTTTCTTGTTTTACAAGTAAATGATAAAATTTGTTGTTATGAAAAAGAATCATTCAAGTTTTCCTTTTAAAAAATGTCTTATTGCTTCTCTTGTTATCACCCTCTCCTTTCTGATGGTTTTATCTCTTCTTTACGGAATAATCCAGATAAATAATTTAAGCAGATTCAACATCGTTTTTATCAGCATATTCTTATCATTGTTTTTCATATCTTTAGCAAGCTATTGGCTCTATCAATTCTTTTTGTATAGAAAGAGGAAAAAAGATGAAGAAAAATGAGATGATCTTTAAACAAGAGTATCAGCAGTACGCTATCTGTATAGAAGATCTTTCTTTTTCATATGGTGAAAAAGAGGATGTCTCCCTCTCTTTGAAAATAAAAAAAGGAGAGAAGGTCTGTCTATTAGGTCACAACGGTTCTGGTAAATCCACTCTTCTTAAACTCATCGATGGTCTTCTTGTCCCTAAGAGTGGAAACATCTATATAAATGGTTATCTTTTAGATGATAACAGCAGTTATTTTTCAAGGAGAGATATCGGTCTTCTCTTTCAGAATCCTGATTCACAGTTTGTTGGAACGACAGTCAAGGATGATCTGATATTCTCTTTGGAAAATGAGAATGTCGATCCTTCTATAATGGACGAGCTTATCGATGAGAGTTTAAAAGAAGTCGATATGTTAGATTATAAAAATAGAGAACCAGTGTCCTTGTCAGGAGGACAGAAGCAGAGAGTGAATCTAGCTAGCATGTTCATTTTAAAAAAGAACATTCTTCTTTTTGATGAAGCTAAAAGCATGCTCGATCCTAAAGGTAAAGCAGATATGGAGAGGATTCTTGAAAAGAAGATTGAAGAGAATGAGAATCTGACCATTATCGATGTTACACATGATATAGAAGACACTTCAATATTTAATAGAGCAATCGTCTTAAATAGCGGGAAGATCATCTACGATGGAGACAAGATATCTCTTTTCAAAGACAAGGAAAAATTGACGAAGTATAAGATCAAACCTCCGTTTTTATATGAGTTTCTCTCTTACTTTAAAGATAGAAACACAGATAACATCGATGATATCTCTTCATTAAAGGAGTTTTTATGTCAGTTGAAGTGAACTCTCTTTTTTTCAGCTACGATGATAAGTTCAATGAGAAGATGAATTACGTTTTAAACGATGTAACATTCTCTTATGATAAAAAAGATATCTTAGCTATCATTGGTAAAACCGGATCAGGTAAATCCACATTGATACAGACTTTAAACGGCCTTGAGATACCTTTCTCAGGAAGAATAAATGTTGAAGATTTTTTCTTGGATTACACTGTTAAATATAAAAAAGATTCTTCAATCGATTACAGAAGGATGAAGAAACTGCATAAAAAGAAGATCAGAAACATCATCGATCTTAGAAAGAAGGTAGGAGTGGTGTTTCAGTTTCCTGAGTATCAGGTTTTTGAAAACACTGTCTTTGATGATGTCAGTTACGGGGTGAAGAAATTCTATCCTGATATCGACTGTAAAGACATGGTCAAAGATGCTTTATCACTAGTTGGAATAGATGAAAGCTACTATGAGAGAAGTCCATTTGAACTATCTGGTGGGGAAAAAAGAAGAGTAGCTTTAGCAGGCATCATCGCTTTTAAACCTGACTATCTTATCTTGGATGAACCTACTGTCGGGCTTGATTATCAAAGCCAAGAGAATCTGATAAATATCTTAATGAAGCTCAAAGAGAACAACACAGGTATTATCATTGTCACTCACAACATGGATTTTCTTTTGAAGTACGCTGATAGAGCTATTGTATTGAAGGATGGAAAGATAATAAAAAACACAGATGTAGTCTCTCTGTTTTCTGACTTTCAGTTTGTCAAAGAGAATTCTCTTGATGTACCTAAAGTGTTTCAGTTAGCTTTGGATTTGAATAAGTGCGGTTTTAATATCGATCTGTATAAGGTCAAAGACTCTTATTCACTGTTTGAAGAGGTGAATAGAAGATGAACAATTTTATCTTAGGTAAGTATCAGAATAAGAACACTGTCTTTCATGGATTAGATAGTCGAATAAAGATGCTCTATCTTATTGCTTTTATGGTGATAGCTTTTCTTCCTTACGGTTCTTTATATGTCACCTTGGTTGTGGATGGTGTCATTCTTCTTTTGATAATATCTCTTTATCTGGTTGCTAAAGCAAATTTTTTATGTCTTTTTAAATCTCTTAAAGCCTTGTGGATGATGGTCATCTTCTTATTTGTTTTAAATATATTTCTTCCTGGAAAAGTGAGCGGAGATATCGCTTTTAAAATAGGCGAGATAAAGGTTTACTATTTTACTCTTTTTAACTTAGCTAATATATTTACCAGAGTGGTTTTGATTCTTGCTATGACCACTTTGTACTCGCAGACTTCTAAACCTTTAGAGATGTGCACTTCTTTAGAGTTCTATCTAGGTTTTCTGAAGTTTGTAAAAGTACCCATAAGCAAATTATCGATGGCTTTTTCCTTAGCGTTGAGATTCATTCCTTCTCTCTATGAAGATGCAAGAAGGATAATGAAAGCTCAAGCTAGCAGAGGAGTAGATTTTAAAAATGGAAAATTCAAAGACAAGATCAAAGCACTGACTTCTCTTGTCATTCCTCTTTTCATATACAGTTTTTTATCGAGCGATATTTTAGCTGATGCTCTGATTTCAAGAGGATATGATCCTGATAGCAAAAGAAGTAAATACAAGGAAAAGAAGATAGGTTTTAGCGATATCGTATTTCTTTTTTTAATAGCAGGAGTACTCTCTTTAGCTATCTCTCAGTGCGTTATCAGGTTCGATATTTTTGAGTACTTTAAGGTGAGCCTTCCGAGGTTGTCATGAGAAGAGTTTTAGTCAGAATATCATTTTTAGGTGATAAGTTTTATGGAACACAGAAGTTGAAAGACCTTTTGACCATCCAGCAGCTTTATGAAGATGCTCTTTATAATCTTACTTTAAAAGAAACTAAAGTAACGATATCATCTAGGCTTGACAGATATGTAAGCGCCTTAGATTTTGCCCTCTCTTTTGACTTTCCTATGGATGATTATCCTCTTGATAGGCTTTCTTTCTACTTGTCAAACTACTGTAAATACACTCATATAAAAGATGTCAAAGAGGTGGATGAGGATTTCTCAAGCCGTTATTCATGCTCAAAGAAGGTGTACTCATATCTTATACAGAATGGTAGATACAATCCAATATTTGAAAACAACTCACTGTATCTAAAAAATAAAATAGATGAAGATCTTGCTTATAAAGCATTGTCCTGTTTTGTAGGAAAGCATGATTTTAAAGGTTTTGCAAGCTTCGATGAAGAAGAAAACTCTATATTAGATATTGAGGATGTTTCAATAAATAACGAATGTGGTCTAACCGTTTTATCTGTGTGTGGTAAGAGATTTTTGAAGTATCAAGTTAGATTTATGATAGGTGCAGTCTTAGGTGTCTCTTACAATAAGATGAGCATCGATGACATCAAAAGTATCCTCGATAATAAAAAAGAGAACCACTACAGAAAGAAAGCGGATGCTAAAGGACTTCTTCTAAAAAAAATAGTCTATCCTTCAATCGATGAAGAAGAGGATTATTTAAACAGTTCTCTATTTTTGTCTAAATAAGAAAGAATGCCTCAGCTGTATTTTAAAACTGCAGCTTTTGAATTATAATATATGGCGGTGATGCTATGAGTGAAAAAGAAAAAAAAGAAAATTTCAAAGCGGTCTTTTTTAAATATTTCAGAAGAGATGAAGCATTGCTTCTACCCAATGTTTTATGCTATCTGAGACTGATATTGATACCTGTCTTTGTAACAATTTATCTTCTTCCTTCATTTGTTCCATCAAATGAAGCAGCAAATATCTACATAGCTACAAGCATAATGCTCTTTTCTGCTTACACTGATTTTTTAGACGGATTTATCGCCAGGAAATTCTCTCTGACTTCAAATTTAGGAAAGGTGTTAGATCCCATTGCAGATAAGTTTATGCAGCTTGGAGTATCCATTGCGTTAGTTGTGAAGTTCAATCAGATTCACTCTGTTTTGATTCTTCTGATCATCTTTATCTTAAAAGAGCTTTGGATGGCTGTGATGAATGTTATCATGGCTAGAAACAACAGAGCATTCGGTTCTGCAAAATGGTATGGTAAAGTGTCGACATTTCTTTTCTACCTTATCGTCGGTGCAATTTTCATAGGAGGACCGCTCATCGGAAGAAACTATACTCGTTATCAAGCTCACCTAATAATTGATTCATTGGTTCTAATTTCAACTTTTTTTCTTCTATTATCATCATATAAGTACACGAGGCTGTTTTTAAATACTTTAAAGAATGGACAGGAGGAAGTTGTAAAAGAAAAGGAGGGCAGTTAATGATCAAGATCTATATGTCACCCAGTTGTCTTAGTTGTCGCAAAGTCAAACAGTATTTTCAAAAAGAGAATATTCCTTTCACTGAGATAAATATTCTTAAACATGAGATCACTATCGATGAATTAAAAGAGATGTTGAACAAATCTTTAGATGGGACTGAAGAGATCATCTCGACTAGAAGCAAGGTTTTTAAAGAAGAAAACGTCGATATTGATTCGATGTCGATTCAGCAGTTGTGCAATTTTATTAAAGAACATCCATCAATATTAAAAAGACCGATAATAGTTGATGAGAACAAGATTCAAGTCGGTTACAATTCTGATGAGATAGAGATTTTCCAGAAAGCTAAGTGTCTAGCTAAATCGACATGTAAAAACGGAGTCTGCAATAATTTTGAAAGTTGTCAACATCATTTCACAGACGATAATTAAGAAAAATGGGCTGCTGATTATAGTGGCCCATTTTAATATGTTTTCATTATTTTTTTAATACTGAGTTAATAGCTCTGTTCTCTTTGGAGAGATTATTAAATTTGCACTCTATATCGTATTCAGATAAGATCTCTTTTAAGACAGCTTCACTCTTTTCAATGCAGTCAGAATCGCACTCTATCTCATAGTCGACATTATCTCCGTAGGTGTTTTTAGAGATGTTGACCTTGGTGTCCTTGTATTCCATCTCTTTTCTCTCAGTTGTCAGCTGAGCTAAGACTTTAAGATCAGATACAGGTATGTGAAGTATTTCTAAAAAGTCGTATATCTCTCCTCTAGGCAGAATGTTTGATTTTGATAAAGATAGGCATTCTTTTTCAGATAAGTTTTGATTCTTCTCAAGAAGGCCTTGAGAAAGAGGAGCTTTTAAAGTCAATTTGGTCTTCCCTTCCCTCTCTCTTAGACGGAGCATCATCGAGTATTTTTCTAGAATTCTGTCAGTGCTGTCAAGGTAATAATTTTTTTGTATCTTTATCTTCTCATCGAAATTTAAAGAATTCAAAAGTTTCTCATAGTTGTTTTTTGAAAGAAGAACTTTTGCTTCTATTTCAATGTTATTATTCGCCATAAATAAGTACCTCGTCTTCTGTTTTTTTGCATTATTATCATACTATAAAAACACTCATTATTAAAGTGTGATAGAATAAAAAGAGACTATGAAACCATGTTCTTTTTATATTTTTAACTATCAGCAAGAGAATGAATATCTCAAAGAAAAAATCGAGAGTGAACTGTCTGTTCATGGATTTTATAAAGATGAGGATCCTGAGCTTGTCATCTCCTTAGGAGGAGATGGTACTTTTCTTTCCTCTATGCATCAGACTGATTTTAAAAAGAGATATATCTCTATCAACAGAGGACACTTAGGTTTCTTCTCTGATTACGATCATGAAGATATCTTCTCTCTTGTTGATGACATCATCAATAAAGATTATTTTTTAGAAGAGATTCCTCTATATGACATTACAGGAGATAAGAATGATATCTTCTTCTCTGATATAGCTATAACATCGCATAAGACATTGAATATATCTCTTTCAATAGATGATGAAAACATCTTTAAAGGAAACGCTTCTGGAATAGTTATCTCATCTGCTAAGGGTTCTACTGGTTTTAATTATTCTCTTAATTCACCTGTCTGTTTTATCTCATCCCCTTTTTTGCAGTACTCTCTTATCGCTCCTGTTAAGAATCGTTTAAACAGAAATGTGATCTCTAAAGGAATACTTCCTCTCGATAAGAAGATATTTCTTTCTGCTTTAGGTGATCTTCATCTGTCAGTGGATGGAAGAGAGGATGAGGATTTGAAAGAAATAAATCTTGAAGTGTCTTTAAAAGATCAGAAAGTATCTCTGATACATTTTAAAAAAATCTCTCTTGTGCAGAGAATAAAAAGGAGCATCAATTGATTAGGAGGATAGTTTATGTCAAAATTGGTATTAATCACTTTGATAGTTGTAGGAATAATCGTTGCTTTACTTATCGCATTATTCGTTGTCGTATATATTAAAACCAGCCGTGCAAAAAAGATCAGCAATAACGAAAAAGAGGTAGAAAAAAAAGCTAACTCTTTAGCTTCTGAAGTCGTTGATACAATAAAAAAAGAGAACATCAAAGAGGTGTCTTTCCAAGGTTCGAGAGTATCAATTGTCTTCTTAAACAAGGAACAGATAGATAAAGAGAGACTTGAAAAATTAAATCTTCAGTACATGCTGATGAATGACAAGATCATCATCATGATAGGTTCAAAAGCAGAAGACTTTAAAAACCAGATTGAAGAGCTGATAAAAAACAGCTAAATGAATTTATATAATATTTAAACTTTTTAAATCTAAGATAAGTTGTTTTTTGCATAGACCCATGATGGTCTCTCTTTCTCCGCTGATGATCTTAGAGGAGATATATTTTTCATCTTGGATTCCATAGCTTCCTGCTTTATCTAAAGGAGAGAGGGTGTCTACATACTCTTTTATCTTTTCATCATCCATCTTATCTATGAATAGAACTGAGGTGCAGATGCTCTCTTTTAAAATCTTTCCATCCTTGATGATGCACTGTGCAGTGACTATTTCATGGGTGTTGTTTTGAAGTTCTTTCAAAGTTGAAAAAGCATCTTCTTTGTCTTTAGGTTTTCCAAGTTTTCTACCTTGAAAATAAACCATCGTGTCAGCTGAGATTATATAGTCATCTCTGTTTTTCTCAGAGATGACCATTCCTTTGTTTACAGCTTCAAGAAGACATAATTTTTTTAAGTCTTTCTCATCGATTTTATCTTCATCAAAGTTGGAGGGAATGATTTTAAAAGGAAGATCTCCTATCACAGATTTTAAGATCTCTTCTCTTCTAGGGGATTGGCTGGCTAAGATTATCATCTTTTTTAACCTCCGTATTTGAATAAGTTAAAACGATAGGAATGACCATTGGATTTCTTTTTGTCTCCCTGTAAAACATGTGACCAGCGACTGTTTTAACAGTCTGTTTGATATCGAAGAAAGTGACTTTCTTTCCTGATTTCATAAGTTTTTTTAACTCGATAGAAAGGATGTCAGAAACCTTGTTTTGAATACCTCTCTTGTTTGCAGAGATGAAACCTTTGCTGTCCACTATAGGAGAGTAGACAAGTTCATTTCTCTTAGGATCAATGACAACATATATACCTACCATTCCTTCATTTATCAAAGTGGACCTGTCTTTTATCACAGAGGTAGAGACAGAGATAGTGTTTTTTCCATCGATATAATTTGAATCTGTATGGACAGTTCCTGTGCGGTACACCTTGTGATTTATCAAAGAGAGAACATCACCATTTGAGCAGACAAAAACATTTTTTCTATTTAAACCGCAGTCAATTGCTAACTGACTGTGAAGTTTTAACATTCTGTACTCACCATGGACAGGCATGAAATTCTTTGGTCTAGCAAGTTTTTGAAGCAGTCTCATCTCCTGCTTCGATGCGTGACCAGAAGCGTGAAGATTTGTTAAAACAGAGTTTGTTATCACGTTTGCTCCAAGCCTTGTCAGCTGGTTGATGACCTTGTTGATGCTGGCAGTGTTTCCAGGTATGACAGATGATGAGAAGACGATTGTATCACCTGGCATGACTTTTATATGTTTATGCTCTCCTCTTGAGATCCTGGATAAGACTGCCATAGGTTCTCCTTGAGTTCCTGTGCAGAGAATTGTTATTTCATTTGGTTTTAAAGATTTCAAACTCTCAGGGCCTACAAGGTAGCTATCTGGAACTTTTATATAACCGTACTCTCTTGCAGCTTGGATGTTGCTTTCCATCGATCTTCCGATAGCGATGATCTTTCTTTTGAATTTGATCGATGTTTCAATTATCTGTTGGATACGAGAGATATTTGAAGAGAATGTGGATATCAAAAGTCTTCCTGTCGCTTCTGAAAAGACATCGCTGATGCCTTGGATGACGGTCTTTTCACTGGGAGTGTATCCTTCTTTTTCAGCGTTTGTTGAATCAGCCATGAGAAGATCTATTCCACTGTCTCCGTACTTCACAAGTTTTGATAAAGAAAAATCATCGTCAACAGGTGTCAAGTCGATTTTAAAATCACCTGTCTCTACAATCGTTCCCTGTGGGGTTTTAATATAGATTCCGAAGCTGTCTGGTATAGAGTGAGTGACATGGAAGAATTCTAATGAGAAATCACCTAATTTGAGTTTGCTGTCCTCATTGTACTCAACAAGTCTTATAGGTGTGTTTATCTTCTCATCTGTCAGCTTGTGTCTGATGAGTGCTATTGCTATTTTTGGAGCGTAGATAAAAGGAATATCAACCTGTCTTAAAAGAAAAGGTATGCCACCTATATGATCTTCATGACCATGTGTGATGATAAGAGCTTTTATCTTCTTTTGATTTTCAATAAGGTGTGTAAAATCAGGGATAACATAATCCACACCAGGCATATCATCCTCTGGAAAAATGACACCGCAATCAATTATTATCAAAGAAGATTCGTTCTCTATGCAGTAGAGATTTTTACCCACCTCATCCAGTCCACCTAAAGCGTACACTTCAACAGGGGATTGCAATTTATTTTCACTCATAAAACAGCTCCACAAAAAATTAATTATTATTTTAAAAAAATAATTTAAGCAATTTATTTTATCACAAGTCTAATGATATTAAAGAAATTATTTCTTAAATAGCTTCCGCATTCTCATCGAAGCCGAGAAGATTCTCACTGTTGATTCTGTCGTAATACAAGATTCCATCTAAATGATCGTACTCATGCTGAAAAACTATTGCAGGATAATCAGTAAGTCTCAAAAGCACTTCTTTCTCACTGAGCACATCGTAACCTTTGATAGTGATTCTCTTGTAACGGATAACGTGTCCTTCGATATCTTTTTTAACAGACAGACAGCCTTCTCCGCTATCAAGATATATCTTTTTTGATGAGGTAGAGACTATCTTTGGATTTACTAAACCATAGCTGTACTCTTTTTCATTATCATGAAAGTAGACAGCAAAAAAACGTTCGTTGATTCCTATCTGTGGCGCAGCCAAACCTACTCCTGAACGTATGGAATACTCTCTTTGGTTCTCTTCATCCTGGCTGTCTTTTAGATACTGAACCATATCTTTGATCAGCTGCTTCTTTTCCTCGTCTAAAGGAAGAGGAACTTCTTTGCATTTTTGATGAAGCAATCCTTCATCATCATAATGTATATTTAATAGTTTCACATCTATCATTCTATCATTAATCTGTTATAATTTTCATGTATTTGATTATATTTTTTGTACAAAAAAAGAGTTATTATGTGTAATAAAGATGATTTTATAAAAAAAGAGGATGAGTTCATCAGTCAATTGTTAGCTAGCGATATCTATAAAGAATACTTAGAGTCAAAGGAAAGAATGGAGAGAGATAAAATTCTTCTTTCTCTATCTAAAAAAAGAAAAGACATATACATCAAGATGAATGGTGATTTACAAAAGGATGAGAGAAAAGAACTTCTCTCCTCTTTAGAAAAAATCAATAAAGATATGTTTTCAAATCCTCTTTTTATAGATTATGAAAACAAAAAAGAAAAGATAAAGAACGTTTTGAAAATAATTGAAAAAGGAATTGTAGAAAAGATCAGATGATAAGAGTTATATCAGGTATCTACAAAGGCAGAGTTTTATCAATTCCAAGTGAAAAAGTAACCCGTCCTACGATGGATAAAGTCAGGCAGGCTATTTTTTCAATAATCTCAAAAAACATTGAAGACTCTGTTTTTCTCGACCTGTTTGCAGGCTCAGGTGCTGTAGGAATAGAAGCTGTATCAAGAGGGGCAAAGAAGGTATATTTTAATGAAAAAAATATTTCTGCTTATAAAGTCATAGAAAAAAACATCTCAT
>JALEUS010000051.1 GCA_022780765.1 Bacilli bacterium | reverse complement strand
GTGTTTTGATCGACTTAATGATAAGACAACTGCACCCCTCGCGCAAAATTTTTCTTTCCTTGTTGGAACTAGTTCCAACAAGGAATCCCATACCCTATTGCTTACCTCCTCCTATTTACACATACTTTATTTAACTACCATCGATTGGCTGCTTGATAGCAAGAAGAATAATGGCAGGGATGAAAACAGATTAAAAGAGATATTGAATATGCCTGATTATCAAATTGAATTTGAAAGGTACGGTTTAAAAAATCTTCCAGTATGTGGAATCTCTTATGATGAAGCTGTTGATTTCTTTATGAATTTTGATAAGAAAGAGTTTGACAATCAGCGATTAGAGATCAAAAAGAAATATTTTTAAGATTTCTATAATAATTTAGAAGAGAGAGTGAAAACTATCTCGATGTTCTCTTCTATAGGAGCAGATGACTATGAGGTGATAGAGAATCTTTTAGTAAACGGACTACCAGAGAAGATATTAAATGAGATAGATGAATTAAATATCATATTGATTGTATCGATAGGTAACTCGATGGGGTGGCCATATAAAAAATATATTGACTACGACATTTCTAACTTAAATATGTTTGAAAGCAAGACAGATTTTTTACATGTGACTGCTCATGAGATAAATCATATTTTTGTAGGACAGCTTTTAGCTATAGAGAATATCAAGCCAGAAGATTTTTTTCTTCAAAACTTTGCTTATGAAGGTTTAGCTGTTCATTTTAATAACAATCTTGAAACTCTTCACAAGAAGAAAAAATATGATGATATCACATACAGTATGGATATGTCAGATATGGTTTTTTACGAGAAGCATTTTGATGATATCTTCTCAATGATTAAAAACGATTACAACATGTGTAAAAGCATGACCATAGATGAGGTTTCTTCTCTGGTATCATCTCATTATGAAAAGTTTGAATTCATGGGTAAAAGCGTCACTCAGTATCCCACATACTACTTCGGTTGCTATATGTGGGGGTTAGTGGATTTAAATTACGGAAAAGAAAAACTATATGAGGCTATAGCTTCTCCAGAACTGTTTGTAAAACTATATAACAGCGTAGCAGATAAGAAATATCAACTATGATAAACGAGGAGAAATAATCATGAATGCAGAGATAGATATCAGCGGTGTTGTTTTAAAAACAGAGAGACTTATTTTAAGAGAGTTTAAAGAGGATGATCTCGATGATTTTTACGAGTATGCAAAAGTCGATGGAGTCGGTCAGATGGCAGGATGGAATCCGCATGAGAACAAAGAGAAATCGATGATGATTTTAAAAGACTTCATTGAAGAGAAGAAGACCTTTGCTCTTCAGTATAACAATAAGGTCATCGGTTCTTTAGGAATAGAAAAAGATAATCATTTGACAGAACTGACTGATCTTATAGGAAGAGAGTTAGGTTTTGTTTTGTCTAAAGATTACTGGGGACAAGGGATCATGAAAGAAGCAGTGGATAAGGTGATAGATTATTGCTTTTACACTCTGGATTTAGATTATCTTTCATGTGGACATTTTCTTGAGAACAATCAGTCTAGAAGAGTGCAGGAGAAATGCGGATTTAAAAGGATCAAGAAAGTGATATTCACTACCAGGATGGGAATAAAAAAAGAAGGTTACATTTCTATTATTTTTAATCCCAAGAAAAATATAAACATCTCTACATATTTTAAAGAGCAGATATAAAGAAACAATTGTATTTTTTATAATAGGTTTTCTTTTTTTCAATTTTTAAAAATAGTAATGTCAGGTGAGATATGGAACAGTTATCTATTGTTAATAAATCTTTTAAAAAAATAGAAGACAATATTTTTGTCATCTCTTTAGAATAGCTTATTAGAGAGTGTGATCTCTCTCTTTTTTTCTTCAGTTAGTTTTCAGTGTAAAAACCGGTTACACGCTGAAAAAGTACATAAAAAACAGGAGATTATATCTTGCAAGTTTAGAGATATTAAAAGGAGAGAAGTGCACCGATATAGCTTTTAAATACTTTTATAAAACCTATGAGAGTTTCTCAAAAGTATATCTTAGGTTCTATGGTTTTCTTAGATAAAAACTATCGTCAATAAGAATGACATTCACATTTTTAATCCTGTAAAAATCAAGGTCTATTTAAAAGGAGGAGAAAAAGTGGAATTAAAGTATACAGTTAACGACATGTTTCCATTTTCAGTCATTGGTTTTTCAAAAGATATAAGTTATGAGAATTCAAAAGAGGAGATAAAAAACTTTTAAGTGAGATCTCTCAGAAGTATTGTTATTCTAGAATATACAGAGGATCTGAAGCTGAAAACGATTATTAAAAAGCTACCATAGAAAACGGTATAGGAGAATATGGTCTTTGCATTCAGATAGAGAATAAAGATAAGTTCAGATATCTGATAGCTAGTAAATATCATAATTTTTTTATTCCTGAAGGTATGATGACTTACAGAAAAAAAACAAGATAAAGGGGCTTTATTTGATTGTTATAGAAGATGAACTGAAGCGATAGAGGATATAAAAAGGATATTCAATGAGTTTTTACCTTTTAATGAGGAATGTGAGCTCAGAGAGAATATCCTTTTAGAAGTATACGATTGTGTAAATAAAGAGAAAAGTGATGATGATTATC
>JALEUS010000073.1 GCA_022780765.1 Bacilli bacterium | reverse complement strand
ACATACAGATTCTTAATAAGTTTAAACTGGCGGAGCAGGGGAGATTTGAACTCCCGCTACGATTACTCGTACTAAATCCTTAGCAGGGACTCCTCTTCGGCCAACTTGAGTACTGCTCCAGCTTATTAATTATCTTGTTTTTTTACTGTTAAGTCAAGAGAAAAATGAGAAGCAGGACAGTTCCTGCTTCCCTTTTTTACTCTGTTTTACCTTCCTTGCTGATAGCTTTGAGATTCTTTCTGGACTTAAGATAATAAATGATGCCCAAAGTCAAAAAAGAGATAGCAGCTACAAGTGCGATAATAGCTACGAAAAACTCAATGCTGATAACAAAGACCTTCTCTCTTAAAATATTGTATTTAAAAGAAAGAAAGATGAAGATAACTCCCACTACAAAAGTGATACCAGAGATGATGAAAAACGATAAAGCTGAATTCTTCATCTCTCTGTAGTAAGATATCTTTTCATTGTGAGTCATTTCTTTTCTTTCTTTCTTCATATATACCTACTTAATTATTTTACAACGGTGTTGTAAGCGCTGTTGAAGGCTGTCTCAACTTCAACTCCTTCTTTTAAGACAGAGCTCATCAGATTTCCGACTGCTGTTCTGGAAGCAGAAGAATATGTGAATGCTTGAGTCATGTAGTTGACTTTTTCATTATTGTACTTGACGTTTAAATTGAACATCTTTCCAGTGTTAGCTTTCTGTCTTTCAGCATATGTTCCGTTATCTTTCTTGATAGCTTCTTTGTACTCTTCGACAATCTGATTGTTTGAAGATACTCTTATTGGGAAATAAGAGGTCTTGCTTGCTAACTTGTAGCTGTTTGTTGAATTTGTCAAAGCTTTGTAGAATTCAAATGATGCTCTTTCAACTCTCTCATCCTTGTTCTTGAAGAAGGAGATAGAAGGTCCTTGTGAGATGACCTTTTTAACTGGAGTGGTCTTTCCTCCTGTCAAACCGAAGTCGGATCTGAGATATGAGACATTGTCTTGAATTTCGCAGATAAATCCTTCATCAGCAACATATCTAGCACCAGCTGTAGAAGAGATGATTGCGATAGCTTTTCCGTTCTTTAAAAGCTGAGTTGCATACTGATGATAACCCTTTGATTTATTGGTGTAATAAAGCTGATTTGTGGTGCAGATGAGTCCTTCATCGTACCAAGCTTTGAGCTGAGTGACAACTTTCTTTGCATCTGCATTATTGAAGAGAACCTGAGAAGCAGCATCAGTTCCGTTAGCGTTGAGATAAGGAACTCCTAATGCTTCACAAGCTGTGATGAATAAATTCTCTGCAGAATCGTAGACGATTGGGCAGGCATACTTATATCCTTCTTGATCTGTTCCACCACCGTCATGACTATCATCATCATACTTACCGCTGTCGTTGAATATTGAAGGGAAGTCTGCTTTGGCTTTTTTAGCGACATCGATGAGCTCTAAGAAAGAAACAGTGCCATCACTATTAGCATCTAAGACATATTGGGTCTTGGTTGCTGCAGCCTCAGGAGCTTTGTATGTTAAGTTAGTATTTCCTTTGCCTGCTGTTGTTGTTCCACATTTTCCTTCGCCGACTTTATCCATCATATCTTTGTTGAGATATAAAGCTTCAGAGGACTTTGAATAAGGCATAGAGTAGAGTTTTCCACCAGTGTACATGCCTTTTTCAATTTCTAAGAAAGATGAGGAGAAGTCTGCTTTTGCAGTTGTTGTATCCTCAACATAGTTATCTGCTGAGTCATTCTCATAATAGGTAGCGTTGCTGTTTCCTTTTTTACCGAAACCGAACTTTGGAGAATCGATGAAGGATGAGACATCTAAAGCGACACCTTGATTTGCATAGACAGCTGTGTTATCTGCATAGCCGGATGCTAAAGAAGGAATATTACCTGTAGAAATTCCGTCTTTGATCTCGTTTGCAATCTCATTGTATTTTCCTTTGTAGACCATGTCTACTCTGATATTAGGATGATCCTTCTCAAACTGATCGATGACATCCTTAGCGAAATAGTATTCATTGTAAGAAGCGTTCTTTCTGTTCTCTTCATCAGTGCCTGAGGTTGGAGCGACATAGTTGTTCCACCAGGTGACAGCGATACGATCATCTTCATTCTTCTTGCAGCTTGCTAGTGGAGCAGTGAAGGCGAAAACGGAAAGCATCAATAGACTTAATTTTAAATTCTTTTTCATGTTACCTCCCTTTAAAATTTATAGTGCTATTTATTTTTTATCACTTTAAAAAATCAACCTTTGATACCAGCTCTACCAGTACCTTTCATGATGTATTTTCTAAAGATGATAAACAGGATAAGAAGCGGTAGAACAGTGAGAGTGCTGGCTACCATAGTCCAAGAGTTCTGTATCTTGAACACCTGAGGCTGCAGAGGATCTTCGATCTCCAAAGCAGTTCCTCTCATAGCTACTGATATCAACCAGTAGTTATCATTTTTAACAGCAGTGTTAGGCCACACATACGCATTCCAAGAACCGATCAGTGAAAGAATAGTGATTGTGATCAGTGTGGGGGCAGCAAGAGGCACCATCACCTTCCAAAGATACTGCCAATCTGATTTACCATCGACTTTGCTTGAGAAGTAAAGCTCATTTGGAATCTGTAAGAAGTTTTGCCTCAACAGATAGATGTAAAACACGCTTGACAAAAACGGAAGAATCATGACAGTAAACGCTTGAATTGCAGTTTGCCCTTTGATAGGTATGAGTCCTAAATTATTCATCGTTATATAATTTGTGATGACCATCATCTCTCCTGGAATCATCATCGTCGCAAGAAAGATTGTGAAGAGAACCTCTCTCCCTTTGAAATGAAGTCTAGAGAAAGCAAAAGCGCTCAAGATGGTTATGAATAGACAGCCAGCAGTAGTTGAAACACCGACTATCAAAGTATTACCTACATATTTGAAATAATCAAATCTCTTCAAAGTCTCCGTATAGTTATAGTGAATGTTTTCAAAGAATGAACCGGTTGTCGGCCAGAGTTTTCCAGATATCACATCCTCTTCTAACATGAATGAACCGATTATCATGTAAAAGAAAGGGAAGATGACAATCAGAGCCATCAGGACGATGAAAGAGTAAGTCAAAACAAGAGCGATTATCTTCATCACTTTGTCTCTCTTCTGAGTTGATAAGACATCCTTTCTTCTGCCTGGTATGACAAGATTTAGATGAGTTGTGTTGACATTAACCTGTTTCATATCAATAATGGACCCTCTTCTTTGCTACTTTCATCTGCACGAGCGTGATCAGCATGATGATGATAAATAAGATGACAGCTGCTGCAGATGCATACTGAACCTGATCGGTAGAGTTGAGTTTATCGTATATGTAGTAGACGACAGTGAACAGATCAGGAACATTACCATCGGCAGTATAACTTCTATTGAACAGACCAACAATCGCTGTGTACTCTTTAAAAGCACCTATAAATGAGGTGATAGTTATATAAAGAATCTGAGGTGATAGAAGAGGAATAGTTACCTTTCTTGCAACTTTAAATGCGCTAGCTCCATCTATTTTAGCAGCATCGTAATACTGCTTATCAATGTTTTGTAGACCGCTTAAGAAGATCAGTATCTTGTAAGGAAGAGCGTTCCAGATGATGTAGACAAATAATATCAACATGCTGTTCCAATAAGAAGCACCTACATTGATCCAATTGGTATTGCTTTTTAACATCGCATTGAAGATACCGTTTGTAGAGAAGATGATTGAAAAGACCATACCTACAGCAATTATGTTTGTGACATAAGGCATGAAGAACACAGTCTGGAAGAACTTCTTTAAAACTTTTATCTGATTTAAAGCGATCGATATGACAAGTGCAATAACGACAGAAATAGGAACAGTGATGAAAGTGATCATCAATGTGTTACCTAAAGCTGATGGTCCTGTAAAAGATAGAAATGTTTTATCTAAAACACCGGTTGAAGGATTTCTAGGAGTTATACCTAAGACAACACCGTAGTTTTTGAAAGTGAAACCGGTGTTGACAACTCTCTCTCCAACCTCAGCATTAAAACCGTAGGCACTGTTATAATTTTCAATAAATGAAACAATGATAGTGTTGACAAGCGGAAAGAAAGTGAACACTGCCATAAGTATCAACGCTGGAGCTAAATATAGCCAAGCTTTGTAGTTATTTCTCTTCTCCATAAATTAAATCGCTATTCTCTCTTCGCTCTTCTCATCAAACACATACAGTTTGCTGTCTCTGATTGAGAACTTGATTGTACCTATCCATGGAGTTATGTCAGAATCGATAATTATCTTGATTTTATCTCCGACGAAGAATGGGCTAGAACACACCAAAGAGAGATCTCTTCCCATGGTAATAATCTCTTTACAGTCGAGTGAGAAAACTCCTTTGTCGTCTATAATAAAACCTTCAGGCCTGATAGCGACATAAACATTTTTATCTTCAATATTTGGATTGACATCCTTTATTTTCTCGTTTCCAATATAGAGTTGATTATTTCTAATGTATCCTTTAAACACATTTATTGGAGGAGTTCCTAAGAACTTAGCAACGAAGAGATCTTTAGGATCTCTGTAAACTTCTTGAGGTTCACCTTCCTGCATAGCTTTGCCATCTTTCATAACGAGAATCCTGTCGCAGATCGACATAGCTTCCTCTTGATCATGAGTGACAAACACGGTTGTGATGCCTGTTCTTTGCTGAATCTTTCTTATCTCTTCACGAGTTTGGATTCTAAGTCTAGCATCCAAGTTAGACAGAGGCTCATCTAGAAGGAGAACTTTAGGTTTTTTGACAAGCGCTCTTGCAATAGCGACTCTCTGCTGTTGTCCACCTGAGAGCTCAGCTGGTTTTCTCTCCAAATAATTTTCAATCTGAACAAGTCTAGCAGCTTCTCTGACAAGTGCATCCATCTCATCTTTAGTGAGCTTTCTTTCTATCTGCTTGCATTCATTATTCTCATTTACTATCTCATTATTATCGTTGACGTGAAGATTCTTTTTAATAAGTCTCTCCTTCTCTTCTTTAATTGAGATCAAGGCATCATCTATTCTCTTCTGAACATCGTTATTTAAATCTGTCGATGCGTGAAGATTATATGAATATATCTGTCTTGCAAGATACATAGACACCTTGTATTTATTGCAGATAGCTGATACAGCAGCATCTCTTTTTATCTTGCCATCTATCGCTGTGCTCTTGATTAAATCGATAAGAGCGTTCACATTGTCTAGTATTTCAATTATCTTTTTTGACTTTTCAACAACAAACGATTTTTCATTGTCTTTCACCTTTAAGGAAGTCAAAGGGAATAAGATATTTTTATAAACTGTCATGTGGGGATAAAGAGCGTAGTTTTGGAAAACCAAACCTATTCCTCTCTTCTCAGGTGTCAAGAATGTGACATCTTCATCATCGAAGTAAATCTGTCCATCTGTTGGCTCTTTTAGACCTGATATCATGTATAAAGTTGTAGATTTACCACAACCGGAAGGTCCTAGAAGGCCAATCAGTTTACCATCGTCGATCTCTAAATCAAGATGATCAACTGCAACTGTGTCCTGGATACCTTTTTTTATATCTCCAGGGAATTTTTTTGTTAAACCGACAATTTTTATTTTCATCGTTTTGTTCCTACACTATATTCTAAAGAATTAAAAACCTTTTTTTAACCCCTACAGAGATTATTTTACTATTAAACCGCTTTCAAATAAATATCATTTATCTTTTTTATCGTAAACAACATCAAGATTTTCAATTTTTTTATCATCTCTACTATGCTGATTATACATATATTCTTCATAGTTTAAATAGACAGTGTTTGTCTGACTGTCAACTTTGTATGTATTTGTCACATAATCAACCAGTGATTGACCTGTTTTTGAAAGAAGCATCATTGTAAAAGAGATCAAAACAGGAAGAAGGAAAGAGAAGACCGACAAAACAACAATCACAATAAGATAGAAAAGGAATCTGAGGCTGTATCTTTTAGATGAACAAGACATTCCATCCACAGAAAGAAGGGATATCTTAAATATCTTCATTCCAAAAGTCTGCTTTCCTCTTCTATAAATCATCGGTACAACATAATAAAAGATGATGTTAGATATGATTAAAGATATAAAAATAATGAACACATTGTTGATTATTGACTGTTTTAAATTATCTCGGTACTCTTTTGAGGAAGACAGGTAGCCAGGAGCTATGTCTTTAAGCATGTTGTTATAAAAATTGAAGTAGACGATATCGTAATCATCGTTTAAATACTTTCTTTGTAGATTGTCATCAAAAATATGTTCTTCCTTATTGAGGGCTCTTCTCTTATAGTCATCATATATATTTTTATCTTTGACAAAAGATTGAAAGAAAAAGGTCAAACTATCATCTATTATCTTGCTTTTTTCATCTACAGAAGACTCCTTGTCCTCATCGATTATCGAATAGAGATCTTTTACAATTCCATCTTTCTTCTCATAAAGATGAGAAGAGAGTATTATCTCATCCCTTCTATTTGAAAGATCTCTGCTCATCGGTGTGTTGAAATAGATTGCAAAAATAGATAAAGATAAGAGGACTGCAAGTATGATCATCGCAAAAGCATCGAACAGATTAGAAGCGAATAATTTTTTATTATCAGCTCTCTTATAATCTAGTTCAACTGTCTTTTCTTTCTCGTCCATCTTCTTCTCCCTGAATCTTTATATCGAATGAGTTTTTATCTATTACACTGTATCTGAAGATAATCTCATCTATTCTCTGTTTGTTGCTTATTTTAAACTGTGCAAAGATGATTGAAAACAGATATAAAAAAGTAGAGAACAGTCCTAAATATAAAAGAGGTACATTAAATATCAGTGAACTTACTAAAAGAGGATAACAGTTTCTTCCATACATTAAAAACAAGACCATAGGAAGGATAAACAGGTTATCAAGAAGATGATAACCTGTAATCAAAAAAACATAGTAGAAAGGATATCTCTTCTTACTGTTTTTTAAAAGAGCTTGTTTAAATATCTTCATCGATAAAGTGGTTCCATCTTTAAATATCAGCGGCATCACTGTATAACATATCAAAGTTGCAAGAAGATAAGCTATAAGAAGCTGATAATGTCTGTAATAAAAGATATTATCAGCTAATCTATCGTATCTGTTATTCATCTCTACATAAGGTATGTATTTGACAATCATCTCATCTATAGAGTTTGAAAGAAACTCCTTATATCCGTTATACACCTTATTGTATATCTCTTCTCCGTTTTTTTGATACCTTAAATACTCGTCACATTTTTTTGCATTATCTAAGTTTAGTATAGGATAATCATTCTTTAAATGATAACTGACATCAGTGTATTTGCTTATTTTATCTTTATATTCTTCAAGAGAGTAGAAATTTACTCCCTCAAGATAAGAAGATGAATTGTTCTTTTTAAAGATGAGCTGATAGTAAGCCAGGTTATCTTCTTCTATCGTCAGTTTCTTCACTTCCTTATAGTACTCCTGAGAGTAATCTTGATATCCGTTTTCAATAAGAGAAGTGAATATCAGTCTCTTCAAATAGGAGGAAGTTATCTCATCTTTGCCTTTTAAATACATTCCATCGAATTCATCAAGATGAGAATCCTTTACCATTATATTGAGACTATACTGAATGTCAGATAAGTTCTCTTTTTTCTCTTTGACAATAGGAACATAATCAAAAATAATCGATGTTAAATAGAAAAAGATGATCGACAAAACAGCTACTAAAAACGTATCTGCTAAAGAAGAGTATATTTTTTTAGATACAGCTGCCTTTGAATTGAACTCGTATTTAGATCTTTTGTTCACTGAATGATTTTAGCACATAAAAAGATAAATATATTACAACAAAGAAGAAATTTATAAGCACCAAAAAAGGCAATCATTTAAGATCGCCTTTTTGTTTTTAAGTTTAATTACTTAATGATCTTGGTGACTGTTCCAGCACCGACTGTGTGACCACCTTCACGGATGGAGAACTTTGTCTGCTCTTCCAAAGCGATAGGATGGATGAGTTCAACTGTGAGGTTGACGTTATCACCAGGCATGACCATTGGGGTATCTTCAGGAAGTGTAACTGTTCCGGTAACATCAGTTGTTCTGAAGTAGAACTGAGGTCTGTAGTTATTACCAAAACCAGTGTGTCTTCCGCCTTCTTCTTTCTTTAAGACGTAGACCTGAGATTCAAACTTGGTGTGAGGAGTGACTGAACCAGGTTTGCATAAGACCTGACCTCTGACGATCTGATCTCTGTCGACACCTCTTAACAAAGCACCGACGTTGTCGCCAGCCTCTGCGTAGTCAAGTGTCTTTCTGAACATCTCTAAGGATGTGCAGACGACTTTTCTTGTATCCATGATACCAACGATTTCAATTTCATCGTTTGGTTTGATGACACCTCTTTCAACTCTACCTGTTGCGACAGTACCACGGCCGGTGATGGTCATGACATCTTCAACAGCCATTAAGAAAGGTTTGTCCTTATCTCTCTGAGGATCGGGGATATAAGAATCGACAGCATCCATAAGTTCAAGAACTGATTTCTGAGCTTCTTCATCACCTTCCAATGCCTTTAATGCGGAACCTCTGACAACAGGGATCTCATCTCCAGGGAAGTTGTATTTGCTCAAAAGGTCTCTAACATCCATTTCGACTAAATCGATCAACTCAGGATCATCGACCATATCGCACTTGTTTAAGAAGACAACGATGTAAGGAACACCGACTTGTCTTGCAAGTAAGACATGCTCTCTTGTCTGAGGCATAACACCATCAGTTGCAGCGACGACTAAGATTGCTCCGTCCATCTGAGCTGCACCGGTGATCATATTCTTGATGTAGTCAGCGTGCCCTGGGCAGTCGACGTGTGTGTAATGTCTCTTCTGAGTCTCGTACTCGATGTGAGCGGCATTGATGGTAACACCTCTTGCCTTCTCTTCAGGAGCAGCATCGACTTGGTCATATTTGAGTGCTTGTGCTAAACCTTGTTTTGCTAAGGTCTGAGTAATAGCAGCAGTTAAAGTTGTCTTACCGTGATCGACGTGTCCGATTGTTCCAATGTTCACGTTTGGTTTGGAACGATCAAATTTTTGTTTTGCCATGATTATTAATTTTCCTCCATAGACAATTCTAATAAAATATACACTTTTTCAAAATATTTTTCAAGAGATAGAAGTGTGTTAACTTCTCTTTTTTACTATTTCTTCCTGGACTGAACGAGGGACTTCTTGGTAGTGATGGAATTCCATCGAATAGATACCTCTACCCTGTGTCATACTTCTCAAGTCAGAGATGTAACCGAACATATTTGCAAGAGGAATGTAGGCGGTGATGACCTGTGCGTTTGCTTTCTGAATCATGCCATCGACCTGTCCTCTTCTGGAAGAGACATCTCCCATGACAGCTCCGACGTAATCTAAAGGAGTAGTGATGTCAGCTTTGACAATAGGCTCTAAGATGACTGGGGAGCACTTGCTGGCTGCAACTTTCAAAGCCTGCTGTGAAGCTAACTTATAAGCTGCCTCAGATGAGTCGACATCGTGATAGGAACCGAAGATCAATGTAGCTTTGACATCGATTACAGGATAACCAGCTATCATACCTCTTTCCATAGCATCTCTTAAACCGTCGATAGAAGGTTTGATGAACTCTTTTGGAATAGCACCGCCGGTGATCTGTTCGCTTATCTCAATACCTTTGCCAGGATTTGGTTCCATCTTGAAGACGACGTGTCCATACTGACCGTGACCACCTGACTGTTTGATGTATTTACCTTCGCAGTCTGCTGTGGATTTGATGGTCTCTCTGTAGGCGACCTGAGGTGCACCGACTTTACAATCGATATTGAAATCGTTCTTTAATCTAGTGACATTGACATCGAGTTGAAGTTCACCGACGCCAGCGATGATTCCTTGTCCTGTTTCAGGATCTGTGTAGTAGTGGAAGGTAGGATCTTCTTCTGTGAATTTAACAAGTGTAGCTGCCATCTTGTCCTGATCGCCTTTCTTGACTGGCTCAATAGCTTCAGAGATGACTGGCTCTTGGAACTTGATTGCTTCAAGAGTGACTTTAGGATCGTTTTCTCCGACTAAAGTATCACCTGTTCTTGTTGACTGGAAGCCGACTGCTGCAGCGATTTCACCTGCTTTAGCTTCTGTGATATTCTCATGTGTATCAGCATTGACAAGTTCAAGTCTTGAGACTCTCTCTTTGCTTCCTTTTGTAGCGTTGTAGATGTATGAACCTGATTTGACAGTTCCTGAGTAGACTCTGAAGAAACAGAGTGTTCCAAACTGATCTGTTGTGAGTTTAAAGGCTAAAGCGACGAAAGGTGCTTTAGGATCTACACTGACAACCACATCTGTTCCATCGCTTGCATGAGCGACAGGTGCAGGAACCTCAAGTGGTGAAGGAAGATAGTCATTGACTGCATCTAAGACGTACTGTACACCTTTGTTCTTATAAGCGGAACCAGGGATACAAGGGAAAATCTTGCCTGCTATTGTTGCTTCTCTAATAGCTTTCTTGATATCAGCTACATCTATCTCATTTCCTTCCAAAGCTGCCATAGCGATTTCATCGTTGTAGTTACCTAACTGCTCGATTAAGATATCTCTGTAAAGCTTAGCTTGTTCGACATCGTGTGCATAATTGCTTGGAACCTCATCTAAAGAGACGATATTTGGTTTCATCTGTTCAGATTTCTTTGGATCCAAATCCCATAACCAGGCCTTCATCTCAACCAGATCGATGAGACCTAAGAGTCTCTGTTCAAGACCTATAGGATAAGCGATAGCTACACCATTAGCACCGAGTTTCTCTTTGATAGAGTGAACAGACATCTCGTAATCTGCACCGGTAGCATCAAGTTTGTTGACGAAGACGATTCTAGGAACGTCGTACTTATCTGCTTGTCTCCAGACTGTTTCTGTCTGAGGTTCAACACCGTTTTTACCATCTAGGACACAGACAGCACCATCTAAAACACGGAGAGATCTCTCAACCTCAGCTGTGAAATCGACGTGCCCTGGAGTATCTATAAGATTGATTCTGTAATCTTTCCAGATGCAAGTTGTTGCTGCTGAATAGATAGTGATACCTCTTTTCTGTTCCTGCTCATTGAAGTCCATTGCAGATGCACCATCGTGAGTTTCACCGATCTTGTGAGTTTTTCCGGTGTAGAACAGAATACGCTCTGAAGTTGTTGTCTTACCAGCATCGATGTGAGCCATGATGCCGATGTTTCTAACTCTCTCTAATGGTACTGATTCGTATAATTTGATCCTCGCTTGATCATTATCCATTGCCATATATCTATATCTCCTAAGGAATTACCAGCGGTAATGTGCGTATGCCTTGTTAGCATCAGCGGTTTTCTGCATATCTTCTTTTCTCTTGACAGCTCCACCGGTTCCATTTGCTGCATCAATGATCTCACCAGCTAACTTATCGATCATAGTCTTCTCATTTCTGAGTCTTGCAAATGTGACTAACCATCTGACTGCTAAAGTGATCTGTCTCTCCTGAGAGACTTCACATGGAACCTGAAGATTTGAAGCACCAACTCTTCTAGCTTTAAGCTCCATCTTTGGCATAATGTTGTTGATAGCTATAGTGAACACGTTGAGAATCTGCTGCTGTTTAGATTCATTTAATTTCTCATCGTACACTTTCTTTCCAACCTTCTCAAAAGCACCATAGAGTATCTTTTGGGCTTTGCCTTTTTTACCATCTACCATCAATCTGTTGATAAGATTTGTGACCAGTTTTGAATTGTATACTGGATCTGGTAATATTGTTCTTTTTTGAACTGAACCATTCTTTCTTGGCATGTCCTATTCTCCTTACTTCTTCTGTACGGTTCCATCTTTCTTGGTTCCGTATAAAGATCTACCTTGCTTACGATTTTCAACACCGAAGCATTCAAAAGCACCTCTGACGATGTGATATCTGACACCAGGAAGGTCTCTGACACGGCCTCCTCTGATCAAAACCACTTTGTGCTCTTGTAAATTATGTCCTTCACCACCGATGTAAGCAGTGACCTCATAACCGTTTGAAAGCTTGACTCTAGCATATTTTCTTGAAGCAGAGTTAGGTTTCTTAGGGGTCATGACACCGACACGGGTGCAGACACCTTTCTTCTGAGGAGAAGATATATTTCTCTCCTTCTTGTTGAGGGAATCCCATCTCTTACCTAATGCTGGTGACTTGGATTTGTAGACAGGTTTTTTCCTCTCATTACGTACTAATTGATTGATAGTAGGCATTATTTTCCTCCAATTTAATCCTTTTGTGCACTCATACCCGGGTGTTTCCTTAATCTTTCAATAAAAATAAGGGTTTCACCCTAAAGTCGTACGTGAAATATTTTAATTGTGCCTCAAATTAAAGTCAATAGTTTTTTCATATAAAATAAGAATAAATAATCAAATGAAATACATCTCGTTTTAACAAATATTAAAACATCATCTCAATTGTTAACTTAACTATCTGTACTTATTTTTATACAATTCTTTCCTCAAGTACTCTCCAGTGTAACTGTCTTTACAGTTTAATAGTCCTTCGATATCTCCTTGGTAAAGAAGATTTCCACCTCTGTTTCCGCCTTCCTTACCTAAATCGATGACATAGTCAGCACATTTGATCACATCCAGATTGTGTTCTATTACAACAACAGTGTTTCCAGAATCGACAAGTCTGTTCAATACCTGTATCAGCTTGGCTATATCATCAGGATGAAGACCTGTTGTCGGCTCATCTAAAATATAAAGAGAAGTTCCATCAGAATACCTCTCAAGCTCGTAAGCAAGCTTGACTCTCTGTGCTTCTCCACCCGACAATGTAGCAGATGACTGCCCAAGTTTCATATAACCTAAACCAACATCTACTAAAGTCTGAAGCTTCGTCTTTATGCTCGGTACAGCAGAGAAGAACTCTAAAGCTTCATGCGCTCTCATATCCAACACATCTGCTATGTTCTTATCTTTGTACTTGATATCCAGTATATCATCTGAATATCTTTTACCGTGGCATACATCGCACTTAACATAGACGTCAGGAAGGAAGTTCATCTGTATTCTTTTTACACCATCTCCTTGACATGCTTCACATCTTCCGCCAGGAAGATTAAAAGAAAACATGCTCTTATTGATTCCTTTCATCCTAGCTTCACTTGTTGAAGCAAACAGTTCTCTGATGTCATCAAATACCTTTATATATGTCGCAGGATTGCTCCTAGGTGTCTTTCCTATAGGTTCTTGAGACACGTTGATGACTTTGCTTATCTTCTCTATGTTGACTATCTTCTCACACAGAGATGAATCACCATCAGAGTAGTTGAATCTCGCTCTTATTGTCCTATATAAAACCTCATCGACAAGAGATGATTTTCCTGAACCTGAAACACCTGTGACACAAGTAAAACACGAAAGAGGAATATCGACATCCAGAGACTTGATATTGTGACAGCAAGCTTTCTTTATCTTTAAAAACTCTCTGTACTCTCTTCTTTTTAAAGGAGTGTTTATTTTCTTCTTTCCGGTGAGATAAGCAGCGGTCAAGGATTCTTTGTTTTTTAAAAATCCATCAATATCTCCTTGATAAACTATCTCTCCTCCAAAATCACCAGCTCCTAAACCAACATCGACAACGTAGTCGCTGTTTAATATAGTGTCTTCATCGTGTTCGACCACGATGAGTGAGTTGCCTAGATCTCTCATCTCTTTTAAAGTGGAGATCAGCTTGTCATTATCTCTCTGGTGAAGGCCGATAGAAGGTTCATCAAGAACATATAAAACACCGGTGAGCTTGCTTCCTATCTGGGTAGCTAGCCTGATGCGCTGAGCTTCTCCTCCTGATAAAGTGGATGCCTGTCTAGATAGTGTTAAATATTCTAAACCAACATCCAATAAAAACTTCAATCTGTTTTTTATCTCTGATATGACAAGAGATGCTATTTTCTCTTCCTTCTCTGTCAATTTCAAAGAGATGAAAAAATCATATATCTCTTTTAAAGACATGGAACAGAGTTCAAATATGTTTAACCCTCCAACTTTGACAGATAAAACACTCTCAGATAATCTGGCTCCTTTGCAAGTAGGACAGATTGTTTCCTTCATAAAAGAGGAATAGTATTTCTTCATGAATTCAGATTTGGTTGAATAATAGAGTCTATCGACCCTGGTTTTTAGGCCTTCAGTTACAGTCTTCTTTATCTTTGAACCTGCTAAGGAAGTATAAGTGTAAACTATCGGTTTTTCAGGCCCTACAAAAAGAGCATTCATCTGTCTTTTTGTCAGTTTCTCAATAGGAGTATTCTCAGATATTCCATACTCTTTCATTATCGCGTATATATCGTTCCACTCTATTGTTTCAGTGTTGTTTTTAGGAAGAGGAAGCAAGGCCCCCTGTGCGATAGATAATTTCTTATCTTTGATCATCAGCTCTATATCAGCTTCTATCTTTACACCCAGTCCTTTGCAGTCAGGACAGCATCCTAAAGGATTGTTAAAAGAGAAAAGTCTCGGTTCTAACTCAGGAACAGAGAAACCGCAGACAGGACAAGAATGATGCTCAGAGAAAAATTTCTCTTCTCCATCTATATCAATTATCACATGCCCTCTAGCATAATCTAAAGCGGTCCTGAGAGAATCAAACAGTCTTTTATCATTGTTGTCATTTAAAATCAATCTATCAATAGCAATCAAAATTGTATGCTTATTATTCTTCTCTAACATCGGAGGTTCCTGATATCTGATAAGTTCTCCTCCATCTATTATCATTCTTGAAAAACCATCTTTGATCAATTTCTGTAGAGTATCGTAATGAGTTCCTTTCTCATTGTTCACAACAGGAGCAAAAACAGTCACTTTGCTCCCTTCTTTATGTTTTTTTACAAAATCGTGTATCTGTTGAAGAGAAGAGCTCTCTATCTTTGTTCCGTCATTAGGACAGTAGCACTGTCCTATTCTAGAGTAAAGTAATCTCAGATAATCATATATCTCAGTGACCGTTCCTACTGTTGAGCGAGGATTGTGAGAAGTGGTCTTCTGATCAATCGATATAGCAGGTGATAAGCCATCTATCGAATCGACATCAGGTTTAGAAAAACCGCCCAGAAACATACGAGCATAAGATGACAGTGATTCGATATATCTTCTTTGTCCCTCAGCAAAGATAGTGTCAAAAGCAAGGGTCGATTTTCCAGAACCTGACACACCAGAAAAGACAACCAATGAATTTTTTGGTATCTTGACATCAACGCTCTTTAAATTGTTCTCTTTTGCACCTTTTACAATAATGTAATCTTTATTTTCCATATTTCATCAATAATTTATCTCTTCTTCAAAATGACGATTTTTATATTCCTTTTCCTTTATTTTCTTCTCCAGATTATAAGAAAGAAGATATTTATCAGCGTCGTAATAATCTTTTCTAAGCGAGTAGAACATGTACACAGCAAATGTTGAGACCAAACCGACTATAGTAAACATCGCTCCAACATTATACCCTTGTGTAACGTAATTGATGAGATATTCGCTCTCACCTGCCTCCGCCTCAAAACCGACAAAGCCACCCTGAGTCTTGTAAACATCTACTTCCTTCAAAGTCTCTTTATCTTCCTCTTTAACCTTTTTATAGACTTTAAAAGCGGCTGAGTAAGGATAGTTGGTTGAGATCATCTTGCTTGTTTGATAATCTGTTTTTATCACAACCTTAGAATTGTTTCTCGACACTATCTCAACTTTATTTTTTTTCAATTTGTCGATCGCTTGCTGATAATCATACGCTCTTTGAATATAAAGCTCTGGTCTTTTATAATAGCTTATGATGTTAGGTTTACTCTTTGTTCCCTGCTTGTAGATACCGACTATCTTTTTGACAGGTCTATCCACATAAAACCCATGAGCTAGCTTGTAGTCAGAATAAGATGGCCTGTCAGAACAGATGAGTTTATTCTCTTCGTCGAAGAATCTCCACTGTATGTCATCAGAGCTCTTGATAGATATGTAACAGTGAGTGGTCTTATCTTCCTTTACGATATCTTCACAAAAATTTCTTCCATCATCTCTCTCGATGATCAGTTTTGAATTGTATAAAATAGTGTTGTCATGCACATTGCCTTGATCATCTTTTCTTGAATCATAATCAAATTTAATGTCAGCTGGATAGATCTTATTTGCAACCATGAATGGATTCTCTTCTCTCCACTTAGAAATACATGAATCATCGTAAGGATCATCTATTGAACATCTTGCGTACTCTCCATCTGGATTGCTCTCTGTTGCAGGCCAGTTACTCTTGTAGACAGTAATCTTTGAATTGAGAGCATTGAACACCTGAATAGGAGCGCTATTTCCTTTTTGATAATCTCTTGTTGTTAAAGCATTTCTGTAAGTTGAGACATTGCTTTTAATAGGATCGATGGTGTTAAAATCAAACTCTGTCTTCTTTCCGTTGAAAGTGATGGATGAACTATTATATTTATTATGCTTAGCAAATTTTACAAAGTCCTCATCTTCAAGAACACATGCTCTTAAAAGAGAGTACTCATTTAAATCTTCATAGTATATATCCTTTAAAAATGATGTGGGAAGAATCTGATCGTAGACAAAGAATGTATCTATGTAATTAGTATTCACATAGAGCTGTTTTTCGTTTTTCTCTAAGCTGTTTAGACAATCTTTTAATTCAGCAGCATGAGATATTCCATTCATCTTGAGTGATTCATCACTCATATTGGTGATATCTTCATATCCGTAAGGAATGTTGTAACTATCTGAAAAGACGATATTGCTCCTATCTGAAGGATAAACCTTATTGACAAGATAATACTTAACTCCTAAGAAAGTCTCAAGGTTCATTCTGTGGTTATGAATTCCCATAGACCAGTTTTTATAAGTGTACGGTATTCTGCTTCTGTCCAAAAAGTCTTGAGATTGGTAAGGATAGACAGAGTGGAAGGTTCCAACCCCGTTGTATCCTTCCTTCATAGAGATATTGTTGTTGTTCCTATCAGCTGTTGTGTTATATATCCTGTAATACTGATTCTCATCTTGCACTTTTTTTAAAAGCTCAACGATCTTTGTTTCGGTATTGACATTATCTAAACCACCAGCAATGTTATCCAAGGAAACAGTTCCATGTCCAATGATAGTCGCATTACCCATTACTATACAATCTAATGACACCAGAACAGGAAGTATGCAATTCAATTTCTTCTTGTGGAAAAAGACTCTCAGTATCAGATAGACAACGACAAGATATATCATTGAAAACAGTATCAGAATCATCCTTTCATCCCAACCAGTACCTTTGAAATAATTTGGATTTTTATCTACCTGGAAGATGATGAGATAAGCAGATATCGCTTCTAATATGACCACTATTACAAAAGATATATCGAGATAATACCTCGGTATCTCTCTTCTCTTCTCCAAAGCTTTTAAATCGTAAACGATCATAAAAGATATCTGAAGAATAAAGAATCTAGCATAACCTACTGTGAAGGCTGAAAACAGATAATATCCTATAGGAGTTAAGACAAGTAAAGCATTGAAAGCCACAGCTATAAGATGAGATATCTTCTTCTCTTTAATCGAATTGATGATTGAGACAAAGAATAGAAGCATAAGAGGTGTTGTTGCATAAAGAGAATTCTGGAAGTTATCGTACCAGTTGACATTTAAAAGATTGGAATAATAACAACCGATAGGAATGAATAAAAAGTTTAAAAGAGGAGTCACCGCGTTATGCTGATGAGAGTAAGGGAAAGTGAAGATAGCCTCTATAAGTTCCTTTAATCCACTGGCATCCTGTATTCCCTGAATGTAAGGATCTTTATTTGCAACCCTTGGAACACTCCTTATTAAAAACAGAGCTGGAAACAAGGTGAACGACGATATCAAAATAGATACTACAAAACCGAAGATTCCCATTCCTAAAACAGCATAATTCTCTGTTCTGCTTCTGCTTTTTACAGTCTGAAGCAACCTGAATATAGCGTATAAGAAAGCACCTATCATGAAGACGACAAAGAAGAAATAATTGACCATTGCTGTTAAAAAGAAGCCTAAGATAAGTGTTCTCATATCAAGCTTCTGAATTATTTTTTCAACACCGAGTAAAATCAGAGGCAAGAATGCAACTGAATCGATGAAATGAAACCACAGATAACCGAAAGAGTAACCGCAGAACGCATAAGCTATAGCTCCTATTCTTTTGCTTTTCATCGAAAAATCAAAAGCGCCTAAATATTTATGAAAAAGCAAACCACCTATTATCATCTTTATGGGAAGCATGATTCCTTGAACATACATGATAATGTTTCTTGGAAATATCAGAAGTATAAGATTGAAAGGATTGAAAAGTCCATAAAATGAATTTCCTGCGATATTATCTATACCCATTATCGTAGAGGTATCAAAAAAGATAAACTCTCCCGTTTTAAAATAGTGATAATAATCATCATAAAAATTGTAGATGAAATTCATCTCCTGCATATAGTAGTCACCACCTAGCGGGACTGTGAATCTGTTCTTTAACCATGAGATGATGTAACAGAGCACTCCTGTCGCTATCAAAAAATAAACAGTGACTTGAAACTGACTAGGATGTAAGATGAATTTATTTTTTATTTTTTGTATTAGATTATCTCTGTTCTGTTTAGAAAAAATGTCATTAATCTTTTCTTTGAAGTGTAAATTATTAGATAGGTTTTTCACATAAATATTTAATCACAAATTTAACAATTTTACTTCTTTTTATTATATTTTCATACATCAATTATTATATAATCAATAGAAGCAAGAAAAAAATGTACACCAGGATATATCTAGACAAGATAAAAGAATTCTTGTCGACAACAAGTTTCTCAGTGATCGTAGGTATTATCTCTTTTTTGATTTGGTTTTCTTCTGAACCTTTTAACTATATTTTTATCGCTGTCTATTTCCTTTTTTCATTTATTCCTCTTCTGTCTGACGATGGGAAAAACTATATTCCTCTGTTTCTGTTTTTACTGATAACATCAAATAAAAACCTTTCGTTTGTTGATTTAAATGTTCAGACCTGGCTTCTATTCTCAGTGATGATATTGTCTTTTATCATATTTATAATAAAAAACAGACTGACTTTTAAAAAAGGTGATCTCTTCATCCCTATGACAGCATTGATATTAACCATCTTTGTTTCTTATCTTTACAATGCTATTAAAAGTTCAGTTCTTTTATACCAAGGCGCTCTCTTTTTAGTCTTCTTGACGACAGCTTTACTTACATACGCTTTATTCTGCACTATATTAGGAAATAGAGAGTGCATCACCTTCTTTAGTAAAAACTTCGCTCTCCTATCTGTTTTTATCATCCTTCAGCTAATGTTTGCTTATATAAGAAAAGGAGAATACACCTTTTCAAATGATAATATCTCTTTAGGATGGGCTTTTAACAAAGACATGATATCAACGTTCTTAATATCTTCAATACCTTTTATTCTTCTTCTGATAAACAGAAAAAAGATACTCTATTTCGTCCCTTTATTATTAAATCTGATAGCTCTGATAGTCTTAGGAAACAATCTTTCTCTTCTTTTTGTCTTCTTCGCTTTCATTCCTATCACTATTATGGCTTTCAAAAACTTTGGAAAACTTTATCCATACCTTTCGATTCTATCGATAGCTTCTTTTATAATAGTGTTCTCTTTACTCCTTTTCTTAAATGACATTTTTAATAAGAGAATGATTGAATCTCTTTCAATTCTGCTTTTTTTCTCAGATAAGAGTCCTGTTTTGAAATTCTATTTTGATGACGCTTTCTCTGTGATAAAAACACAGTACATACTGGGTGGTTCTATAAAACATTACATACTGAGTGGCAATTATCTTCTTTTCTCTTCAAATACATACCTCTCAACACTGGTGTTAGGAGGAATTGTCTCTTTGATAGCTTACCTTTATTTAGAGATAAGAGTTCTTTATCACACTCTTAGAAAAAAAGTAGAGGAAAGAATGATATTCTTCTTCTTTCTCATCTCCTTCTTCTTTGTGGGTCTTTTTACAAACACTATCTATTCTATTCCAATCCTCTTTCTCTATCTTCTTTCAAACAGCGTCTATCAGATGTCAAACAGAGAAGACGATATCAAGATTCACAAAGATTATCCGCAGAAAAGGACAACAATAATCTGAAGAAATGATAATTACTTTAACTTTACAAATATATCAACTGTCTGACTATTGATCTTTATACTGGAAGATTCGTTATCAAACATCTCTGGAGTGATGACTCCTGAGATGATCTCTTCTTGATAGTTGCTATCAAAATAGAATCCTTCGATGTTTATCTGCTCGCTAGATGAATAAAACTCAACATCGTTTAACAAAAAATTATCACTGTTCTTTTCAAATTCATAATACTGAACTTTAATAGTCTCTGAAACGATGTCTAAATTGAACTCTTTTAACGACTGTTCTTTCTTCTTGTTGTAAGGCTTATAAGAATAAACTTTATTTCCGATAGTAGATATATTTTTATCAGCTGGGAAAATGAAATTGAAACTGTAAGTTTTCTCCTCTCCTATCAGCTGAGAGAAAGAAGGAATCGTGGTTGAATCCAGATTGTAAGAGAAAGAAAAATCAGCGTATGGTCTTCTTATCTTTGTGACTTCAATCATCTTGTTTACATCATTTTCTACCTCGGGATGAGAGTTGAAATATTCTCTTAAAGTTCCACCTTGAATCTGATTGATGACAAGGCTGTTATCTTTATCTTGATATGGATTCAATAAAATGATGCTGCTATCTTGCTCAGCATATGAGATAGAGTAATTCAGAGTCTTTTTAAAAGGAAGGTAATTTCTGTTTTTAGGAGTAAAGGACACCTCAACACTGTACTTACCGACATCTGTTTTACCTTGATTTGTCTCATCGTAAGTCACATCAAAAAGATTTAATATCTGCGTATCTGTAACTTTAAGATATCTTTTGATCCCTTCCTGATACTGATATTTTCCATTGCTTTCAAGAGTTATCTCTCTGTCCAGATTATAATTGATAGCTTCAATAATTAAAGAAGCTTTCAGATCTTGATAAACTTTTTTACCGGTTGAGATAGATGTGAAAGAAGCAGTGACTATATACTTACCAGCATCGATAGCTCCGTTGACTGATGATGTTGTATCATCATCTTCACAATAGGTTGAATAAGACACCATCACATCGCTGTTGTTGACAGATGAAAAATCTTTCAGTTCTACTTTTATAAGACTTCCGTTATACTTTGAGTTCCTCGGCAAGAGTGAACATGGAGCAACAGGAAGATTCTTTTCATCAGCAGAAGTATCTTCGCTAGTTGTATTGCTAGGTTTACTGATATTGGGTTCAATTGTAAAATTGCATCCTGATAACGGAACGATTAAAGAAAGATTGAGAAGAAGAAAAGAAAACTTCTTTTTTATACTCTTAGTTCCCATATTTGATATAACCTTTTTTATCATTATATTTTATCATTTCTTTATTTTTTTAACAATAAAGATAAAGAGTCTGATATCTTCTGTATCTCTGCTTAAAAATATATAATATTTCTATCATTTCTTCAGAGGTAAAACATATGAAAACAGAAAGAAGTTACGGAGCAGTTGTCTATAAACTCGCTGATAATAAGATATTGTATCTGATTGAACACATGGTTTTAGGACATATTTCTCTTCCTAAAGGACATATTGAAAAAGGAGAAACAGAAGAAGAATGTGCTATCAGAGAAATTAAAGAAGAGACTGGTCTAGATGTTATACTTGATACTTCTTTTAGAGAAACTATCTCTTATAGTCCTGCAAAAGATGTTATGAAAGATGTCACATTTTTTACAGCTTTAATAAACTCTGATAAAATCTTTCCTCAAAAGGAAGAGGTCAATCGCATTGAATTTTTACCTTATGACGAAGCTGATAAAATACTCACCTATCAAACTGATAGAGATGTTTTATACAAGGCTGATAAATACTTAAAGAGAAAACTCTATTGCTAAAGATAACCTTAAAAATCATTTCATCAGATCGATGACAATATTCTTCATTATCTCCATCTCATCGAGATCAAGATATTCTTTGTTTCCATGATAATTGTATCCTCCTGTTCCCAGATTAGGGCAAGGAAGACCCATAAAGGATAACTGACTACCGGTTGTTCCTCCTCTGATAGGAGAATATGAGATATCTATTCCATTCTTTTTATATACTTCTTCAACCTCTTTCAGTATCTCTTTATGTTCATCTAAAACTGTCTTCATGTTCTTATACTGATAAGATACAACGCATTTAATTGCTTCATATCCTAAAACTTCATTCTGTCTTTTCACAGAGAGATTAAAAAGAGATATCATCTCTTCTAGCTGAGCTGTTGAGAAAGATCTTACAATGTAATTACAAGAAGCTTTTTCAACCTCACCTTTCATATATGTGAGATGATAGAAAGGCTCTTTTTTAGATGTGTGCTCAGGTCTTAAAAACTGAGGTAAAGAAAAATGAAGATCCATCAATACCTGTGCTGCGTTTACCATTTTATCTTTAGCGCTTCCTGGATGAATCGATTTTCCTATTATGTTCACATCTATCGATGCAGCATTGAAGGATTCTATCTCAACATCGTGATAATCTCCTCCATCGACAGTGTATCCATACTTCGCTTTCACTTCGTTCATACATATATGAGAAGCATCTAAACCTATCTCCTCATCGGTTGTGAAGATTATCTCTATGGGACGATGATCTTTGCTTTTCAATACATCTATCAACGCTTCCATGATGATAGCTACACCTGCTTTATCATCAGCTCCTAAAAGTGTTTTTCCATCTGTCACAACAAGGGTGTGAGAGATAGCGTTTTTTAAATAAGGAAAATCTTTTACCTCTATCTTAACATCATCATTTAAAACAATGTCTTCTCCGTTATAGTTTTCAATCACTCTGGGATTTACATCTTTTCCAGATGCTTGATTTGATGTGTCAAGATGTGCAAGAAAAGCGACCATATCTTTCTGTTTATCACAGTAGAACTTCGCATCGATGATTCCACACCTGTTTACAGATATAGAATCCGGTTTTAATTCTTGTAACTCATCCAATAAAATAGAGCTCAGATTCAATATTTTATCATTTGAAACATCGAACTCTTTTCCCTTACCAGCTGTGGTTTCAACTTTTGCATATCTTATAAATCTATCTTTTAATGCCATAAATCAATCCTTCCATAAAACGTATCTGTACTCTACATATTTTAATGACTCTTTATCATTCAGTGATGGTATATCCTTCTTGTAGAGATCGATAAACTCTTGACTCACAAAATCAGCCCACTTAAGTTTCTTTCCTGAGAGATCAAGTCCATCTCCAATCAGATTAGGACCTATGTACATAGATGGTCTTATAACTGAAGAGACAACCTGCTCTTGGATGAGTTCGAAATAGATCTCTTCCATATCAAGATCTTTGGTCCCTTTCATGATGTTGTAATAACTGAGATGGATGCATGAAAGCGGGCATTCCACTTTGTTGTAGACGATGATAGCATTAGCTTTTTCTCTTAAAGCAAGGCTCTTTCTGTATGAATTTATCAAAGTTGCTAAAACCAATCCATCGTTATAACAGTTCACTCTTCTGCTGTCCAAAGTGATGAAGAGATAATTCTTCTCATGCTTACAATCGATAACTAATTCTTTATATCTCTTATTGATGGCTAAAGAGATAAGATTAGTAAACAGTTTCTCATTTCCACTGTCATAATCTTCATCTATGTTGATGAATCTTACCAGTATGTAAGGAAGAGATATTCTCTTATTCATCGTTCTCAAGGATAGAGAGTAAGCTTCAGAAAAGTTCTCAGGATCTGCCAAATAATCATCTGCTTTGATATACGGCTTTCCGGTGTTCTCATCGTGAGCGATATAAAAGACTCTTGAATTAACATAGAAACTTTCATCTCTTGAGAAGTTAGAAAGAGAATCTAAAGAAGCTATCAAAACATTATCTATATTGTCAGCGCAGTCTTCCTTGCTTTCATCTAATAAAACATAGTTCCAGCCGTACTTGCTTGTTATATCGTTGTAGTTTCCATATCTTATGTACTTGTCAGCAAAGTCGACAACCTCGTGCGTATTCACACCGTATTTCATACGGAAATACTTCTTTGCAATCTCCTCTTTAGGATCGATTGTTGCATTCAATCTGTTTAAAGCAAACTCTGCTTCTTTCTTAGAATCAATTGCGTTTTTTAGTTCGTCTTTCAGGTGATTGTTCTCTTCCTGTACAAGAGTGATGTCTTTTTCTTTCTCTTGTTTTAAAAGATTGTTCTTTTCAATCAACTCTCTGTTTGAAACGATAAGGAGCTGATTGCTCTTCTTAATATCTTCTAATTCTTTGCTCTTGTCTTCTTTTAAATACTCAGTGTTGTTTAAAAGATACAGCTTTACATTCTCTTCTGAGATATCTTCTTTGTAATTTTCTTTAAATTTAACAAGCTTTTCATCAGAGCCACCATACTTCAAATAGAGGTATTCTAAATAGAGGTTTTCATCAAAAACAACTTTCTCGATGATCTCCTTTTCTACCTTTGCTTCACTCTTTTCTTTTAGTTTCTCATTAAGTGAGAATATCTCATTATCTTTCTCTTTTATCTCTTCTTCTAAAATTACAATATCTTCTTCGATACTATCTTCTTCCATCTCTTGCTTTAAAGAAGAGATGCTCTCTCTTAAACTCAGATTATCTTCTTTAAGTGCATCGATGATATCTTCATTAGAAGAACTGTAATCTATATCTTTTAAAAGGGATTCATTCTTTTCTTTTAAAGAAGATATCTCTTCTTTTAACTCATCCCTCTCTTTAAGCAGGGAGTCTATCTCTTTTTGATTGTCTTCGTTTGTTTTTATGAGTTCTCTATTAGAGGAAACTAAAAGATCGTTTGCTTTCTTTATATCTTCACTTTCTTTCAGTCTGCTTTGAAGATCTTTTACATTATTGTTATCTTTTTTTAGAATTTCGTTTTCTTTTATGAGATTATCTCTTTCATCTCTGTAGGCTTTTTTATCGACATTCTCTCTTTCTGTAACATCTTTTAATCTCTGATATTCATCTTCTAGCAAAGAGTATTTTTCATTGAGTTTTTCATAAGATGAAATCATGTTCTGACATGATGAAGAGAGGTATTCATGGGTGTTTTTTACATCTTTTAAAAATGATGATAAATCACTGTTATTCTCATCATTTTTATCTTTTATCTCTTTTATAAGATTATCTCTTTCATCCTTGTATCCTTTTGCTTCACTGATAAGAAACTCTTTCTGCTGTGTCAGCTTTTCTATCTTTTCTTCTAGCTCTTCTTTCTTAAAATCAACAATAACTTTTTCTTCTTTTAGCGTTGAATAAGAGAACATGTCGTTTTGATGAGAAGATGATTCTACCTGCATTTGCTTTGAATCATCATCAACTTTATTTTCATCCTCTTTCTCTTTTAAATTAGTTGTATTCTCTTTTATCTCTTCATTGACATCGTCAAAATCATCATCATAGATGATCTTTTCATCATAGTTCTCTTTATCTATTATGCTATCTTCTTGTTCTTGTATAGATACATTCTCTTTTGTGTTTTTAATTTCTTCAATCACGTTAATTTCTCTTTCTGTATTCTCTATAACGTCTTCTATCTCTTCTTTCTTCTGAATAAAATCTTCTTCACTCTGTGTAACTCCAGAGATATCTCTTTTTCTTTTCAAATTAAATTCTTTATCTTGGTTCTCATCGCTTGGATCCATATTGAGCGGATGTTCTTTATCAGTTATATCATAGATGATATACTGCCCATGATTCTTTCCTTTTCTCACCTCAAATATGTGCTTTCCTATCTTGAAGCAGTTTTTTTCTTCTCTTAATTGTTTTACAAAGATGCTGCAAGGTATGTAATTGAATCTTTTATCGATATAACATGATGGATTGTACTGAATGACATCGATAGTCCAACCCAAAGGAGAAGAAGAATCTTCAAAGAGATCTCTTTTCATGGGATGAGATGCGTAATCGTAAGCTATCTCTTCTTTCAGATACAGTTCATCCCAAAGTTTTAAAGCTTCTTCTCTGTTCATTTTTTACCTGCTTATTCTGACTGGAGTAAGTATCTGTATGTTTTCTTCATCATCGTTCTTTGCCATGAACATTCTCACAGGTGATGAGAAGACAAGCGTGCTTTTCTCGCTTCCCAATGCTTTGATAGACTGACAGACATATTCGATGTTAAAACCTATTTCAAACACTTCTTCATTCTCAGGCATCATGATTTCACAGTCTTTCAAGATATCCTTACATTCACCATTTCCTTCGCTGTGAGAAGATAAGGTGACTCCCGTCTCTTTAGAGATGGTGAGTTTGCATATAGGAGTTTTAGTCTCGTAAGCTGCTAAGATCCTTACCTTATCTATCGACTTTAAGAAGCTCTCTGTATTGAAAGATATCGAATAAGCAAAGGATGAAGGGATGATTCTGTCAGGTGAAGGAAACTCTCCTTGATACAGCCTTGTCGCAATTATAAGGTCATCTGTTTTAAATATTGATCTCTGATTGTCAAAGATAACTTTCACTTCTTTATCCTCTGTTAAAGAAGAGATTATAGATAAAGCTTTGACAGGGCAGATAAAATCAAACTTTGCACTCTCACTTTCACTTTTTATAGCGTACCTTGCCATTCTGTATGAATCTGTTGCTAAGAAGTAGAGCTTTCCATTTCTTGCAGTTATGTCAATTCCTAAAAACATGTCTTTCGATCCTTTGGTAGCAACTGCAAAAGATGTCTTATCAAATAATTTCTTGATGTCTGATATCTTTGCTTTAAAGCTGTTGTTATCTTCAGATAAATCAAAACCTAAAATCGGAAAATCTTTGCTGTCACGAGTGTATATATTAAATGAGGTTGATGAATCATACACGCTCAAGTAGTTGCTGTCTACCATGTTGAAGGTTATTTTCTTTGTATCGAATTTGTATATCATGTCAAAAAGACATTTAGCAGATACTAAAAAGTCCCCTTCTTCCATCACTTCAAGATTCACATTATCTTTTTCATCTTTAAGAGGAATCGATAATTTAGCAGATATTGTTCCATCTGTCGCTTGAATCTCAAGTCCTTTTGAAGAAACCCTTATAAGATTGCTTAATAATGCAGGATTGCTGCTTGAAGAAGGAACTATTTTATTGGTTATTGATAAGGCTTGAAAAAGCACATCTCTTAATATTATAAATCTCATATTTTTTTACTCCTAATCATTAAAAATTATAGCATTTTTTATCTTGTCTTGTAGATATAAAACGTGTATCACACGCTCTTTTTTTCACTGAAAAAAATAAATAATAATATTTATAAATAATACAATAATAACAATAATGTATGTGGATATGTTGATAACTTATCGAATTATAAATGAATGAAAAACTGATAAGTCAGAAAAGCTCTTTATTCATCGATATTTTTAATAATTTATAAAAATAATACTAAAAAAATAGTTTGTTTTAGTTAATAACATTGGTGTTGATAAAAGATATGTTATCAACATTCACATAATATTTATCAACAGCGATGATTTTTATTAAAAATACATGTTTTATTTTAATTATTAGACAGTGGAGCTCTTCTTTTGTAAAAAAATGCAAGAAAAAAAATTTAAAAGCATCTTATAAATAACATATGTGTTTAATATGTTGATATATCGATGATAAAAATATTTATCAACACATTATCAATGTTGATAAATAACAATCTATCAACAGCTTATCAACAGTTTATAACAGGGTGTTGATAAGTTCCTATAAATGTGTTGAAAATTAAAGAAACATCAATAAACATCGAAGTTTTTTACTGTTGATAACTTTTTGTAAATGAGGATAATTAAAAACTTATCAACAGAGTAGTTATCAACAATATACTTATCAACAACTTATCAACAAAAAAACACTGTTGATAATTATACTGTGATAAGCCAATTGTTTTTGCTATAATTTTTTTACTGTTGATAACTTTTCTTTTAGGTTTTTTTTGATATACTAGTAAAACTCAAGGGTAAAGAATATGAACACAACTGAGGAAAGTAAAGACAGTTTAAAAACGATTCAAAAGGCTGTCTTAAAGAGGATCAAAGAGCAGATAAACGACGCTTCATTTGAAGCTTTATTTTCTGATGATCTTTTCTCTTTGGTCTCTTTGAAAAACAACCACGCCATCTTTGTATCTTCCTCTCCTTCTTTAGAAGCTTTTATAAATAAAACATCGTATCCTGAGAAGATAAAAAAAGAGCTAGAGAAGATAACTGAAGATGAAGTAGAGGTTCAGATAATCTCAAAAGAGAACTACAATAAATTGAAAGAGAAAAAAGAAGAGAAAAACTACGACCAGAAGAAGTATTTTAAAAACAGTGTTCTTCTTCAAAATTTTACATTTGATAATTTTGTGATGGGACCTTCAAACAGACAAGCTTATTTAGCATCTCTGCAGTCTGTTGAGTATCCAGGAAGGTATAATCCATTGTTCATCTATTCAAAATCTGGCTTAGGGAAGACTCATCTTCTCTATGCAATAGGAAACAAGTACGAAGAGAAGTATCCTGAAAAGAAGATTCAGTACATAACTACTAATAACTTTGTCGATACTATCATCAATCATTTTAAAAACGATGAATCCATTCAGATAGAAGAATTAAAAAACTATTTTTACAGCGTAGATCTTCTTTTGATAGATGATATTCAATTTCTCGCAGACAAGAAATCGATACAGATGATCTTCTTTGATATATTCAATATATTGGTATCGAGTGGAAAACAGATTGTAATAACATCTGATAGAAGTCCGGTTGAACTTAAAGGATTAGAGGATAGACTTGTCACCCGTTTTTCAGGTGGCTTATCTTTAAACATAACTCCTCCCGATAAGAAGACCCTTTTAGATATTTTGAAAATTAAGATTCAGTCACATGGATACTCTCTTTCTATGTTCGATGATGACGCTATGGAATATCTAGCACTCAATCATTCGAAGAACGTCAGAGAGCTAGAAGGAGCTTTGACCAATCTTCTTTTCAACATGGCGATATTAAAGCCACAGGGAACGATCACCTTAGATTTTGTAGCTTCTGTCTTCGCTGATGAAAAACAAATCGTTGAGAAGAAAGGAAAGACGACTATCGATTCAATAATTGAAGATGTGGCTGATTATTATTCTCTTACTACATCTCAGCTGAGAAGCAAGATAAGAACATCTCAGATAGCTCTGGCTAGACAGATTGCGATGTATCTAGCAAGAGATATATTATCTCTTCCATATCAGGTCATAGGAAGGGAATTTCAAAAGGATCATTCGACTGTAGTTGCGAATGTGAACAAGATAGAAGAGAAAATGAAGAAGGATCCTTCATTTAAATCGAATATTATTGAGATAAAGAAGTTTGTCAAAAGGGAAGAAAGATAATATTATTCAATCGATTCAATAGTGAAAGAGTAAGAGCATTCTTTTTGAATGTTTAAAGTTCCGTTTACAAACTGATTTTTGTGCAAAGAAAGCGAGAAAGTATTTCTGTTTTCTTCTGTTGTGAAGATAGAGTTTTCATTTGCAATGTTGTTGATTTTACCAAACAGGGTGTAGGAAGGAACTTCGCTGTGGAATCTTCCATCAGCTGAAATCCATCTCAATTCATCGAAGTAATCCATCAAAGCAGGAAGAGAGTAAGCATTGCTCTCACTTCTGCTTCCAGCTTCTGAATTATTAATAACTTTTTCTATCTTAACTGATGAATCCAAAGATAATATATCGTCAGGATCACCTAACATAGAATAGACTGAATTTTCCTTTTTTGCTAATCTGTTATCGACGTGATACAGTCTTCCGCCTTCTAAAGATATAGTCTTTACATTGTAGGTGGTGTATAGAACCGATGAGTTTAGTTTTATAGGAGAGTAGTAATCTAAAAGCATGTACTCATCGTAGATGTTGAAGATAACTTTTCCATCAGTATCTTTTTTATATGTCTTATCATCGTAAGCAAAGAGGATGATAGAATCATTTTTTAAAGAAGATGTATTAATAGATAAAGTGACATCGTTACCGTAGACAACATAAGGTTTACTCCAACCCAATAAGATCTTTGAGAAAGGATTATGATCACCAACATTATTATCCATCATGTCGATTTTTCCAAGAGGAGAGTAACCG
>JALEUS010000013.1 GCA_022780765.1 Bacilli bacterium | reverse complement strand
CCTAATTCTTTTTCAATTTTAGAAGGATCTATAGCGTATCTTCTATCGTGACCTAATCTGTCTTTGACATATGATATGAGATCTTCATCTTTATTTAAGGCTTTTAATATAGTCTTTACTACTTCGATATTTGATCTTTCATTGTGACCACCTACATTGTATATCTCACCATCTTTTCCATTTCTCACAATCATATCGATAGCGTGGCAGTGATCAAAGACATGGAGCCAATCTCTCACATTTTTACCATCTCCATAGACAGGAAGTTTCTCATCTCTTGAGGCTTTCTGTATCATCAGAGGAATCATCTTCTCAGGGAACTGATAAGGTCCGTAGTTATTTGAACATCTTGATATGGTCACAGGAAGAGAATATGTTCTGCTGTAAGCTAAGACAAGAAGATCAGCTCCAGCTTTTGAAGAAGAGTAAGGAGAAGAGGTGTGCAGAGGAGTATCTTCTTTAAAAAGAAGATCAGGTCTATCCAAAGGCAGATCTCCATAGACTTCATCTGTCGACACCTGATGATACCTTTTTACACCATATTTTTTTGAAGCATCCAGTAAGACAGATGTTCCAATTATATTTGTCTCTAAGAATATCTGAGGATTTTCAATACTTCTATCAACATGAGATTCAGCAGCGAAATTTATCACATAATCAAACTTCTCTTCTTCAAAAAGAGAGTAGATCAGATTTCTATCTCTTATATCTCCATGAACAAATCTAAAATTTTGTAGCTCTGATATAGGCTGTAAAGTTTCAAGGTTTCCAGCATATGTCAAAGCGTCTAAACAGACAAATCTGTCCTCAGGATATTTTTTTGTCATAAGGTGAAGATAGTTTCCACCGATGAAACCTGCTCCTCCTGTAATTAAAAATGTAAACATGGTTTCCTCCTTATTTCTCTTTATATTTTAACTCTTCAAATATGTATCTCTTTAAGGCATCTTTCCAATCAGGAAGAAGAGAGAAGTTATTATCTATCAGAGATCTTTTTGATAATCTTGAATTTAATGGTCTCTCTGCTTGATTTAAAACAAGTTTTCGGTATTCTTCACTTTTGATAGGGATGACTTCAGTTTCACTGTTTATCATATGCATGATCTCTAAAGCGAATTCATAAAATGAACATATTCCTTCATTTGTAGCATGATATATTCCATATCTGTCTGTTTTAATCATCTGTGAAATCAAGAAAGAGAGATCTTTAGTGTATGTAGGAGATCCTATCTGATCATCAACCACAGTTATCTTTTCTTTTTTTGATTCAGATAATCTGATTATTGTCTTTACAAAGTTGTTTCCGTTTATTCCAAACACCCAAGAGATTCTGATGATGAAGAACTTATCAAGTATTTTTTTGACATGTTCTTCACCTTCACTTTTGCTTCTTCCGTAAACTGAAAGACCATTTTTTTTATCATCGACTTCAAAGAATTTATCTCCTTTGCCATCAAAAACATAATCAGTTGAGATGTACATCATGGTCGCATCTATTTCTTTACATGCTTGAGCTATGTATTTTGTTGCATAAGAGTTTACTTTAAATGCTGTCTCTGACTCTATCTCCGCTTTATCAACACTTGTGTAAGCAGCGCAATGAATGACTATGTTTGGATGATACTCCTTAATAAACTCATTCACTTTCTTTTCATCTGTTATATCGAGATCATCTTTATCTATGCCTAATACATTCTGACAGGATTGATTTTTTAATTCTTTGACAACATCGAATCCTAGCTGCCCTTTATAACCTGTAACAAGAATTCTATTGTTTTTATTCATAATCATATATCTCTTTAAAAGATGGATGCTTTTTATCTTTTTCTGAAAGCTCGATGTTATCTAAAAAAGGCCAGTTTATATTTATATCAGGATCATTATAGATGATTCCACCTTCATCTTCAGGATGATAGAAATCATCGCATTTGTAGACAAATTTTGCCTCATCAGATAAAACTAAAAAACCATGAGCAAATCCTTTCGGAATCAGAAACTGTTTTTGATTCTCTTCACTTAAGATAACAGATTCATATTTTCCAAATGTTTTTGAATCCTTTCTTAAGTCGACAGCTACATCAAACACCACTCCTTTAACAACTCTCACAAGTTTACTCTGAGGATATTTCTTTTGAAAATGAAGGCCTCTTAAAACACTTCTGTGAGATTTTGATTCGTTGTCCTGAACAAAATCAATATTTATTCCAGCATTTAAAAAGTCTTTTTTATTATATGATTCAAAGAAGTATCCTCTTTTATCTCCGTAAACTTTAGGGGTTATTACATAGACTCCCTCTATACTTGTTTTTTGAAATTCAAACATATCTACCTCAGTATTTTATCTTCCCGTTTGCAACATTTATAAGATGTTTACCGTATTCATTTTTAGACATTGACTGTCCTATCTTTAAAAGAGTATCTTTATCTATCCATCCTCTTTTGTAAGCTATTTCTTCAGGGCAGCATATCTTTAATCCCTGATGTTCTTCGATTGTTTTGACAAAGTTTGATGCATCGATCAAAGATTCTTGAGTGCCTGTATCTAGCCAAGCGTATCCTCTACCAAGGAGAGTCACATGTAGATTGTTATCTTGGAGATACATATTGTTTAAATCAGTTATTTCAAGTTCTCCTCTTTTTGAAGGCTTTACTTCTTTTGCTTTCTTACTGACTCCTTTAGGATAGAAATATAAACCAGTCACAGCATAATTTGATTTTGGATTCTCTGGTTTTTCTTCTATGGACAGAACATTATTTTTTGAATCGAATTCAACAATACCAAATCTTTTAGGATCGTTGACATAGTATCCGTATATGGTTGCCATATTGTAATTAGTGGCTCTTTCCACTGAATTATGAAGATGCTTTACAAGACCATCACCATAAAAGATATTATCTCCTAAAATCATTGCACATGCATCATCACCTATGAATTCTTCACCGAGAATAAAAGCTTGTGCAAGTCCATCCGGTGAATTTTGAACCTTGTATGAGAGATTTATTCCAAAGCAGCTACCATCTTTTAATAATTCTTCAAATCTAGGCAGATCTGTCGGTGTAGAGATTATCAGAATATCTTTTATTCCAGCCATCATCAATACCGATAATGGATAGTAAATCATCGGTTTATCATAAATAGGTAACAACTGCTTACTTGTCACCATTGTAAGTGGATATAATCTGGTTCCACTTCCACCTGCTAAGATGATTCCTTTCATATGTACCTCCTTTAAAGAATATTAATTCTCACTAATAACATGAATAAGTAATATTTTACACCAGGGAACTTGAAACATTTTGAATGAGTGATAAATTTTTTACATTTTCTATCTTTATTGTAATGAGCAATTGCATGAGTAATCTCTCTGTTTTCTTCATTCATCATATCTCCATATGTGTTTTCTAAGATGAGAGCATTCTTTCTTCTGAGGCCTCTGTTCTTTTTATGAAAAATAGTAAATGAGTGAAGTATTCTTTTAATCTTATTATTAAAGCCCATGATGTTATCGCCATGCTGTCTATATGACATGTGGGGTCTTTTATCGAGAATAACTTTACCAAAGCAAGCAACTATCTTGTATACTGTCCAATCATGAATATCAAAATCTATGTTTGTGACATCAAGTTGTTTGCATAGTTCCCATGCTTTTTTATTAAATATATATGTACAACCAGGATACATATTACCTAGCAAAGAGTGTGGATAAGTAATAGAGAAGTTTTCATGCGTTACCGTCTTTGATACGAGGTTGAGTTGAGAATCAACAACTCTTGCATCTGAGAAATATAAAGCAGGAATATCATCATATTCTTTTAAAGAGTTGATTGCTACTTCTAGTTTATCTTCATCCCAAACATCATCCTGATCACAGAAAGCGAAGTAATCAGCTTCGTCAGAGTTCTGCAGAAGATTCCAAAAGCTTTTACCAGGTGTTAGGTTTTCACCGGTATAGTATCTTATGTTTGGATGGTCTTTGATATATTCTTCAATGATTTTTAGTGTGTTGTCAGTTGATCCGTCGTCTCTGATGATGATATTTGTGTCAATAATTAATGTTTGTTTTAGCAAACTATCCAATTGTTCCTTGATGTAGGTTTCACCATTGTATGTGGATAACAACACATTTACTTTCATATAAAAAACTCTCGACTAAGTATGATATTTCCTGAGTTTTACAGTTGTTATGCTATAAAGTGAGATTATGTATTGAAATATATATATTTTCTCACTTTTTCTTTGTTTTTATTGTGTTATGCTATATTTTATGCTATAATATATAAGTAATATGAGGGGGTGTTCTTCATGATTAGATACGATAAGCACAAAAGAAAAGATGGTATCAAAACTCAGGTTCGAGTTGTTGAGGGATATAGAGTTAATGGTAGAATTAAACAAAAAACCATTAAAGATTTTGGCTATCTTGAAGATCAAGAAAATAAAGATGAATTTGTTGCTATAGTAAAGAAGTTTGATGAGGATTATAAAAAAGGTAAGCTTCTTCTTAAGAAAAATACTAGAAAGAAATTTTTTGAGGATAATAATTCTGTTAAATATAATTATGGTTATAAATTCTTATCTGCTATATATGATTCACTTAAGCTAGAGGAGTTTTTCTCTAATGTTGATTTTAAGGGTGATTATGATCTGAATTCTATATTAAAGTATTTTGCTATTCAAAGAATTTT
>JALEUS010000046.1 GCA_022780765.1 Bacilli bacterium | reverse complement strand
TTATTTCTTAACTTATCAAGTATTTTTTCTCCATCCTTGATAGAAGTGTACTCTTTTACTGTGTAAAGAGAAGAGAAGGTCTCTTTGTCTAACTGTTTGATTGCTGCATCGATTGTTCTTCCACTTCTTAAGAAGTATTCTACGGTATCTAAAATAGTTAAAATCGATGCGATAGTATCATTTGTTCCACTGTAGAAAGAGATGTGAAAATTATAAGAAGGGACATTTGATAAAACGATGTTCTTTCCACCTTCTTTTACATCGTTCTCTTTCTTGTAGACGTAATTTTTCAAACTGGAGCAGAAGATATTTTCAATATAATTGTTCTCGATGATCTCAATGTTTTGAAGCGAGCTATCGACAGATAAGATAGCGACAGTGTTAGGAGGAAGAAGGTTTCTTCTTCTCTTTGATGTTATGACATGATCTGTGATGAGGCATGATAGCTTCTCACTTTCAAGGAGAGTTGCATATCCGTTGTCGTTATTGTAGAAAACTTTCTTTATCTGACACGCCCTATCTAAAGAGATGAAAAGTGAGTACTTCTTCTCTCTCTGTTTTTTTAATAGAAGCTTTTCGATATTGATCTTTTCATCATCTAAAACGTATGTGATATCGTAGTTAGAAGAAGATAGTACATCTGAGATGAGATCTAGATGTCTCTGATTTTTGCTCATCAGGAAGAGATGAACCTTTTTATCTCCTTTAAAGATATCTCTGTAGATGGAAACATTTTCAACTGTCTGTTTGTAGGCTTTGAAAAACTCATTATCTTCACTGAGAATGATATTTTCATTTTTTAAGCTAGGATGATAAACGTTGTTGAATAACAGTTCCTCTCTCAGTGAAAGGAAAGAACATCTCAACTGAGTCTCTTCATCATTTGATAGAGGAGAACCGAATCTGTTGAAGAATTGAATTCCATTATAACTATCATCTAAGTCATCTGCAGTTATTGCTATACCGAATGAGGCTGAGAAATACTTTATTCCATATGACATGATGAAATAAGGCTGGCAGGTAGTAAAGGAATAGACTTTTATTCCGTGATTTGTCAAAATCTCAATCATCTCTTTTTCATACTGAAGAGAGTTTTTTCTATCGTCGTGAGATATGACGCAGGTTAAATTATCTTCACAGTTTTCACAGAGATAACGTATCACTGCAAAAGCTATCTTTTTTACGGTGTACAGATTGATCCTGTCTGTTCCATCCTCATCCCTCTTTATGATGTGATAAGAGAACTCTAAAGGAGAGAACATAGACTTCAAAGAGTTTTCGTCGGTTTTTAAAATTTTCTTTTTGTCATCTGAAGAAAGACTGCAGTTTCTTATGTAATCTGACATTCTGTCCTTGTAGTTTCTGTTATCTTCCATTTCTATTTCCTTCTTTCTTTTATTTTACACTAAAGATAATGAAAAGTATTGTCTAATCTTTTCTGTCTCTCTTTTTTAAAAAAATAGTGAGCTTCTCCTCGCTGTTTTTTAATTGACTGCAGAGATGAAGATAGGCTGAGATGCTCTTGCCATCTCTGGAAAAGTCTTTGTATGCTTTTAAAAAACTAGCTTCTGAAAGAATGTTTCCTAAAGAGGATATGTCATCTTCCTCTTTCAGTATATAGTAGCAGAAAGAGTAGATATCTTTATACTCTTCACTATGATAGATGATGGTTGTCTTCTTTGAAAGAAGATATGCTAAATAGAAATAGACGTACTGTTTATGTTCATCTTTCTCTATCTCTTTCACTTTCAAAAAAAGTTCCTCATCTTTTTTATTAAAGCCGGTCATCTCCATATGATAAGAGATTAGATCGTATTGAATAAGAGGGAAATACTTTGAAGATATGTCAGGAGAAGAAAGGAGCATTTTCTTTCCTAAGTCACTATAAGAGGAAAACTCTTCATCTCTTATCCTGAGAGAGATGAAAGGATTTAAGATGTAGGTGACTTTAAAAAGAAAGACATCGTCTGGATAGTAAAGCTTTGATATCTTGATAAGTTTTTCATACTTCTCTTTATCCTGCTCTTTAACAAAGTTTAAAAGGTTCTCATCCTGTCTGAAAAGCTTTGAAAAAGAGTTGTAATTTTTGTAGATGATCTTTGCTAAAGAGAAGATGTTATTGTATGGAACATCATTAAAAATATAGATCATAATTATATTGCCACCTGGAAGATTATACCTAAAAGGTAGATGATCAGTGAGACCACACCTACTAAGACTGCAACTGTAGATATTGATAGATCCATTCCTTTGAGAAATCTGTATCTCTTCTTTCTCTTCAACTGAGAAGAGGATAAGACTGCTTGAAAATCTACGTACGAAGAAGATAGTTTTGAAAAAGAAGTGATGTCGTTTTCAAGTGTGATCTTGTTATCTATTGCTGTTGATATGTAATTGAATAGCCTCTCTTTTTCATCGTATAGATCATCAAAGACTCTGTCTGCGTGTATCTTTAAAAACCTTTTTGCATAGTTGTATGGTTCAAGTATATTAGCTCTGTAGGAGTGATAGATAGCAAAAACAATATCGTATATGAAAACCATCATCGGGAAGATCACCGCAATATAAGACATCACTTTGTTATACTGGAAATTGGTGAAGAAGAAAGTGAACTGTTGGAAATTGTAGATGAACATAAATGCTAAAAAAGAGTTTAAGAAGAGGATAAAGAAGAATTCCATGAAAAACTTAAAGCTTGCAAATCTGTTGGAAGTAATTGCTTCACTTTTTATTTTCTCAAGCGAGTTGTAAATAAGATCATCAGCGTCATCAAGATAGTTTTCAAGCTGATTGTAGACAATTTCTTTTTTTTCTTCTACAGAGGTGTTCTCATTTGAGATAAGCTCGTTGATGCTGATCTCATCTCCTTTTAAATCAATCATCAGCTCTCCTATGCTTTTGATTCTCCCATCGTAGTAGGGATTGATCGTCAAAGGATTTATATAGAATTCTTCAAATGAGTGGAGAGCTACATAATTTATAGCAGTCTCAATGATGAAACAGTCTTTGACATTCTTCGGTGAAAAAGTTATTTCATCGTAGGCTTGTAAAATGCTCTCAGCTCTGTGAGTTATATGTTTTTTTACTTCGTGGATATTGTCTGTTAGTATCTTGTATGCATTTGAGTTTTTTAAAAAGTCGCTGTAACTGTAGCTGTAGCTTGTGCAGTTCCATCCGCTCATCTCCGCTAAAAGATAAAATCTCATTTCCCCTGTCATATCAGGCCTCTATTCTGTATATAGCAGAGAAAATTGGAGATAATATTCCATCTCTGATAGGAATTATCTCTCTTATCTCCACCAGTATTATCGAAAGAAATACTCCAGTGAAAAGAATGAAACTAGCAGATAAAGCTACTCTTGAGATGTAGTTGGTAGCTTTTTTGATATGAGGATTTTTACCTATGAAATATATCTTTGTTATCACGTATGAAACGATGTAAAGGAAGATGTATAAGATGAGTAAAAACATGTAGGAAGATAGATGAGTGATCTCTTTTTTTGACAGTTCAGGATAAGGAGATAAGATGAAGGAAAACATTGGAGAAATAAAGGTTCCAAAATCTGATTCGTACTTAGGAAAATTTAAAAAGATGAAGAAAAAGAAGAAGAAAACTATCGAACCTGGAAGAAAAGAGAAGACATATCTTCTCAGATTATTTGAAGGCAAGATGATGCTCGGTATTAAAAATAAGATGAGCAGAAAGAGAATCAGTAAAGAGAGTGTCATATCATAGTCCTTGAAGTATCTCTTCTTCTTTCTCGCTGAGCTTTGAGATGAAAACCTTGCCCTTGAGATAGGATAGGTATCCATCTAAATTATCTTTGAAAGCAAAGTAGGTCGCGTGGAGAAACTGGCTCTTTAAAGAGAATCTTTTTAAAAACTCCTCGTTGACTTTGAAATCTCCGTACTTGCTATCTCCGACTATTGGATGAGAGATATAAGAGAAGTGTACCCTCAGCTGATGTGTTCTTCCAGTCAACAAAGTCGCTTCCACAAGAGAGTAATCGCTGTCGAAATATTTGATTCTTCTGTACTTGGTTAAAGCTTCTTTTGCAAACTTTGATCTCTTATCTACTCTGACCAGCTTTTTATCGCTGTCTTTGACTAAAGGAAGATCGATGATTCCTTCTTTGCTAGTCATTCCTTTTACAAGAAGAGTGTATTTTTTTTCAATCATTTCTTTGTCTCTAAACAGCTCTAAAAGTTGTCTCAAAGAAGGAAGATTCTTTCCAAAGATCAAAATACCAGCAGTGTTCCTATCAAGTCTATGTGCAGGAGAAGGAATAAAACCGGTCTTGTCATCTTTGTCCCACTCACCTTTTTTCTGAAGATAATTTAAGACCATGTTCTGCATGTTATATAAGCAGTGGCTTTCATCTTCATGGACTAATAATCCTTTAGGTTTATCGACAACCAAGATGTTTTCATCCTCGTACAGAATAGTGAAATTAGCTTTGACAGGTGTTAATTTCTTTTCTTTTTTAAACTCAGATAAAAGTTCTTCTTTGATGTAGATAGAGACATGGTCGTTCTCTTTTAATATGTAATCTATATCCACTCTCTTTCCATTGACTTTGATATCTTTTTTTCTGAACATTTTATATATAAAAGATGGCGGAGCATCTTTGAGTGCTCTTTTTACAAATTTATCTATTCTCTGATTATCTTCCAGTTTTGTTATCTTAAAATCCATATGAAAATTATATCACTAGATAGAGTCTTTTTTCTTTTATTGTTGGACTATAAGAGCGGTTCTGAATGCATGATGTAGACAATTAAATGATTATATCTTGACAATATGATTAAAATTATTAAAATATTGTTGCTAAAGATGGAGCGATACCCAAGAGGCTGAAGGGGTGGGCTTGGAAAGCTCATAGACGAATAACATCGTGCCAGGGTTCAAATCCCTGTCGCTCCGCCACTATACTTAAAATATCTTCAGCATCTGTGATTATCTCTTATTTAAGGATGAAGGAAGATAGAACCACTTTAGACGATACGATAGGTATTGTCTTTTTTTTATAGCACATTAAACA